>JAYEOK010000282.1:0-26859 GCA_034722915.1 Thermodesulfobacteriota bacterium | reverse complement strand
TAATAGGAGTTTTTTTCGTATTCAAGGCGCGAGGCGGGAGCATAACGGGTTACGTGAGCAACGAGCAACACAGAAGACGGAAAAAAATACATTAATTTGTTCAAGTTATTTATTGTACGTTCCTAAGACACAGATAACACCGGTAAACGGTAAGTGAGGCCGGTATAAGTGCCTTGTTGGTATGTTCAACTTGCTAACGTTAAACGAACTTTTCATTTTCTTGTTTTTTATGACAGGAATTAACGAGTAAGGCACTAATACCGGTGATGAACGGTAAGCCGGCATAAGTACCATATCAAGATATTTTCTTTGAAAAAAACAAGAAAATATCCTGTAAGGCACTAAACCGATTTGATGTTTCGTACAGCATCTGTTTGCCAGGCGGACAGGTGCTGCATTTCCTGTGAAATTTTTCACTTTTAACTTTTAATTTTTAATGAATCAACATGGGTGTTCGTAGAAAATCACGTGAGGCTGTTCTGCAGTTTCTTTTTCAGGATGACTTTAAAGGTTTTGAGCTTGGCTCCGATAAGGATCTGGCACAGCGCTTTGTTGATTTTTGTTCCCTGTATGATGTGCAGAAAAAGGCACGTCCCTATGCTGTGGAATTGTTGGAAGGGGTGTATCGTGAACGC
Organism: Thermodesulfobacteriota bacterium; assembly: GCA_034722915.1. GTDB lineage: Bacteria > Desulfobacterota > Desulfobulbia > Desulfobulbales > Desulfocapsaceae > Desulfocapsa. Next base: position 26,224 of record JAYEOK010000282.1, on the reverse strand, counting down.
TTGAAACTTGATGCCGCAATATCCAGACATGCCAGCAATTGGCGCCTGGAACGTATCGATGTAACAGATAGAAATATTCTCCGGATTGCAGTATTTGAAATGATGCATCAGAATGATGTACCACCGGAAGTGGCCATTAATGAAGCCGTGGAAATTGCTAAACGTTTTTGCGCCGATGATTCTCCTTCTTTTGTCAATGGTATCCTTGATGCAGTTAAAATCGAAGTGAGCGCATAAATTAACAAAAATATTCCGGCGTTCCCCCCTCTTTCTTTCCGTTTTTCCTTGCCATCTTGCATTTTTCTACAAATCGATTACTACCTTAAAAATTTTTTTCTTGTTTTTTTACCCCTCAAGGGGGTACTAACCCGGTTCAACCGGAAACAATTCAGTTCACTGGATAAGTGCCTTAGGAACGTACATTAAATAACCTGAACATCTTTCTTGCCCTTTGTTCCGCCAGCAATACTTTAAAAACCGTTACATACAGGGAGTATGCAAAGCTTTTTAAAGTGTCGCTGACGAAAAAATTGCGGCGAAATATGTTCAGGTTATTTAATTCCCGTTCCTTATCAGAATATGTTCAAAAAAAACAGGTAAGCGTAGACTCCGAGAAAATATTCTGTAAGGCACTAAAAAGAGTCTCGGTTTTCCCGTTCATCATCGGGGGGAAATCAATTGACATTTGTTTTCTATTCATCTTATCCTGCAATCCAGCATCATTTCATTTGCAAAATTTTTAATTTAAAGTGGCACGATCATGGCACAAGATAGAAAAAAAATACGCCCGGGCCTGAGACAGGAGGCAACCGCAGTTCTGGGGGTTTTTTTGTCCCTGTTTTTATTTTTAAGTTTTCTTTCAACCAGCTTTGCAAGTGAAGGAAACTGGGGCGGGGAAATAGGAACCCTCATTGCTCATGTGCTTATGGGAGTCACTGGTTGGGGGGCTTATCTTCTTTCCGGTCTGTTGCTGATTTTATCTTTTTTGTTTTTTAGTCCCAGGATGTCATTTGAACGGTTGCCGCAGATCACCGCTGGCTTGACGGGTGCTGTGATTTCTTCCTGTGCTCTTTTTTCTTCTCTTTCTCTAAAAGCGTGGGCTCCAGTTGAGGCCGGTGGTGTTGTCGGTAAAACAGTTTTTACTGTTATGCAATCTCTTGTCGGTGGGCCTGGCACTGTGTTGTTTTTACTACTGATCTTTCTTGTCTCCCTTATGCTTTCAACCCAGTTTTCTCCGTATCAGCTTGGCGGATTGCTCTGGCGGATGGTGAAAAGGATCGGGAGAGGAATTAAGAATTTATTTCTTTCCAGAAAAGAAAAAAGAGCTGTCAGGAAAGCGGCTAAGAAAAAGAAACAGGACGATGGTGTTAATGAAGAGAAAGTCAAAGTGCAACCTGCAGGAAAAAGAAAAAAGGATGAAATGATCGAACCCGCTGGCCCATTACCTGGGAAGCCGGTGGTTAAGGAACTTGCACGATCTGTCGGGACAACGGCAGAAGATGAGGCATTTGCCGCAAATCCAGTTGCCAGAGGTGACTGGAAATTACCCCCCCTCAGCTTTTTGGAAAAACCTGTTAATAAAGAGACAAAAGTAGATAAGGAAATTTATTATCAGGTATCAAAACAGCTTGAGCAGAAACTGAAAAACTTTGGAGTGTCCGGCAAGGTTGTGGGCATTTCACCAGGCCCTGTCGTCACCACCTATGAATATTCTCCTGCTCCCGGAGTGAAAATTAATAAAATAGCCGGTCTTGCCGATGATCTTGCCCTTGGTCTCAAGGCTCAATCTGTGCGCGTGGTTGGTTCGGTTCCCGGTAAGGCTGCATTGGGTATAGAAATACCAAACCCCGTTCGTTCTCCTGTCTGTATTCGTGATTTACTTGCCTCGAGTGAGTTTCGCAATGGAAAGGATAAGCTGGCAATTGTCCTTGGTCTTGACGTGGTAGGGAGCCCGTCAATTGCCAATCTAGCAAAAATGCCGCATCTTCTGATTGCAGGATCAACAGGTTCAGGAAAAAGTGTTGCCATTAACACCATTATTGCTTCCATTTTATATAATGCAACACCTGAGGAGGTGAGGCTGCTTATGGTGGATCCCAAGCGTATTGAATTGTCGGGGTATGAGGGGATCCCGCATCTTCTGCACCCGGTTGTGGTTGAGCCAAAGCTTGCTTCCCGTGCCTTGATGTGGGCTGTGAGAGAAATGGAGAGGCGATATAAGCTTCTTGAAGAGGCAAAGGTAAAAAGCTTTGACTCATATAATAACGTAGCTGAAGAAAAACTTCCCTATATCGTTATCATCGTAGATGAACTTGCTGATCTCATGATGGTAGCCTCTAAAGATATAGAGGCCTCAATTGCACGATTGGCGCAGATGGCAAGAGCAGCTGGAATGCATCTTGTTTTGGCAACCCAGAGGCCTTCTGTGGATGTTTTGACCGGTTTAATCAAGGCAAATTTTCCCACTCGAATTTCATTCAAAGTATCCTCAAAGATCGATTCAAGGACCATCCTTGATACATCAGGGGCAGAGCATCTTCTCGGTGCTGGTGATATGCTGTATCTTGCCAATGGCTCTTCAAGTCTGCAACGTGTGCATGGTGCTTATATTTCTGAAGGTGAGACTGAGGCAATTGTGAATTTTTTGAAAGAACAGGGCAATGCCAGTTATGATGAATCAGTAACAGCTGCGGTTGAAGAAGCCGAGAACAGTGGAGAAGGGGCAGCTGCTGAAGAGTATGATGAACGGTATGATGAGGCGGTGACTCTTGTTTGTGAATCCGGTCAAGCGTCTATATCCATGGTTCAGCGTCGGTTGCGGGTGGGATATAACAGAGCGGCAAGAATGATTGAAATGATGGAGAAAGAGGGTGTGATTGGGCCGGCAGATGGTGCCAGACCACGCGAGGTATTAGCACGAAAAGAATACACCTGAGAGCTCTGTCCGGCATAGGTTGAATTATCTTGACAATTATCAGTCAACAATATATAAGTTGTATCTTGTAAAAATGAGTGACGGCTCATTTAGATGAATGTTTGTGCTGAGTGGTTGTAACTCGTTTAAATTGTTATTTTTGTGTTGACAGGGTATTGCTTAAAAATTGATTTTTTCAATGCTCTTTTAATTAGTGGTTATAGTTGGCTCGGTCGGTTCCGAGTCGCAAAATGTAAAATAAACTGAGGAGGTAGTTTAATGCCAAGTTATGTAGATCCTGAGAAGTGTGATGGATGCAAAGGTGGCGACAAGACAGCATGTATGTACATCTGTCCCAACGACCTGATGGTGCTTAACAAAGAGGAAATGAAAGCATACAACCAGGAGCCTGATGCTTGCTGGGAATGTTACTCTTGTGTTAAAATCTGTCCACAGGGCGCAATCTTTGTTCGTGGATACGATGACTTTGTACCAATGGGCGGCCAGGTTCACCCAATGCGTAGTGCAGATTCCATCATGTGGACCGTTAAATTCCGTAATGGCAACATGAAACGTTTCAAATTCCCAGTTCGTACTACTGCTGAGGGTGCTGCAAATGCTTACCCTGGTGAGAAAGGTGGTAACCTGGATGACGAATGTCTGCTTCTTGAAGCCGATCTGCCGACCCCTAAATAATTCTAGCCTCGTAGTGATTGAGAAGAATTAATTGAATTATTTTAAAACCTTTTGAATCTAAATAAGGAGATTTGAATATGGCGTTACCAAATAAACCTCTAGGCGAGCTTAATGCCGTTGTAGATCCCGAGATTGTAGAACACGATGTTGATGTTCTTATCGTTGGCGGTGGTATGGCTGCATGCGGTACTGCTTTTGAGATCAAAAAATGGGCTGCAGATGACCTGAAAATTACCCTCGTTGACAAAGCCGCAATGGAACGTTCCGGTGCTGTTGCTCAGGGTCTTTCTGCTATTAACACCTACATTGGTGAGAATCCAATCGAAAGCTACGTAAAGATGGTTCGTAATGACCTGATGGGCGTTGTTCGTGAAGATCTTATCTATGACTGTGGTCGTCACGTTGATGAGTCTGTTAAACTGTTCGAAGAATGGGGCCTTCCTGTTTGGAAAAAAGATGCAGACGGCGAGAACCTTGATGGTTCAAAACCTGCCCCAACCCTGCGTGAAGGTGGAACTCCCGTACGTACCGGTAAATGGCAGATCATGATCAACGGTGAGTCCTACAAATGTATCGTTGCTGAGCCTGCAAAAACCGCACTTGGCGAAGAGAATTGTCTCGAGCGTATTTTTATCGTGAAAATGCTTCTTGACAAAAACAAAGCTAACCAGGTTGCCGGCGCTGTTGGTTTTTCTACCCGTGAAAATAAAGTTCATGTTTTCCGTTGCAAGACTGCTCTCGTAGCTTGCGGTGGTGCTGTAAACATCTTCCGTCCCCGGTCTACCGGTGAAGGTAAAGGTCGTGCATGGTACCCGGTATGGAATGCTGGTTCCACCTACACCATGTGTGGTCAGGTTGGTGCTACCATGACCATGATGGAAAATCGTTTCACCCCTGCTCGTTTTAAAGATGGATACGGACCTGTTGGTGCGTGGTTCCTTCTTTTCAAAGCTAAAGTTGCAAACGGTCTTGGTGAGTTCTATGCCATGGGTGATGGTGCCAAGGAAGAGCTTGCGAAATTTATGCCTTATGGCGCTTCTGCTGTAACTCCTACTTGTCTTCGTAACCATTTGATGGTACGTGAGTTCATCGCAGGACGTGGCCCAATCTACATGGCAACTGACGTTGCTCTGAATGCTTTCCTTGATGAACGTCGTGATGCTGGAATGGATGAGAAATCCCTCAAGAAATTCTGGAAACACCTTGAGTCTGAAGCATGGGAAGATTTCCTTGACATGTCTGTTGGACAGGCTGGCCTTTGGGCTGGTGCCAACATAGAGCCAGAGAAAGTAGGGTCTGAGATTATGCCAACCGAGCCTTACCTTCTTGGTTCTCATTCCGGTTGTTGTGGTATCTGGTGTTCAGGTCCTGATGAAGACTGGGTTCCAACTGTTGATGGTACCCGTGCTCATCAGTACAAATGGGGCTATAACCGTATGACCACAGTTGACGGACTCTTCACCGCTGGTGATGGTGTCGGTGCTTCCGGTCATAAGTTCTCCTCTGGTGCCCATGCTGAAGGACGTATTGTTGCAAAACAGATGGTTAAATTCTGTCGCGACAACGATTTCACCCCGGAACTGAAGCAGACCGCTCAGGAACTTGCTGATGAGATTTACGCTCCAGTTAAACGTTACCATGAGTTTGTTGGTGCTTCCACTGCTGCTGATGTTAATCCTAACTACTGCAAACCTGCAGGTATCATGATGCGTCTCATGAAAGCCACTGATGAGTATGGTGGTGGTGTTGCGACATACTACATGACCTCTGGTAAACTGCTCGGAATCTGTATGGATCTTCTTCAGCTTCTTCGTGAAGATGCTGCGAAAATGGGTGCCGGTGATCTGCATGAGTTGATGCGCGCCTGGGAGAATTACCATCGTATCTGGTGTGTTGAGATGCATATTCGTCATATCCAGTTCCGTGAAGAATCCCGCTACCCAGGATTTTACTACAGATCTGACTTCCCGAATGTTGATGACGACAACTGGAAGTGTTTCGTTAACTCCACCTTTAATCCTGATACCCAGGAATGGACGTGTGAGAAGGTAGACGTTGTAAACATCGTAGAGACCGACCCCTGGCTGTAATAGCAGGCGTTTAGGATCTGTTGAATGATTTCTTTTTAAAATCACCACCAACAGATTAATATTTCAGCACTTTGTTTTAAGCCGCTGGGATAGGACATACGCATGAATAAAAATCTCCAGGAGTCTTCGGATTCCTGGAGATTTTTACTATGTACAGTTTGTGATTGATCAGAGCAAAGGAAAGACAAATTTCCTTCATTCTGATGAGTTACAATTAAAAAAAAAGAGCCTTTGATTCTTGAATTTGAATGTAGTTAAATTGAAGCTCCCTGAATGTCCGGTGAATTATTCCTGGCAGGACGTGCGTTTTCAAAGGTAAATTATTAAGACTACTAATGGAGGTTGGTATGACTGACGAGCAAGGCACCTCTGGTGCGATTTTGGTCGTAGGCGGTGGTATCAGCGGGCTCACTGCAGCCCTTGAAGCCGCTGAAGTCGGCAATGATGTGTTTCTGGTCGAAAAGAATGCCTATTTTGGCGGCCGTGTAGCACAGCTGAATCAGTATTTCCCTAAACTGTGTCCCCCAAGCTGTGGCTTGGAAATTAACTTTAAACGCATAAAGGATAATCGTCGTATCCGGACCTTCACCATGACCAGCGTTACAGCTGTTTCTGGTGGACCAGGAAATTACGAAGTTACGCTTGAAACCGCACCCCGCTATGTGAACAGTAATTGTACTGCATGTGGCGATTGCGAGGCTGCCTGTCCTGATGAAATGGACAATGAGTTTAACTTTGGAATGAATAAATCCAAAGCTGCTTATCTCCCCCATGAGATGGCTTTTCCTCGTCGCTATGTGATTAACAAAGATGCACTTTCTGAAGAGGGTGCAGCAGCAGTTAAGGCATCCTGTAAGTATAATGCAGTTGATCTCGACATGGGAACCGACAGCAAGACCATTAATGTAGCTTCCATTATCTGGGCTACAGGCTGGACTCCTTACGATCCTACCAAAATGGACAACTTGAAGTTCGGTGAGTCTGACGCCATTGTTACCAATATGATGATTGAGCGTATGGCAGCACCAGGCGGGCCTACTAATGGCGCCATCCTTCGTCCAGGTGATAATAAAGAGCCTGAGTCTTTTGGCTTTGTTCAGTGTGCTGGATCCCGCGATGAAAATCATCTCGAATTCTGTTCATACATCTGTTGTATGGCCACATTCAAACAGATGACATATATCAGGGAACGCTATCCTGAGGCTAAAATTTATGTCTTCTACATTGATCTCCGTACTCCTGGAAAATATGAAAAATTCCGTGAGAAACTGATGCAGGATGAGAATTCCACCTTCATCAAAGGCAAAGTTGCAGAGATAATCCCGGAATCTGATGGTTCTGTGACTGTTGTTGCAGAAAATGCAGTAACCGGAGAAAAAATAAAACAAAAAGTCGATATGGCAGTTCTAGCAACTGGTATGCAGCCTTCACTTAGTGCCGATGGTGCTCCTGTTACACTCGATACTGATCCGAGCGGATTTGTTAACTCAAATCCCGAGACAGGCGTATTGTCCGCAGGCTGTGCATGCAGAGCTGCAGATGTTGTAACCAGCAATCAGTCAGCCACCGCTGCTGCCCTGAAGGCAATTCAGGTTTCCAGGAGGTCATAATCAATGGATAAGAAAATTTGTACCTATATATGTACTGGTTGTGGCATTGGAGAAGCCCTCGATATTGAAGAGCTTTCAGGTGTTGTAACTGGTGAGATGTCTCAGGAATGTAAGACCCATGCAACACTTTGTGGAGCAGAAGGTCGTGCTTTTCTTGAGAATGAGAAGAAAACCGAGGGTATTAATACCTTTAATATCTGTGCCTGTTCGCCACGCGTAATGCAGAGTGAATTTGATATGGGCGATGATACTATCACCATTCGTGGTAACCTTCGTGAGCAGGTTATCTGGACAGCAGGTGAGGCTGATGAGGGTCAGGAAGAATCTCATAAGGAATGGTTGCAGGAAACCGCATCTGACTATGTTCGCATGGCCTGTACCCGTGCTGCAAAGACTGAACTGCCTGAACCTTGGGAAATGGAGTCCATGAACAAGGACATCCTGGTAATGGGCGGCGGAATTGCCGGTATCACTGCTGCAGTTGAAGCATCCAAAGCTGGTTCAAAAGTTACTATTATTGAGAAAGCTGACGTACTTGGTGGTAAGGCGAATGGTTGGGCGAAACAGTTCCCAACTTCCTACCCCTATGCTGAACTTGAAGAGAACTCCATTGGAGCAATGATTGCTGAAGCGGAAGCTGATGCGAATATCACCATAAAAACAGGCACTGAAGTAGCTCGTATCGGTGGTGCACCAGGTGACTTTCAAGTAACTCTGAAAGCTGCCGGAACTGGTTCTGAGTGGGATGCCCCTGCCAAAGTTGGTGTAGACGAACAGGATCTCATTGATAAGGGTGAGATGGAAGATCCCAATGCCGGACTCAAACCCTATGCTGAAGCCAATGAGGCAGCAGATCCTTTTGGTGCGGTGATTCTTGCCACTGGCTGGATTCCTGCAGATGTTTCAGAATATGAGCATCTTGGATATGGCAGCAATGATAAAGTTGTGACCAATGCTGAGTTTGAGGTCATGGCCAAGGACGGTAAGCTGGAGGGTCTCAATAATGTTGCTTTTGTCATGAGCCCAGGTGCTGAAGAAAATGATGAGGATTTCCCTTATGCTAACTCTGTTACCTCCATGGTTGCATTGAAACAGGCCAAGTATGTTCGCGAGAGTAATGCTGATGCCAAAGCATATATCCTCTATCAGCACATGCGTACCCCTGGAAACATGGAGCTGTTTTACAAAGGTGTTCAGCAGGATGACGGAATTTTCATGACCAAGGCCACGGTAACCGGCGTTGAGGGTGGAACCGTACATGCGAAAGATACCCTTCTTGGTGAAGATCTTGATCTCGAAGTTGATTTGGTAGTACTTGCTGCTGGTATGGTACCAACTACCAGAGATGCAAACACCATTAATCTTGCCTATCGTCAGGGGCCTGCATTTCTCGATCTTGATCTCTTTGATGGATATGCTGATTCACATTTCATCTGTTTTCCATACGAAACCCGCCGTACCGGTATTTATACCTGTGGTGGTGTAAGAAAAGCAATGAACATGCAGGAAACCATTGACGATGCCACCGGTGCAGCACTGAAAGCCATTCAGGCCATTGAGTCTACTGATCGAGGTGTTTCTGTTCATCCTCGTTCAGGTGATAAAACCTATCCTGAGTTTTTCATGCAGAGATGTACTCAGTGTAAACGTTGTACTGAAGAATGTCCATTTGGCGCACTTGATGATGATGAGAAGGGTACACCACTTCCAAATCCATCACGCTGTCGTCGCTGCGGTACCTGTATGGGGGCCTGTCCTGAGCGTATTATTGGTTTCAAGGATTATAACATCGATCTTATTGGATCTATGATTAAGGCCATTGAGGTACCTGAAGAAGATGATGATAAACTGCGTATCCTCATCTTTGCCTGTGAAAATGATGCGTATCCCGCACTTGATATGGCTGGAATGCGTAAGCATAAGCTCAACCACATGATCCGTTTTATTCCGGTTCGCTGTCTTGGTTCCGTGAACATGGCATGGATTCGCGACGCACTTTCTGCAGGACTTGACGGTGCAATGCTTCTTGGCTGTAAATATGGTGATGACTACCAGTGTCACTTTGTTAAGGGATCTGAAATTGCCAATACTCGTATGGAAAATATTGGTGATACACTTTCAACTCTGGGTCTTGAACCTGAGCGTGTACGGTCAGAGTCAATCGCCATAACTGATTATGATAAAGTCCCTGCTCTTGTGAATGATTTTGTTGACGAGATTGTTGAACTTGGTGCAAATCCATTTAAGGGATTCTAAAGCTGTTTTTTTATCGGGTACTGGTGTGACTCTGCTTGCAAAAAAGAGAGAACACCAGTACCATGTCCTATTTAATTGAAGACTAATTTATTTAAATAATGTTATACGACTTGATAAAAGAACGGGAGGAGAACTACCATGAATGTTCAACCTGATTTAGACTTTATTAGATATTTGAAAACAGCTGGCGGCGACACGATGAAAAAGTGTTACCAATGTGCCACCTGTTCTGTTGTTTGCCCGCTATCAACTGAGGAACATCCCTTTCCACGTCAGGAAATGATCTGGGCTGGCTGGGGATTGAAGGATAAACTTATTTCCGATCCTAATGTTTTCCTTTGTCATCAGTGTGGAGACTGTACGGCCTATTGTCCGCGTGGTGCCAAACCCGGTGATGTGCTTGGCGCAATCCGTGCCTATACATATACTGCACTTGGATGGCCCACAGGCCTTGCAAAATTGGCATCAAGCGCTAAAGGCTTGCCAATGCTGATTGCAATTCCATCAGTTATTATTTTCGTACTTTGGGCAATTTCCGGTGGAATGAGTATTCCTGGAAGCGAAGAATTTTCCAAATACGGCTATCAGCATTTCTTTGGTCACTGGGATTTTCACTGGCTGTCAAAGAATGTTGCCTTTATTGACTTTTTTATGTTAGGCGCTGCTGGTCTTGCTGTTATTGCCTCATATAAGGGCGTGACAACCCAATGGAAAAATATGGTGGAACGTTCAGGCGTTAATCCTGACTTTAAACCTTCTTTGGTTCAACTGGTAAAAGAATTTGCCTGGCCCTCTATCATCGAAATTGTACAACATAACCGTTTCAGAGAATGTGTTACAAATCGTGATCGTGAAGTTGGCCATAAACCTCTGATGTGGGCTTTTGGTGGTTTGTTTATCGTAACTGTATGGTCTGCATTGGCGAATGATGTTTTTGGCCTTTGGATTCCAAGTCTTCATGGTCCCATGTCAGTATGGAATCCTATCAAAATTCTTGCAAATGTGTCTGCTGTTGCAATGATCGTTGGTTGTGGGATTCTGTGGATGAATCGTACAAAATCTGAAGCTGAAGATAATATTACTCCAACCTTTTATGACTGGTTCCTTATCTGGGAAATTATGGCAGTTGGTGTTAGTGGTCTTCTGGCAGAGGTTTTACGATGGGCCGGACTTGCAGCACCTGGATACATTATTTATTATATCCATCTTGTTACAGTTATGATGCTGTTTATGTACATGCCTTATACTAAGTTTGCTCATCTGATCTATCGTACTACTGCAATGACTTTTGAAAAATATAGAGATAGCTCTTTTGTCAAAGATCCACTTGACGAATAGGACTTTATTGTAGCTTGTGTTTTGGGCTGTGTCTTAGGACACAGCCTTTTTTTTTGTGATAGGTTAATTTTTTTTAGAATATTTAAAGAAATTTAAAAATAATGATTGTAATAAAAAAACCTTTTGGGTATGTTCTTTCAGTTTGTACGCTGGCGTAGCTCAATTGGCAGAGCACCTGATTTGTAATCAGGATGTTGCGGGTTCAAGTCCCATCGCCAGCTCCAGTTGTGCGAGATACTTGTAAGTATCCAAAAAAATATACTGTATTGGGGTATTAAGATCGAATTTGTTTAGTTGTGGAGGGGTTCCCGAGTGGCCAAAGGGAACAGACTGTAAATCTGTCGTCAGAGACTTCGGAGGTTCGAATCCTCCCCCCTCCACCAGCTTTTTGCTCCATACACACATAGTACAGATATTAATGCGGGAATAGCTCAATTGGTAGAGCATCAGCCTTCCAAGCTGAGGGTTGCGAGTTCGAGTCTCGTTTCCCGCTCCATTACAATATCTGTTTTTTTTGTTTATGGTAACAGGCCCATATAGCTCAGATGGTAGAGCGCATCCTTGGTAAGGATGAGGTCAACGGTTCAAATCCGTTTATGGGCTCCATCACTCATCGAAAAACATTGTTAATTAACGGCCAGAGGAGACTAAGACTATGTCAAAAGAAAAATTTGAAAGGACTAAACCGCATGTTAATGTAGGTACTATCGGTCATATTGATCATGGTAAGACTACTCTGACTGCCGCGATTACAGCTGTACAGGCAACCAAAGGATTCGCAGAGTTTACTGATTTCAGTAACATTGATAAAGCCCCTGAGGAGAAAGAGCGTGGAATTACCATTGCCACTGCTCATGTTGAATATGAGACTGATAATCGTCATTACGCCCATGTAGATTGTCCGGGCCATGCTGACTATATTAAGAACATGATCACCGGTGCTGCGCAGATGGATGGCGCCATTCTGGTTGTAGGTGCCGATGATGGTGCCATGCCTCAGACCCGTGAGCATATTCTTCTTGCCCGTCAGGTTGGTGTGCCTGCAATTGTTGTTTTTTTGAACAAATGCGACATGGTTGATGACGAAGAGCTTATTGAACTCGTTGAGATGGAGCTTCGTGAGTTACTTGACAAGTATGAGTTTCCTGGTGATGATATTCCAATTATTCACGGTTCAGCATTAAAAGCACTCGAAAGTCCAACGGATCCAGATGCTACTAAATGCATAGATGAACTCATGGACGCCATTGACTCATACATCCCTGAACCTGAGCGAGATATTGATCAACCATTCCTTATGCCCATTGAAGATGTGTTCTCCATCTCCGGTCGCGGAACTGTTGCCACCGGCCGTGTTGAACGTGGAATCATTAAAGTTGGTGAAGAAATTGAGATCGTAGGAATTAAAGAGACAGTGAAGACCACTTGTACCGGTGTTGAGATGTTTCGTAAACTTCTTGATGAAGGTCGTGCAGGTGATAATATTGGTGCACTTCTTCGCGGTGTCAAGCGTGAGGAAATCGAGCGTGGCCAGGTACTTGCTGCACCCGGGAGCATCACTCCTCATACCAAGTTCAAGGCAGAGTGTTATATCCTTGGAAAAGATGAGGGTGGACGTCATACCCCATTTTTTAATGGATATCGTCCTCAGTTTTATTTCAGAACAACAGACGTAACTGGTGTCATCACTCTTGCAGAAGGTGTAGAGATGGTAATGCCCGGCGATAATGTTCACGTTGATGCTGAACTCATCACCCCGATTGCCATGGAAGTCGGTCTTCGTTTTGCTATCCGTGAAGGTGGCCGAACAGTAGGTGCCGGGGTTGTCAGTGAGATAATAGAATAAATATACATTTACAAACACACTTTAAGGATGCTTCCTTAAAGTGTTTTGATATTAGGATTTATCATGAGAGATATCGTTACTCTTGCATGTGGTACATGCAAACATCGTAATTATACGACGACCAAGAATAAAAGAAATACTCCAGGAAAACTGGAACTTAAAAAATATTGTCCATTTTGTAGAACACATACACCGCATAAAGAAACAAAGTAATTTTGTTCGCAGGCCAGTAGCTCTAATTGGTAGAGCGCCGGACTCCAAATCCGGATGCTGGGGGTTCGAGTCCCTCCTGGCCTGCCATTTATGTGTTTTAAGCTTTCAATAGGTTAAAGCTGTATAGACAGGAGGTGGTTAGGGATATGGGTAAAAAGACAAAAGCCATCAAAAAGCAGGAGTTGGAAAGCGAAAAAAAATCTCCTTTTTCACCTTCTCAAATTAAAATATTTATCGATGAAGTAAAAGTCGAATTTATAAAAATTGTCTGGCCTGATAAAAAAACAACCCTGGGTTTAACCGGAGTTGTCATCGTATTCTCGATCCTTGCTTCTGCTTATTTGGGGTCGGTTGATTTGCTTCTTGGAAAACTTATAGATTCAGTTCTTCGTTGATTTTAAACGAAACCCTGTTTTGAATTCATTGATCTTCGCCTGACACAATATGTTAGGGCATTACTCTAATTGATAATAAACTCATGGCAATACACTGGTATATATTGCAGGTCCATTCTGGCTTTGAAGATAAGGTCAAGCTGACCCTTGAGGATAGAATCAGTAAACAAGGCCTTGAGGAATTTTTTGGTGACATCTTAGTCCCAACCGAGCAGGTTGTTGAGATGATCAAGGGGAAACGTAAAACATCAGCAAGAAAGTTTTTTCCAGGATACATGCTTGTTTCCATGGAACTCAATGACTCAACATGGCACGTACTACACGATAATATGCCTCGAGTAGTTGGATTTGTCGGTGATGATGAAAATCCAACACCTCTTCCTGATGAAGATGCACAAAAAATAATTGGGCGTATTCAGGATGGTACTGAAGCCCCAAGACCCAAAGTAATATTTGAAGTTGGTGAAATTGTGCGTGTTACTGATGGACCTTTTGCAAATTTTCAGGGTGTTGTAGATGAAGTATATCCTGAAAAGGGTCGTGTAAAAGTTATGGTTTCCATCTTCGGCAGAGATACCCCTGTGGAACTGGAATATATACAGGTATCAAATACCTGAGACAGCATAGTATATTGTAACTAACACCGGTAAACGGTAAGTGAGGCCGGCACTCATTTCAGTACCCCCTCGAGGGGTATAAGTGCCTTGTTGGTATGTTCAACTTGCTAACGTTAAACGAACTTTTCATTTTTTCGGAGTCGGAGTTTATACCCTGTCTCTTTAGGGTGCTTACCTGTTTTTTATGACAGGAATTAACGAGTAAGGCACTAATTAAGAAATCTAAAAACTCTCCAGTAGAGTAGGAGTTAGAAATGGCCAAGAAAATTTCGGCATTTATCAAATTACAGATTCCGGCCGGAAAAGCTAATCCATCACCCCCTGTTGGGCCTGCACTTGGTCAACATGGTGTGAATATCATGGAATTTTGTAAGGCTTTTAACGCCAAGACCCAGGCGTTAGGCGATACTATTGTCCCTGTTGTGATTACCGTTTTTGCTGATCGATCCTTTAGCTACATAACCAAAACGCCCCCCGCATCAGTCTTATTGATGAAAGCAGCAGGACTTACAAAGGCTTCTTCTAATCCTAAAAGTGAGCGTGTCGCAGAAATTGGTATGGACAAAGTTCGTGAGATAGCAGAAACCAAAATGGTTGATCTCAATGCCTATGATATCGATGCTGCAAGCAAAATTATTGCAGGTACTGCCCGCAGTATGGGCATTACAGTAACCAACAATTAATTAAGACAAATACCTTAAAAGGTCAAATTCGAGATGGCTAAGGAATGTACAATAAATAACTTGAACAAATTAATGTATTTTTTCCGTCTTCTGTGTTGCTCGTTGCTCACGTAACCCGTTATGCTCCCGCCTCGCGCCTTGAATACGAAAAAAACTCCTATTAATTTTTGTTCAAGTTATTTATCTCCCGTTCCTAAGTAAAAAACTTCACATGCGAGGCGCACAATTTTTTTATCATTTCAACGTACCAGAGTACGTCGAAATGATAGAAAAATTGTAGCAACGAAGCAGATGAAGAGTTTTTACGACGCCATCAATTAATATTAATCTTAACATACTGCTGTGACCTGTTTTTTCACCGGTAGATAATAAGAAAACCGCTTTAAGTATCTTTACAAAAGGCTTTTCAAAGCTGATGTATGAATTGATAAGTTACTTTAAAGAATAAAACAGTCTTAGAGAGTAGGAGGCTGGTATGCCGAAACACGGAAAAAATTTTAGAAACAAAACAGAGAAATTGGATCGTAGTGTCCAATATTCCCTGGAAGAAGCAGTAAAACTGGTTCTAGATAGCAGCTTTGCCAAGTTTGACGAGACCATTGATATTGCCATGAAACTTGGTGTGGATCCACGACATGCTGATCAGATGGTCCGGTCATCAGTTGTCCTACCCCATGGAACTGGAAAAGAAACCAGGGTTCTTGTTTTTGCCAAAGGTGAAAAAGAAACTGAGGCCAAGGAAGCTGGTGCTGATTTTGTAGGTGGTGATGATCTCGTTGAAAAGATTAAGGGTGGTTGGCTTGATTTTGATAAAACCGTTGCTACTCCTGATATGATGGGAACCGTTGGTAAGATTGGTCGTGTCCTTGGACCTAGAAATCTTATGCCAAATGCTAAACTTGGAACTGTTACATTTGATGTTGGCAATATTGTAAAAGAGATCAAGAGTGGTAAGGTCGATTTTCGCGTTGAAAAGACCGGTATCATTCATGTTGGAATTGGAAAATGCTCTTTTGGTGAAGAAAAGATTACTGAAAATCTGAAAGCTTTTGTTGAGAAAGTCATTCAGCTGAAACCGTCATCTGCCAAAGGTATTTATCTGCGTTCTGTTACTTTGTCCTCCACCATGGGACCGGGTATTAAGCTTGACCCCATTGCTTTAACTGCTGCAGTTAAGTAGAAAAGCGATTTTATATATTTGTTTGCATTACATTGAGTAAATGGTCGAAGACAGCAGGTGCCGCAAGGTTTAATCACACTATGTGTCCTGCCGAGGCAAAGGGGAATATTTCAGATTTTCGATTTGTTAACCGTATCCGCTGTTTAGTACCTGGTCAATTCTTTCGACGAAGTT
This sequence comes from Thermodesulfobacteriota bacterium, assembly GCA_034722915.1. Classification (GTDB taxonomy): domain Bacteria; phylum Desulfobacterota; class Desulfobulbia; order Desulfobulbales; family Desulfocapsaceae; genus Desulfocapsa. The sequence goes on along the minus strand of JAYEOK010000282.1, from coordinate 10,212 downwards.
TATACCCTGCTTTTTTTTTGGGTGTTTATCGCGTATGTTTGTATCCCCTCAAGGGGTACTGAACTGAGTATAAAGAATTTGAGGAAGGTACTTATCCCGGCTTTTTTTTTGTTTATTACCGGGATTAGACTCTAAAGCGTTTTATTCAGTATAGCTGGGTAAGGCAAAAGAGTAATCTTAAACCGATTAAGGAGGAGTACTTTGAACCGTGACGATAAAACAGCAATAATCTCCGAGTTGAATGATTCGTTCAACCGTGCCAAATTTACTGTGGTAACCGACTATTGTGGTTTAACGGTTTCTGAGTTACAGGAGCTTCGCATTCAACTGCGTAGCTGCGATTCAGAAATTCGAATTGCAAAGAATACTCTTCTGAAAAGGGCAGTAGCGGATACTACCTGTGATGTTCTCACTGATGATTTCACAGGAACCACAGCCGTAGTTATGGGCTATGATGATCCGGTTGCGCCAGCAAAGGCACTTGCAAACTTCATAAAAGACCATGAAAAAATGCAGATTCGTGCCGCCGCCCTTGATGGAGAGAAAATTTCTTCAGACGACATGATCGCACTGTCCAAACTTCCTTCCAAGGAAGTTCTGCTTGGACAGTTCCTTTCAGTTCTTAATAGCGTGCCCACAGGACTTGTTCAGGTACTTTCAGGAGTACCACGCACTTTTCTGTATGGACTGCAGGCAATTAAAGAGCAGAAAGAACAGGCATAGTTCTGACGACCTTAAAGAATGGTTTCCTGATATGCAAACCATCACTTTTTAAAGATTAAAATTAGAGGTATTTAATAATGGCTGTATCAAAAGAAGATGTAATTGATTTCCTTTCCAATATGTCTGTTCTTGAGCTTTCCGAGCTCATTAAAGAACTCGAAGAAAAATTCGGTGTTTCAGCTGCCGCTCCTGCTGCAGTTGCAGTTGCTGGTGCTGCTCCGGCTGAAGGGGGTGGTGATGCTGCAGAGCAGACTGAATTTGATGTGATTCTTACTGGTTTTGGTGATGCCAAAATTAAAGTAATTAAAGAAGTTCGCGCAATCACATCTCTTGGCCTGAAAGAAGCTAAGGGCCTTGTTGAGAGCGCTCCTGCTCCCCTTAAAGAAGGTGTCACCAAAGAAGAAGCAGAAGAGATCAAAACTCAGATTGAAGCAGTTGGTGCAACTGTAGAAATCAAGTAGTTCGCTTTTCATATGGTTTTCAGCAAGCAAGCTGCTAACCTGGTTTTATACGATACGCTACGGGCTTAATGCCTCGTAGCGTATCGTGCTTTCTACCAAGTTGTATGGAAGTTGTTTTAAAACATCGACAAATCAGTAAGATGTGGTTCGTCTTCTATCCTTTATTTTTTGAGCCTGATTCTAACATACCCCGTGTATTGCTATGAAAATGTACGCTATAAAAGACTGTCCTGCTCGATTAATCCGTTATTTTGATTTTCATTGTTGTATCTGTTTCCCCCCACTGTATTCGCAGTACCATACCTTTTAAAATTTCCGACTCTGCAGTAGATACTGCCAAGTCGTTTAATCCCGCATCCAGGCCCATGTGTCTCTATTCGGGTATACAATTATCTGTTAAAGGCATCCTCGAGGTAAATTATGGAAAGAGTGAGAAAAAACTTTGCGAAAGCCCCAACAATTATGGAGCCGCCGCATCTTATCTCCATGCAACGAATTTCATATGAGAAATTTCTGCAGATTGATGTTGAACCAAATGATCGCGAAGATTTTGGTTTACAGGCCATTTTTAAGAATGTCTTTCCAATTAACGATTTTAATGGGCATTGTTCTCTCGAATTTGTTAGTTATTCCTTTGGGGTACCCAAGTATACCATTGCTGAATGTCAACAAAGGGGAATGACTTTTGATATTCCAGTGAAGATCACAGTACGCCTGATCACATTTGATGTTGATGAAGAGACTGAAGTACAAACCATTCGCGATATTAAAGAGCAGCAGGTTTTTCTTGGTGCCTTGCCTCTTATGACAGGTGATGGTGTTTTTGTTATTAATGGTACGGAACGAGCCATAGTTTCTCAGCTTCAACGTTCTCCCGGGCTCTTTTTTACACATGATAACGGGAAAAAACATGCCAGCGGTAAGTTCTTGTATTCTGCTCGTATTATACCTGTACGCGGTTCATGGATTGATTTTGAATTTGATATCAAAGATGTCCTCCATGTTCGTATTGACAGACGCCGCAAATTTCCAGTGACCACTCTTTTAAAAGCGTTAGACTACGATAAGGAAGAAGATGCAGACCCAAATTACAGTTCAGAAAAGCTTCTCCGCAAGTTCTACCCCACTTTAAAAGTAAAACGTGAGAAAGATACCTACTTTATCGCGTTTGATCCTGATACTGTTCAAGGCCAACGCCTTGAGTTTGATATTGTTGACCCTGCCACTGGAGACATCCTTGGCAAAGAGGGTAAAAAACTTGGTAAAGCTCTGTGCAGAAGGCTGGTTAATGCCAATGTCGAATTCCTGAAGATTTCTAAGGAAAATCTTCTTGAGAAATATCTGGTTACTGACTCAGTTCACCCTGAGACTGGAGAGATCCTTGCTGCATGCAACAGTGAACTCACCGAAACAATGCTTGATTCTTTTGCTGATGCCGGGATTGATGAAATTGAGATTCTTTATATTGATGGTATTACCTATTCCGATTCTTTTCGTAAGACCCTGGCACTGGATAAAGTCAACACTTCAGATGAAGCTATCCTGGAAATTTATCGCAGGCTCCGACCATCCAGTCCTCCTACCATTGAAGTAGCTCAGACATTTTTCAACAACCTTTTCTTTAATAAGGATCTTTATGATCTTTCTGAGGTGGGCCGTTATAAAATTAATGCACGTCTCCGGCTTGAAACAGACATCAATCATCGTGCCCTTACCAAAGATGATATCATCGAATCTGTTCTTTTTCTTGTACGTCTGAAAGACAGTCAGGGCGATGTTGATGATATTGATCATTTAGGTAATCGTCGTGTTCGTACGGTCGGTGAACTTGTTGAAAATCAATACCGTATGGGACTTATCCGTATGGAACGTGCCATCAAAGAGCGTATGACTCTGCAGGAAGTTGAGACCATGATGCCCCATGATCTGGTCAATCCCAAACCCATTTCCGCTGCCATTAAAGAGTTCTTCGGTACCTCCCAGTTATCACAGTTCATGGATCAAACCAATCCCCTGTCTGAAGTGACTCATAAACGTCGTCTTTCAGCACTTGGACCCGGTGGTTTATCTCGAGAACGCGCAGGTTTTGAGGTACGTGATGTTCACCCAACTCATTATGGGCGTATTTGTCCGGTTGAAACACCTGAGGGACCAAATATTGGTCTTATTGTTTCACTTGCAACCTATGCCAGGGTAAATCCCTACGGTTTTATTGAAACACCGTATAGAAAAGTTGAAGACCGGATCGTACTTGATGAAATAAAATATTTGAGTGCCCTGCAGGAGCAAAAACAATTTATCGCACCTGCTGCCATTCAGCTCGACAATACAAACAAAATTATTTCAGACTCTCTTATTGTCCGCGAAGAAGGTGAGGTTATTACAGTAAATGCCGATCTGATCAGCTATATGGATATTGCTCCAAATCAGCTTGTAAGTGTTGCTGCATCGCTTATCCCGTTTCTTGAAAATGATGATGCCAACCGTGCACTCATGGGATCTAATATGCAGCGTCAGGCTGTGCCGCTCATGATTACTGCAGCACCATTTGTTGGTACCGGTATGGAACGTTATGTAGCCAGAGATTCTGGTGCATGCCTGCTTGCAGCTGATTCTGGTGTGGTTGAAGAGATTGATTCAAACCGTATAGTGGTTCGTTACGATAAACCAGGAGTCGATAATTTTGATACCGGGGTCGGCGTTTATCGCCTCTCCAAATATAAAAAATCAAACCAGAATACCTGTTTTACTCAGAATCCTCTGGTGTTGCCCGGGGATCGTGTAGAGAAGGGAACCGTTCTTGCTGATGGCCCATCCTGTGAAGAAGGTGAGCTTGCACTTGGTAAGAATGTGACCATCGCATTTATGCCATGGCGTGGTTTTAATTTTGAGGATTCAATTCTTATTAATGAGAGGCTGCTCAAAGAGGACACCTTTACTTCTCTGCATATTGAAGTCTTTGAGACCATGGCTCGGGATACCAAACTTGGCAAGGAGGAGATCACCCGTGATATTCCAAATGTCAGTGAAGAGACACTTCGTAATCTTGATGACTCCGGAATAGTTCGTATTGGTGCTGATGTACGCGCAGGTGACACACTGGTTGGAAAGGTCACTCCAAAAGGCGAATCCATGCTTTCCCCGGAAGAGAAACTTCTAAGAGCAATTTTCGGTGAAAAGGCACAGGATGTAAAAGATTCCTCCCTTCGTGTACCGCCTGGAGTTGAGGGTGTAGTAATTGATGCCAAAGTTTTCTCCCGCAAGGGAGTCGATAAAGACGAACGATCTCTCATGATTGAAGATATGGAGATTGAGCGTCTTAATAAAGACAAACTAGACGAGCTTGCCAGTTTGAAACACGGAGTTTGTCGTGAGCTTGGCGAAATCATGGATGGCCGTACCGTGAAGCAGGATGTCTGCGATAAAGATGGCAATGTTTTGGTAAAACTTGGCAAGAAGATGACCGGTGAATTTGCTGAACAGGTAGGTTTTACACAACTGAGAAAACTTGATTTTTCAGAGAAATCAAAATTTGAAGCTGAGATTGATGCAGCTTATGACCGCTATGCTAAACAGAAAACACTCATCGCAGAACGTTATGACGGTATCATTGACCGTATGAAAAAAGGAGATGACCTTCCTCCGGGCGTTGTGAAAATGGTTAAAGTCTATGTTGCAACGAAACGGAAACTTTCGGTTGGTGATAAAATGGCTGGGCGGCATGGCAATAAAGGTGTTGTTTCAAGGCTTCTTCCCGAAGAAGACATGCCATTTTTTGCAGATGGAACTACCGTTGATATTGTTCTGAATCCTCTTGGTGTTCCTTCTCGAATGAATGTAGGTCAGGTACTTGAAGTTCATCTCGGGTTTGCTGCAAAAAGAATAGGGAAGCAACTTTCAGATCTGGCCCAGGCTGAAGAGCTAGGTGCAATTAAAACCAAGATGCAGGCCGTGTACTCCAGAGATGAATATGAAAAGATCACAGGAGATATGAATGATACTGATCTTTTTGACTGGTGTCGCAAACATTATCGCGGCATCCATGTGGCAACTCCGGTATTTGATGGTGCGGAAGAGGCAAAAATTCGTCAGCTGCTGGTTGAAGCCGGTGTTGACGAGGTTGGACAGAGCCAGCTCTATGACGGTCTTACCGGTGACCCCTTTGCCAATCAAGTAACAGTTGGTGTCATGTATATGCTGAAACTGCACCATCTGGTAGATAATAAGATTCATGCCCGTTCAACTGGTCCTTACTCCCTTGTTACCCAGCAGCCATTGGGTGGTAAAGCGCAGTTTGGAGGCCAGCGACTTGGTGAAATGGAAGTTTGGGCAATGGAGGCCTATGGTGCCGCTTATACCCTGAAAGAATTTTTGACTGTCAAGTCTGATGACGTTGAAGGTCGAACAACCATGTATGAACGTATTGTTAAAGGCAATAACTTTCTTACAACCGGACTTCCCGAATCCTTTCACGTACTAGTGAAGGAGCTTCAGGGACTATGTCTTGATATGGAACTTATCGAAGAAAAGTAAAAGCTTATCAGCACCACCTGTAACGGTTCAGACTTGGCTCATATAGCTTTAACTATTTTGAACATGTTTGAACCTTACATCTGGAACAGTGCTGATCTTTTACCGTACCGAATTTAATACGAGGAGAGTTTTGTCAGTAATGTATTCTACTGATAGTTAAACTAATTAACTCTATTCTCTTTTTTAACCCTATATTGAGGGGGATATACTTTCGTGGAAGAGCTATTCAATTTTTTTAAAAAACCGAAAGGTCCAGCTAGATTTAATAAGGTTCAGATTTCTATCGCTTCTCCGGAAAAGATCATGGATTGGTCCCATGGTGAAGTGAAAAAACCCGAAACGATCAATTATCGTACATTTAAGCCTGAAAGAGACGGTCTTTTCTGTGCGAAAATTTTTGGTCCTGTAAAGGATTTTGAGTGTAACTGCGGAAAGTATAAACGCATGAAACATCGTGGTGTTGTCTGCGAGAAATGTGGTGTTGAGGTTATTCAGTCCAAGGTTCGCCGTGAACGGCTTGGCCATATCAGCCTTGCAGCGCCTGTTGCCCATATCTGGTTTCTGAAAAGCCTTCCTTCAAAAATCGGGGCAGTGCTCGATCTCACTCTGAAACAGCTGGAAAAAGTTCTCTATTTTGAACAATATGCTGTAGTTCATTCTGATACTGAGGCTGTTCCGACGTGCACATTGCTCACAGAAGAGCAGTACCGTCAAAAGCGTGAAGAGCATCCTGGTGAGTTTGAAGTTGGTATTGGTGCTGAGGCTATTCGCGAGTTGCTTCAGGCTCAGGATCTTGTTGCACTCTCAAAAATGCTGCGTGAGGAGATCGCTACCACTAATTCTAAAACCAAACGTCTGAAATATGGAAAACGTCTCTATGTCATTGAGGCATTCCGTGATTCCGGCAATCGTCCGGAATGGATGGTGCTGCAGATAATTCCTGTACTTCCACCGGACTTGCGTCCCCTTGTGCCACTTGAAGGTGGTCGTTTTGCAACATCTGATCTCAATGATCTGTATCGTCGTGTAATTAACCGGAACAATCGTCTGAAGCGTCTTCTTGAACTCGATGCCCCTGATATCATTATTCGTAATGAAAAAAGGATGCTGCAGGAAGCTGTTGATGTTCTTTTTGATAATGGTCGTCGTGGCCGGGTTATCACTGGTGCCAATAAACGACCTTTGAAATCCCTTTCTGATATGCTGAAAGGCAAACAGGGACGTTTCCGCCAGAATCTGCTTGGTAAACGTGTTGATTATTCAGGCCGTTCGGTCATTGTGGTTGGCCCTCATCTTCGTCTTCATCAGTGCGGTATCCCGAAGAAAATGGCTCTCGAGCTCTTTAAGCCCTTTATTTATAATAAACTTGAAAATCAGGGGCTGGTCACCACTATCAAAAGTGCCCGAAAAATGGTTGAGAAGAGTGCGCGGGAAGTGTGGGATGTGCTTGATGAGGTGATTACAGAACGTTCAGTTATTTTGAACCGGGCACCCACTCTTCATAGACTTGGTATGCAGGCTTTTGAGGCAGTGCTTATTGAAGGAAAGGCCATTCAGCTTCATCCGCTGGTTTGTGCAGCGTTTAATGCTGACTTTGATGGTGACCAGATGGCTGTTCATGTGCCATTGTCAGTTGAGGCTCAGGTTGAAGCCCGGGTATTGATGATGTCCACCAATAACATCCTTTCACCAGCCAATGGTGAGCCTATTATTATCCCATCACAGGATATCGTACTCGGTCTCTATTACATGACCCGCGATCGTATCAATGTTCAGGGTGAAGGGAAAATTTTTTCCAGTCCTGCTGAGGCAAGAATTGCCTACGATTATGAATCGGTACACCTTCAGGCCATTATTAACGTGCGCATGGATGGTGAGATGGTTGAAACCACCATGGGACGTATCCTGCTCGGAGATCTTCTGCCGGGTTCAGTACCATTCAGCGAAGTGAATAAAGTGATGAGTAAAAAGGCATTGGCCCAGCTTGTCGACTATACCTATCGTCATGCCGGAACCAAGGATACCGTCATTTTAGCCGATCGTCTGAAGGATATTGGATATGAGTATGCAACAAGAGCCGGCATTTCCATCTGCATTAATGACATGAAAATTCCACTTGAAAAGGAAGAGCTTGTCACTAAAGCAGAAAAAGAGGTTGTTGATGTGAGTCAGCAATATTCTGATGGCCTCATCACCTCTGGTGAGAAATATAATAAGGTTGTTGATATCTGGTCAAAGGTTACAGAAGATGTGGCCAATAAGATGATGGATGGTATTAAAGTCGATTACTTTCTCGATAAAGATAATAAGCGGGTAGAAGCTCCGAGTTTTAATTCTATTTATCTCATGGCAGATTCCGGAGCCAGAGGTTCACGTGACCAGATTCGGCAGCTTGCCGGTATGAGGGGACTGATGGCTAAACCATCAGGTGCCATTATTGAGACCCCGATTAAGGCGTGTTTTCGTGAAGGTCTTGGAGTACTCGAGTATTTTATTTCAACTCATGGTGCCCGTAAAGGCCTTGCTGATACTGCTCTTAAAACAGCTAACTCAGGATACCTTACCCGTCGTCTTGTGGATGTTGCTCAGGATTCCACCATTGTAATGGCGGATTGTGAGACCCTCGACGGAATTGTTGCTGAGCCGCTGCGTGATAGCGGTGAAATTATTGTTCCCCTGGGAGATCGGATTCTTGGTCGTGTAGTCCAGGAAGACGTTGTTGATCCTTTTGACGAAGAAAAAGTTATTGTCGAAGCTGGTCAAGAGATCACTGAAACACTGGTCAAGAAGATAGATGACGCTGGTATCGACAAGGTACGAATTCGTTCCGTTCTCACCTGTCGCGCCCGTCGTGGTGTCTGCGCTCAGTGTTACGGACGTGATCTTGGGCGTGGTCATATGGTTAACCGTGGGGAGGCAATTGGTATTATAGCTGCGCAGTCCATTGGTGAACCGGGTACCCAGCTGACCATGCGTACCTTTCATATTGGTGGTACTGCAAGTCGTGCTGTTGAGCAGGCAGAGATCCAGAGTCAACGGGCGGGCACAATTGCATTTAGTAATCTCCACTCTGTTGTAAATGCTGAAGGCATAAAAATCGTGATGAATCGTAATGCCGAGATTGCAGTACTTGATGAGCAGGGTCGTGATCGTGAACGCCACAAAGTTAATTATGGTGCTCAGATTCTTGTAAAAGAAGGCGAGAAGGTTGAGTCCGCAACTATCCTTTCTGAGTGGGATGCCTATACCATTCCCATTGTTTCTGAAGTCGGTGGTATTATCAAGTATGGAGATATTATTGAAGGCTCCACCATGCAGGAGAAGGTTGATGGGGTTACCGGAAAGTCAAGTAAGGTGATTATTCCCACACCTTCCGGTCAACAGTTTTCCCCTCGTATTTCCATTAAAGGCTTGAAGGGCAACAAGACATTGAAGATACCAGATTCTGAGGCTTTCGCCCGATACTCTCTTCCGGTTGGCTCTATTGTATCACTTGAAGAAGGTGATGCCATTGAACCTGGTACGGTTATTGGCAGGATTCCACGTGAAAGTAGTAAGACGAAGGATATTACCGGTGGTCTTCCCAGGGTTGCTGAGCTCTTTGAGGTTCGAAAACCCAAAGAACCAACCATCATTACTGAAATTGACGGCAGGGTAAGTTTTGGTAAGGAACTGAAAGGAAAACTTCGTGTTGTGGTAACTCCTGAATATGGTGAGCCCCAGGAATATCTTGTTCCCAAAGTTAAACATATCATCGTCCATGAGGGTGATTATGTTCAGGCTGGTGAGCCCTTGATGGAGGGTACTATTGTTCCTAATGATATTTTGAGGGTCCTTGGTGTAAAGGAACTTGCTAAATTTCTGGTGAATGAGGTTCAGGAGGTATATCGTCTTCAGGGTGTTAAAATAAATGATAAGCATATTGAAGTCATTGTTCGTCAGATGCTCAGAAGGGTACAGATAACAAACGCAGGCGATTCAAAGTTTATGGTTGGGCAACAGGTTACGTGGTGGGATTTTGAAGATGAGCGTGATCGAATGTTTGCTGAGGGAAAACAACCTGGCATGGCTGAACCATTGCTACTTGGTGTGACCAAGGCATCACTGTCAACAGAGAGTTTTATCTCCGCAGCATCTTTCCAGGAGACCACCAAGGTACTGACTAACGCTGCAATGCAGGGTAAGGTGGATGATCTGTTAGGACTCAAGGAAAACGTGATCATGGGCCGGTTGATTTCTGCTGGAACCGGTCTTGGTAAGAAGTTTTAAGGGGAAAACGGGATCAAATTCATCATTGATTTGATCCTTCAGATGAATGAATTCAGGCGAATTAAATCTTTTTCTGCTTGACAGGGAATAGCTGATAGAGTATTTATTCTCCCTTTCGTGTCCGGCTCATTTACATGAAATTTGGTGTGAGGAATTATGAACACCATTGAGCCCGGAAAATTAGAAGTGAGTGTGGATTTTTTTTTGAGTACTTTTTTTTTCAAAA
>JAYEOK010000281.1:0-1849 GCA_034722915.1 Thermodesulfobacteriota bacterium | reverse complement strand
TGCAATATCCATTGTTGAGCAAGTGATTCTTTTAAAACTGTATGCGTTATTATTGTCCGTCTATCTTGCCAAGCAAAAAAATGATGATAACGAGATTTAAAGCCATAAAACCGACAATGGCACAGCAAAATAGGGCTTATTCCAATCACTAAACGGCAACAATCTCGATCCTGTATAAAAAACAAGACCATATCTAAATTGGTCACCGGTTAACTCGGCAAACTTCTTCAATCCTTTAAAATCATTGTTTCGTATCGTACTGGAAGCCTTAACTTCAATGCCAATCAGACGATTATCCTCCTGCTCCAGAACGATATCCACTTCATTTTTTCTTTTATCACGAAAATGGTAGATGTTCATGGTCTCTTCCGCCCATGCCATGTGCTTGAAACACTCCATGACCACAAAACTTTCCAGCAACCCACCGTAAAACGGAGAACTTAACAGTCGCTGCTTTTTCTTTAAACCCAACAGGTGACAGGCCAGGCCTGTGTCAATCATATGTATTTTTGCCATGCCAATGCTTTGACGTTTGGCTCTGTTTTTCACATATGGATGGATACGTTTGATAATGAACATCCATTCCAGGGCCTCAATATATGATTTAACCACCTTGTCATTTTGGGCAAGATCATTGGCAACACTGGCATATTTCAACAGGTTTCCGCTTAACCCTGCCAAATACGGGATAAGGGCTTCAAGTTTGGTGTAATAATCACCCTTTGCTGAGTAGATACTTTCAAAATCTTTAAATAAACGTCCACGCAGATACGACTGAAACCACATTTGTCTAGCCCGAGGTCCCTTGTCCTGCAACTCAGGATACCCACCATCAATCAATGTTTGCGCCAGTTGCTCCCGACTTATCTGAGGGAGATCATCTGGTAGAGATAACTTTCCCGTAAGCAAAAAGTCGATCAGGTTGAAATTACCACCTGCTTTTTCAGTCACGGATAAAGGATAAAGTTCTACTCTAGCCATGTGCCCAGGCAGTGCTTCCTGGGTCTTTGCTGAACTGAAAATATCTGCTGAGCCTGTGAGAAAAAACCGTCCTCGTTCTAGTGGGGAGAGTTGATCGGAAGCAAGTTTAATTGCTTTAACCAATTCGGGAGCATATTGGAATTCATCGAGCACGACAGGTCGATCGGCCAGGCTGTCAATAAACCCTTGAGGATCGTTGCGAGCTGAAGCAAATGCTGTCTGTTCATCTAAGGAAATATAACGCATCCCCAGATCTTCGGCAATTTTACGCGCTAATGTCGTTTTGCCTGCCTGTCTGGGGCCTGTCAGATAGAGGATCCGAAAGTCCTCCAATAATTCTTTAATTAATTTTTCACTCTTACGCGCATACATTGTTGCCCTGTCAGTATTTTACGAGAAACACACACCAGTAATACGAATTACACCATACCATAATACGAATTATACATTGCAGCAATATAATTTTTGGGCTATGTTCGCGTTAAATGTGGAAGCTGCAATTCTGCTGGGAAAGCGGAGGGTAGCCCGCTAAAGTTTTGTCAGCACCTTTTCATGCCCAAGATTTTGGCTCCACGCCTTGCACTGCTCTGGGGTCTTGTGTACTTTTTCACCAAACTGCACCAAGGTATTTCTGAAACTATGAGGGTTGAAATAAGAAAACCAGGCATAAAAGCATTACGAAATATATTACGGATTGGAGTAGCAGTACTCCAGTGGCTACGTGCCAATCCGGCAGCTTCAAATTGTCTGGATCTTCCTATAGCAATATGGGTTTTCGGGAAAAGGATGGAACACTACGGAAAGAAAAACCCCACATACCTTGGCAGGAAGCGGGGCTAATGGATCTATTTGGATACTACTGGAATAT
>JAYEOK010000280.1:0-27101 GCA_034722915.1 Thermodesulfobacteriota bacterium | reverse complement strand
TTCTCAAATCGAGGCATTTTGAAAAAATAAGCACAGGTGCCCTGTAAGAAATGCCCTTGGGGTGCATATAGTTAATATTCCGAGCATTATTTTTTCAAAATAACGAAGAGTTGGGGGGGAAGGGCACTTGTACCCGTAGTTTGGGTGTTCTCGGACAGCCTCCTAGTGCAGCCGACAGTTGAAGTGAAAGTGGGTCTTCCAGTGAAAGAAATTGTAGAAATGGCAACAGAGGGTGGGTATGACCTGGTGGTTCTGGGGACCCACGGCCACAGTATGCTGGATGATATTCTTCTTGGCAGTGTTGCCAGAGGAGTTGTTAAAAAATATCCTGTGCCTGTATTGACTGTACGGCTCAATGATTAATGGTATGTACTGAACTGATTATGAATAGTTATTTTTTTATTAAATATTAGATTTGCCGGAGATGCCGGCGACGTAAAGGAGGATGTTAAGATGCGCATAGCAATACCAACAAATAATCCAGGAGGAATGGAGGCTTCCCGTTCCGACCATTTCGGACACTGTGATGTTTTTACTGTGGTGGAAGTGGACTCCGATAATAAGGTTACTTCAGTGGAAACTTTACCTGTTCCTGAGCATGGTGCAGGTGGCTGTATGCTTCCTGTCAATACATTGAAAGACGCTGGAGTTCATGCCATTGTTGTAGGTGGCATAGGGGCAAGACCCATGCAGGGCTTTGCTGAAGTTGGAATAAAGGTGTACTGGGCCGACCGCAATGAAATTCCTGATGCAGGGGCAGTTATGGAGAAGTTTTCTGCAGGTCAGCTTCCTATAATGAATGTTGATCAAGTTTGTGGCGGCGGCGGGAAAGACTGTCATTAGTAGATGCAGATTTTGTTGATGGTGAAGTGAAACAAGAAACGATGGAATCGATATATGATTCTATCGTTTTCTTGTATTTCTGCGTAACTTTTTAATTCCGGGTTGTCCCGTCTAAACACTGGTAAGTCATGTCACCAAGACCAAAGAAACTCAGGAAGTGCCAAGGAAATTTTTGTGGTCAAGCCTTTAAGCCTACAGGAAAGCCGTTGTCAAAGCTTACACAGATTGAGCTTTTTCGCGATGAAATGGAAGCCCTGCGGCTCTGTGACCGCGATGGACTGACTCAGGAGGAAGCAGGTCTGCAAATGGGGGTTTCTCGCGGGACCATCCAGCGTATTATCACTATTGCCAGAAGAAAAACCGCTGAAGCACTTTCCGAAGGAAGGGCGCTTGTGTTTGTTGAGGAAGAATAAGGAACCATAAACCGCGTTCCTTATATATTCTCTCTGGTTTTATTGAATGTTATATCAGGCCATTTTTCCATGAAGAAGTTGAGCATCCATTCGTTTTGTGCCAGATAGGTGAGGAAACCTTCTGCATCAACGGCAAGTGAGGATTGGTTTTTCTGTTCAAACTCAGCAAGTTTTTTCTTGTCTGCACATTCCACCCACCTGGCTGCCTGAAAATCAATGGGTTCATAGATCGCTTCAACCCCATATTCGTTTTTCAGCCTGGCAACAGTTACTTCAAACTGTAAAACACCCACTGCTCCCATAATATGAGATGTTCCGATATTGGGGCGGAACACCTGTATGGCTCCTTCTTCCGCCAACTGCTGTAAGCCTTTTTGCAGTTGTTTCATCTTCAGCGGATCTTTGAGAATTACCCGGCGGAAGTGTTCCGGGGCAAAGTTTGGAATCCCGGTAAATTTCAGTTCCTCTTTTGGGGTAAAGGTGTCACCAATCTTGATGGTACCATGATTGTGGAGTCCGATGATATCTCCTGGCCATGCCTCTTCCACATTAGCACGATCCTGAGCCATGAAGATGGTTGCATTGGAGAGCGTTATGTCTTTACCCAGTCGGTGATGCCTTACTTTCATGCCCCGCGTAAATTTTCCGGAACAGATTCGAAAAAATGCAATACGATCACGATGGGCAGGATTCATGTTGGCCTGGATCTTGAAAACAAAACCTGAAAAGTTCTCCTCGTTTGGATCAACATCCCGACTTGCAGCCGCTCGCACACTTGGTGGCGGAGCCATTTCCACAAAGGCGTCGAGGAGTTCCCGGACACCAAAGTTGTTGACGGCAGATCCAAAAAATACCGGAGTCTGGCTGGCACTCAGATAATGATCATACTCGAAAGGATTGGCAGCACCTTCAAGAAGCTCAATATCATCGCGTAGAACCCCGGCGTCATGGCTGCCCAGAATTTCATCAAGACGTGGATCATCTAAAGAATCAATGGTAAGGCCGTCCTGATCCCGTGTTCCCTGGCCGGCAGTAAAGAGATGGATTTGTTTTTTGTACAGATTATAGATACCCTTGAATGTCTTTCCCATGCCAATGGGCCATGACATAGGGGTACATTCGATCTGAAGTTTGTCTTCGATATCAGCGAGGATGTCGAGTGGATCCATTCCTTCCCTATCAAGTTTGTTGATGAAGGTAATGAGTGGCGTGTTGCGCATCCGACATACTTCCATCAGCTTTTCCGTTTGTGTTTCCACGCCTTTGGCCGAATCAATGACCATGATGGCTGAATCCACTGCAGTGAGAACCCGGTAGGTATCTTCGGAAAAATCCTGATGACCCGGGGTGTCCAGCAGGTTCACTTCATATTTACCATAGGTGAATTTCATCACAGAGGTGGTGACCGAAATACCACGCTCCTGCTCAATTGCCATCCAGTCACTGGTGGCATGGCGATCAGCCTTACGGGATTTTACGGCTCCGGCCATATTAATGGCTCCACCATAGAGGAGGAGTTTTTCGGTAAGGGTGGTTTTTCCTGCGTCCGGATGGCTGATGATGCCAAAGGTACGTCTTTTGGCTATCTCTTGTTCAAGCTGTTTACTCATTATAAAAGAAGAATTTATTTTGATTTATAGGTATATGTAGTATAAAAGGCACTTTTCTTTGAAGAACGTAAATATTCGGCTAGCACCCCATCTTCGTCCAATCTAGTGTGTTCACATATGAGTCAATATAGTTCACACGCCGGATTGAACGAACCTGAGGCACTATCCAAACATTTACAATTTAGTGGTTTGGGCTGTTTTCAGGTGCAAGCCGAATATTTACTGAAGAACAGAGAACCATAGGCGTTTTTGCCTTGAAAGCAAACTAAAAAAATGAGTGAGCCTGGAAATGAATCGAAGAATTCTTGTTACTGGCGGTTGTGGTTTTATCGGGGCAAATTTTGTCCGTCTTCTTTTGCAGAATCATCCCGGATGGCGCGTCATAAATCTGGATAAGCTGACGTATGCAGGGAATCTCCAGAATCTTGAAGGAATCGAGGAGAGCGACCAGTATCGATTTGTTAAAGCTGATATCTGTGATACTCAGGCAATGGAAGAATTGTTTGTGGAAGAGCAGATCGATTCGGTTGTCCATTTTGCTGCGGAATCCCATGTTGATCGATCCATTACTGGCCCTGCTGCCTTTATTCAAACCAATATTGTGGGTACCTTCACCCTGCTTGAAGCAGCCAGAAAGATCTGGCTTAACGGATCGTGGAAAGGCAATGAGCCACGTTTTCTTCATGTGAGTACAGATGAAGTCTATGGTTCATTGGGCGATAGCGGTATGTTTACAGAGACAACGCCTTTTGATCCACGTTCACCTTATTCTGCATCAAAAGCTTCGTCTGATCATCTTGTTAATGCGTATTGTCACACATACGATCTTCCGGTTCTCATCACCAACTGCTCCAATAATTATGGGCCGTACCAGTTTCCTGAAAAATTGATTCCTCTTATCTTCCATAATTCCATGACAGGGAAATCACTGCCCATTTATGGTGATGGAAAATATGTAAGAGATTGGCTCTACGTGAAAGATCATTGTGAGGCCATTGTCGAGGTGCTGACAAAGGGGGAGATCGGTCAATCCTATAATATCGGTGGGAATAATGAAAAGCAGAACCTAGAGGTGGTTACGCTTCTGTGTGATACCCTGGATAAAAAGATAGGCTTGCCTGCATCCGGTGAACCACGAAGAAATCTTATCACCTATGTGAAAGACAGGCCTGGCCATGACAGGCGCTACGCAATTGATGCATCTTTTATTAAAGAGCAACTTGGCTGGGAGCCTCAGGTTACCTTTGAAGAAGGTATCGAGAAAACTGTGGACTGGTACCTGGCAAATCAGGATTGGGTGGCATCTGTTATTGATGGATCTTACCGGAAATATTATGAAAAAATGTATAGTTAGTGCCTTACTCCTTAATTCCTGTCATAAAAAATACGAAAACGAAAAAGGTATTAAAGTTAGGAGGTTGAATATACAACCAAGGCACTTATGCCGGCTTACCGTTCATCACCGGTGTTAGTGCCTTACTCCTTAATTCCTGTCATAAAAAATACGAAAACGAAAAAGGTATTAAAGTTAGGAGGTTGAATATACTACCAAGGCACTTATACCGGCTTTCCTTACCGTTTACCGGTGTTAGTGCCTTACTCCTGAAAAGCTGTCATAAAAAACAAGAAGATGGAAAGTTATTTTAAAGTTAGCAGGTTAAACATACCAACAAGGCACTTATACCCCTCGAGGGGTACTGAAATGAGTGCCGGCCTCATTTACCGTTTACCGGTGTTAGAATATGAAGATTAGCGCAACAGCAATCCCAGACGTACTTTTGGTGGAGCCCACTGTTTTTGGGGACGACCGGGGATTTTTTTATGAGAGTTATAATGAAAAAAAATGGGAAGAACTCACTGGCCTGAAGACCAGATTTGTTCAGGACAACCATTCACGTTCAGCAAAAGGTGTGCTGCGAGGTATTCATTACCAGATAGAGCAGGCCCAGGGAAAGCTTGTGCGGGCGGTAGTTGGAGAGGTTTTTGATGTGGCGGTGGATCTGCGTCGCAGTTCTCCAACATTCGGGCAATGGGTGGGAGAGCGTTTAAGTGCTGAGAATAAAAAAAGTCTTTGGGTTCCTGAAGGATTCGGGCACGGGTTTCTTGTTCTTTCTGATGTTGCTGAATTTCTCTATCGTACCACTGACTTTTATGCCCCTGAACACGAACGCTGTATTGCCTGGAACGATCCGGAGGTAGGTATTGACTGGCCCCTGACTGGCGAACCGCTTCTTTCTGAAAAGGATATTAAGGGGGATTTGTTCAGTAGTGCTGACTATTATACGTAGTGGAGTCGTGAAAAAGTATGTTGTTTGATGGGTGAACAGCTACATTTTAAGGAACGGGAGATAAATAACTTGAACAAAAATTAATAGGAGTTTTTTTCGTATTCAAGGCGCGAGGCGGGAGCATAACGGGTTACGTGAGCAACGAGCAACACAGAAGACGGAAAAAAATACATTAATTTGTTCAAGTTATTTATTGTACGTTCCTAACGACGATTCAAGTTGCATTCGTTAACAACGGCCAGTGCCCGGGACAGATGTTTGAAAAAGTCAGTGGCTCCTTCATCATCCGGGTTGCGCTCAAGCCTTTCCTCATAAATGGTGAAGAGTCTTGTCAACACATGGGGAGCATCATCTTCCTCAATATCTCCCACTGCCTCCCACAGGTCATTTGTATTTATCATGGCTTGTTTATTTTTCCTGTGAACTACCACTCAAAACGGAGCGTATTATCAAGTGCGTCCACCCGGACAACTTTTACCTGCACCCTGCAGCCGGGGTCAGGTCTATTTCTACCCGGGGTTGGAAGGTCGATATTTAACAGGATATCGGTGAGCAGAAGAAATGTTCGTTTAGGCCCGGATTCCAGAACCAGCGCAGTATGAGTCTCTTCCTGTCTGGCTTCCAGATATTTGAGGAGCCAGTAGCGGTGGCGCTGTTGACGAACATTATTGGCCCGGGCCAGGGTTCTGCCGATAACAGATGTGAAATCTTTGCACATTTCTTCGGTGAATCGAATCTCTTCACGTCGTATCAAGGAGTGGATCTGGTGCTGCATAACCAGATCCAGCAGGCGACGAATGGGAGAGGTAATTGTGGTATACTGTGTTACTCCCAGGCCGCTGTGAGGCTGGGCATTGATGAGCAGTTCCCCTCGGGATAACATTTTTCTCTGTTTGGAGTTAAGAAAAAGATCATTGTCAAGACCATGCACCACTCGTTTTTTCGGGGGTTTCTGGGCTCTAAACAGCCCTGGAGCCATCCTGTCTGCAACATATCGTGCGGCTTCGGTGTTGGCCAGGATCATCATTTCAGAAACCAGTGTTCGGGAAGGGGTATCTGTGTTAGCAAGACTCACTTGAACTCTTGAGCCATCATAGATGTGAATATTTACGTCAGGGAAGGGGAGAAGCAGGGCTCCGGCATCCAGGCGTTTGTTTCGCAGTTTTAATCGCAGGCCATTCAGGATGGACAGTTCCTTGTCTGTTCTGATCATGGAATCTGCTTCATCATAGGTGAGTCTTCTGGCAACTTTGATGACAGACGGATAAATACGAACCTTCAAAACTTCTGCATCTGCTGACAGGAGAATCATAAAGCTGAGTGCTGCCCGCAGTTCTCCCTGGATAAGACTGCATATTCCCTGGGAGAGATGGCGTGGAAGCATGGGAATCTGCCCTTCGGGGAAATAGATTGACGTTCCCCGCTGCATTGCCTCTAAAAAAAGAGGATCTTCCGGGCGCACATAATGGGCCACATCTGAGATGTGGACACCCACCAGAAAGTTTTCGCCTTGTTCTTCAACTGTCAGAGCATCATCAAAATCAAGGGTGGTTGCGCCATCGATGGTCATGGGGCGCAAATCAGTAAAATCTTTTCTGGCCGGATCCTGGAACAGTTTGTCTACTCCCTGCTGGAGAAGCATTTCCGCCTGTTGTATACCCAGCAGCGGGAATACAACAGGGAGATCATTGCGAAGGAGAGGGATGTTTTCATTTTTGTCCCAGACACCTGCCCTTACAAGGAGATGGAAGGGATCGTGAGGTCTGTTAAAGCCAGCTGTTTTTAAGATTTTTCTGGCGATATCTGCATGCTCTGCATCAGTACCGTTAAGGTAGAAATCACGGATGATTGCAAGACATTCTTCTCCAGTCTCATCATTGGGGGCAGTTTTGTTTTGGCCGCCATTTATAGACTGGAGAAAATCGGCACCATTCTTGATAAGTAATTGAATTTTTTTTTCCTTATCACGCTGTGTGCGGAGTTGTTTTACTTGTTCGGCAGAATGGGCGATGACCCTGTTTTCTTTGTATTTAAAAAAGAGTCTGTCCACAAAAACAGAACGTAGAAAGGCGGAAACAATATCGTCATCAACATCTTGGCCAAAACTGAGTTCTGCAAGAAAAGATGGCTGAAAAGTGTCTGAAGGCTCATCGGATATAAGTTCCCAGATCTCCTGGAGATCTATTTTTTCCATGAGTTGTTTTCTGGTTTCTGCGGTTTCCTGTAGTTGTCTGCTCAGTTCTTCACGCGGAAGATCAACAGAATGGGCTTTTTCCGAGCAGTGAACTACACGGGAAAGGGGCAGGTTCATTTCCCTGCCATTTTGATTTACAAGACGCAGACGTTTGGCCTGACCTCCTGTGACATAAGCACAGAGAAATTTTCCTCCATCCAGATATTCTATGAGTTTCCCTGTTGTTGTCATTGGATGCTGACCGCTTGGTTCCTTTCTACTCTATTAATGAAAAAAAGATGCTTTTGTGCTATTGTTTATTATATAGTTTTTGTGCAAAGCGTAAATTTTTTACTATAGTGTGCTTTTGCATTTAGGGCACTTTAAAAAGTGATATCAGGTGGAACAAAAGAGGATTGAAAAATTGATCAATATGGATTTTTTGCATGGAAACGTTCGATCCGGGATGGTTGCCATAGTCGGGCCTCCCAATGCCGGGAAATCTACCCTGATGAATCATTTTCTCGGGCAGAAGATATCGATTGTCAGCCATAAACCCCAGACCACCAGGAATCGTATCCTGGGAGTGGTGAACGGAGATGATTATCAGATTGTTCTGCTCGATACTCCCGGGCTTCATAAGGCTCGCCAGCCTTTGAATCGTGAGATGGTGCGTATTGCCATGGAGAGCCTGAAGGAAGTAGATGCTATTCTGTATATGATTGATGTGTCTCTGCCTCTTCCTGAAAAAATTGAGCAGGAAAAGAACAGGGAAATGCTGGAGCAGATGGATGGGGTTGTTGCCCCGGTTGTTCTAGTTCTTAATAAGGTGGATTTGCTGGATAAAGAGCAACTACTGCCCATGATTAAACGCTATTCCGAGATCTATCCTTTTCATGCTGTTATGCCTCTTTCTGCGTTAACGGGCGAAGGGACGATAAAAGTTATAGAGGAATTACTTACAATCCTCCCTCTTGGGCCGCGTTATTTCCCGGAAGACATTCCCACAGATGTCAGCGAGCGTTTTTTAGTGGCGGAAATTGTAAGAGAAAAGGTCTTTCTTCAGACCGGGCAGGAAATTCCCTATTCGTCTGCTGTGACCATTGAGTCTTTCCAGGAAGATGATAAAAAACAGATGACCACCATCCATGCGACCATTGTCCTTGAAAGAAATTCACAGAAGGGCATTGTCATTGGTAAGGGTGGAAAAAAATTAAAGAGCATTGGTATTGCAGCACGTAAGGATATAGAAAAAATGCTGGGTCAGAAAGTCCTGCTGAAACTTTGGGTGAAGGTTAGAAAGAATTGGACTAAAGATGAACGATTTTTGAAAGAGCTTGGGTGTTAGTGCCTTACAGAATAATTTCTTGTTCTTTTCACAAGAAATTTTCTGCTAAGGCACTTATCCAGTGAACTGAATTGTTTCCGGTTGAACCGGGTTAGGCGATCCGAATTCAGTCTCCCTGTGTTTACTGTTGTTCTACCGCTGGAATGACTTCCATATCAGAACTGCTTCTGTATTCCGTATATAGATTAAGACTCTTCAGGATGTTGAGGGCAGTCCGTAACTGGTTATCTTTCTTCAGGCGGTTTTCAGCTGTTTTCCCAGCCCGCTTCGACTTTTTCGTATTGTTCCTGTCAGAAGATATGTCTGCGGGTTTCTTTTCCTGCTCATCACGGTTTAAAATATGATTTTTAAGATTTGCTTCTCTGACAAAATTTGGTAAAGCCTTTTCCTCCTTCTCTTGTTTCACATAAGGAGTATATGGAACTTCAACATCAGGAACAATGCCTGTGGCCTGAATGGATCTGCCGTTTGGCGTAAAGTAACGTGCTGTGGTAAGTCGCAGGCCGGATCCTCCCGGCATGGGCAGAATGGTTTGTACCGATCCTTTGCCAAAAGTCTTGGTTCCAACAATAACACCACGTTTATGATCCTGGATGGCTCCTGCAACAATCTCAGATGCGCTGGCAGATCCATCGTTTACCAGGATGACAAGTGGATAGAGGTTTTTTCCATTATTGGCATGCGCCTGAAACGTCATGTTTTGTTCTTGAATTCGTCCCTTGGTGTACACCACAAGTCCTTTTTCAAGAAAGACGTCTGAAACGGAAATTGCCTGGTCAAGGAGTCCTCCGGGGTTGTTGCGAAGATCAAGGATTAAGCCTTTGATCTGTTTTTCCTGTTCCAGTTTTGACAGGGTTTTTTTCAGGTCTTTAGTGGTCTGACTTTGAAAGTTAGTAATTCGTATATAGGCAAATCCGGGTTCCAGGAACAAACCCTTCACACTGTGCAGAGGGATAAGGGCACGAATAATTGTGAATTCTTTTAATTCCTGCCAGCTATCGCGGTAAATAGATAGAGTAACTTCACTGCCTTTTGGGCCTCTCAACTGCTTGACGGCTTCCATGGATGGCATGTTTTTGGTTGGTTCACCGTTTATTTTTACAATGAGATCTTTTGCCTTGAGTCCGGCTTTGTCAGCAGGAGTTCCTTCGATTGGTGAGATGATGGTAAGGATTTCGTCACGCACCGTGATTTCAATTCCGATTCCTGAGAAACTCCCTCGTGTTTCATCCTGTAACTCATCAAAGTCTTCCGCTGTAAGGTAGGAAGAATGAGGGTCGAGGGAGAGGAGCATGCCGCTGATTGCACCTTCTATGGTTTCATCTGCATTAATCTCATCGATATAGTTTTCCTGCAGTATACTGAGTACATTGGCAAAAATTTCAAGCTGACGGTAGGTGGCTTCCCGCTGATCCTGTGAGATGTCTGCCTTTGATATACTGGCATGACTAATAAAGCAGGAAAAAATGAGAACAAGGAATGATGATATTTTCACGTGATATCCGTTTGCTGTTTGAGTAGCGTATAAATTGTTTTCTTGTTTTTTATAGCTTGCGCCTAAGGTACTTACACCCCTCAGGTAAGCACCCTAACCCGGTTCAACCGGAAACAATTCAGTTCACTGGATAAGTGCCTTATCAGAATATGTTCAAAAAAAACAGGTAAGCACCCTAAAGAGCCAGGGTATAAACTCCGACTCCGAGGGGTACTGAAAAGAGCCAGGCTCTGCGTGGTTAGTGTTGTGTTATCCGGAGTAGCTGTTTTCCTGTAGGAAAGTTAATCACATGAGACAAAGAAGTAAATGGTGATATCATAGTGTTCTTCCGGTCATGGCAGGATAAGCCCAGTTTTGTCGATCCATTCCAGTGGATTCAGCGATTTTGAACCATGCCGGATTTCAAGGTAAATTCCTTCTTCCATGAGCGTTGCCGTGTCTCCGGTGAGACCAATGACATCACCCTGTTCAACTTTTTTTCTTTCTCTGGTCAGAATTTTTTCGAGTCGTGATATGACAGAAAAGTATTGAAAACCATGGTCAATAATGACTGTATTTCCATAGCCGTAAAGGTAAGAGGCATAGCGGATCTCTCCTTCAAAAATGGCATGCACTTTATTAACTCCCCGAGTGGCAATTGTAATGCCGGTGGTTTTGCTGCTTACGCCCAAGCGATTTTTCCGCTTCTGGCCAAAGAGAGAGAGAATCTCACCATGAACAGGAGCCGGATGTTTCCCTTTATCCAGCAGAAAACCACGATCAAAGGTTTCATTTTTTTTCTTCAGAGCCTCAAGTGAGTTTGCAAGATTATCGGCAGCCTTTTCCATTTCGATGACCGCCTGTTTGTGGAGTCCTTGCTGGGCCTGAATCTGACTGAGCAACGTTTCTTTTTCAAGCTTGATCGTGTTGGTTGCAGCCTGTTCCTCTTTGGCAATAGTAATAAAATCATGGAGAACACCTTTTTCTAACTCCAATGCCTTTTTTGCCCGCTGCAATTCATCGATGGACTTTCGGTATAAATCAATGAGGTTTTTGTCATAGGCAATGAGGTTTGCAAAAGATTCTCTAAATTGAAGAATTTGAGGCAGGTTTTCTGTGGAAAAGGCGACATTGGCAGCTCCAATTTCTCCCATTTTATAATAGCTTCTAATGCGTTTTTGAAGGTGGCTCTGGACATTTTGTTTGGCATTGACAGATGCCTGTAATTCAATTGCATCTTTATCAATCAGTTCCTGCTGGGCAGCCATCTGTTTTTCCAGCTCAAGTCGTTTGTTCAGTTGCGTCAGCAGTCGAAAATCAATCTGTGCCAGTTGCTCAAGCAGGCTCTGTTTATCCTGTTCAGAAGATATTATTTTCTCCTGCTGGCCGGCAATTCCCTGCTGCAGTTTGCTGATATTGATCCGGTAGTGTTGTATACCCTGTTCAATGCGTTGTTTTTCAGCCTTACGAGTACTTTTAGCTGAACAATGTGTGGAAACTACAAGTGGCAGAATAAGGGAGAAGACAAGTAACACCCCACAGGTAAGCGTTAGACTCCGAGGAGGTATAACTACCTTCACCAAATTCTTTTCCAAAATACACGAAAAGAATTTATAAGGTATTATTATGGTAAGAGGGGAATGGAAATGTTTTCGGAGCTGGAAGAGTCCAGTGAATGAGAACATTAGTGCCTTACTCCTGAAAAGCAGTCGTAAAAACTAAGAATCTGAGGAACATCTATTGAAATCATGCGGTTATTTGTGCCACCAAGGCACTTATACCCCTCGAGGGAGTACTGAACTGAGTACCGACGTATTTACCGTTTATCGGTGTTAAAGTTTTAAGAATTTTCGAATGGATGTGTAACTGCCGAGACTACAGAGGCAGATTGAGCCCAGGATGATAGAGACAATGACAATGGGTGAAAAAAAGTTAAATTGAAAAAGGTTTAGAATGCCTGGACCTGCAAAGTGGGAGCGGATCCATTGAAAGAGGCCATACAGGGCGGAAAGACCAATGATAGAGCCCATAAATCCCTGTAGGATTCCTTCAATGAGAAACGGTGTTCTTATATAGCTGTTTGTGGCACCCACAAGCCTTAACAGTTCCAGTTCTGCCTGACGCCCCATGATGGTGAGCCTGATGGTGTAGGCGACCATAAAGGTTGCAGTCAGGATAAGAAGTGTGCCGCTGAGCAACACAACAATGGTGATTAATCTGGTAAAGTAATAAAATTTCTCAATCCATTCCTGACCGTACTGTACTTTTTCTGTACCGGGCAGGCTTGCCAGGTATTCTGAAAATAATTTGATCTGGTTGTAGCTACGAAGGTTTTTCAGAGGCACAACTTCAATGGAAGCAGGCAGGAAATTTTTTGGCATATCCGTGAGCACATCAGACTCATCGCCAAGTTGTCCGGCAAATCGTTTGTAGGCTTCTTCCTTTGAAATAAATTGAATTTTTTCAACATCGTCAAAATTGACTATTTTGCGACGGAGCTGTTCCTGCATCTCTTTTCCCGGCTCATCTTCCAGGTAAACAATGAGGCGAAGATCGTCACTTAAACGATCGCCGGCACCAATCATGTTTGTGTAGATGAGGTAGAAAAAGGCAAAGATCAGGACGGAGAGGCTGACAGTCAAAAACGTCATGAACTGTGAAGCCCATGTCTGGCGGAGGTTACGGCCGGCTTGTCTAAAGACAGCAAACCAGAAATTCATGGCTGCTCACCCCTTGTGAGGGAAAAAATGGTTCCATCACGCAGTTCCATTATTCGATGTTTATTTTGCTCGTAGATGGATTTGTCGTGGGTGGCAATAACAATGGTGGCCCCGGCCTTGTTGCTTCTAGTGAGCAGTTTCATAACCTGTTCCGTGGTAGAGGCGTCGAGGTTTCCTGTTGGCTCATCAACAAGGATCAGGCGTGGAGAGTTGGCAACAGCTCTGGCGAGTGCTACACGCTGCTGTTCACCGCGGGAGAGTTCGCCGGTGATAGTGTTATGTTTGTCGGAGAGTTGCAACTGATCTAGCAGATCGCGAACCTGATGTTTGATGGCCCGTGGTTTTTTGTAAGAGACTTCCATGGCAATGGCAATGTTTTCCGCCACGGTACGATCATCTAGAAGTTTGAAGTCCTGGTAGGCAACCCCGATTCTCTGTCTGAGGTGTGCCAGATCATTCCCTTTCAGTTTGTTGATATCGTAGCCCGCCACCTCAATGAGTCCGTTGCTTGGGGTCTCCATGTTGCATGTCAGCTTCAGGAGAGTGGTTTTTCCGGCACCACTTCTGCCAATAAGAAAAAACATTTCACCTGTTTCTACGGAAAAGGAGATATCGGAGAGCGCCGTGATATCTGTGCCATATGTACGGCGCACCTTGATCATTTCGATCATGGTGTTTTTCGACGAAATCGTTTTTTCTTTTATGGCTTTTTGGCTGGACACTTGATGTATATGAAATAAGAAAAAGGCTATTTAGTGCCTTACTCCTTAATTCCTGTCATAAAAAACAAGAAAACGAAAAAGGCTTTAAAGTTAGGAGGTTGAATATACAACCAAGGCACTTATACCCCTCGATGGGGTACTGAAATGAGTGCCGGCTTACCGTTCATCACCGGTATTAGGAAAATATTCTGTCAAATATTGCATTGACAGTGTCGATAACATCTGCTGAATCATCAAGACTCAGGTAAGATTCACCACTTAGTTCCTGATTGATCAGCGCATCACTTGAAGGAATAATACCGCCCAGTTCCATGCCTGAGTCGGCAACAGCCTCGTCAATCTTTTCCTGGAGTGCAGGAGGCACAGGCTGGGGAGCACGGTTGACCAGCAGATACTGGTTTTTAATTTCAAGCCCCAGGGGTTCAGTAATGTCGGAAATGCGTTTGGCTGTGAGTATTCCCCTGGCAGATGGATCTGAGGTGACCAGCAGATAGTCAATAGTCCGCAGGTTCATACGGCTTAAATGCTCCATGCCTGCCTCATTGTCGACAATAATGTATTTGTAGTTCGCTGCCAGTTTATCCATGGTCATGGCTAAATACTGATTGGCGGCGCAGTAGCATCCCGGCCCGTCAGGTTGTCCCATAACAAGGAGATCGAAGCCGGTTTCTTCAATAAGGGCCTGATGGATCTTCAGTTCCATGAATTGATCACGGGTTACATTTGGCGGCAGTTCACCTTTCAACTCTTTACGTATCTGGCCGAGTGTCAGATTGACATCAAGCCCCAGGAGTTCGTTTAAGTTGGCATTGGCATCTGCATCAACAAGGAGAAAGGGAGTTTGTTTTTTCTGTAGTAAATATCTGGTCAGCAGGGCCGAGGTGGTGGTTTTTCCTGTTCCACCTTTGCCGGCCATGGCAATTACTTTGGTCATACGTAATCTCTATATAAAATGAATGAATAACAATTAAATAAGATAAACTCGTAAAAAGTTAAATTCTAAGGTGGATTTGTGGATTTGTAAAAAACTTCATATTCGAGGCGCGTAAAAATGATTTAATTTTTGCAGCAGCGAAGAAGATGAAAAGTTTTTACGAATCCATCAAATAAAAAATGTAACAATACTATTGTAATTAAGGCATGGGCGGATGTCAAATTTAAAGGGAAAATCGGCTGTTTTTGCCACTTTCTCCTTGCATCTTCGACTGCAGTTGGTATTTTTAAAGATTTTTCTCGTTATACCACTCTGCGTCAAGCAATACAGAACACTCAGCTAACACCAGTGATGAACGGTAAGCCGGCATAAGTACCTTCACCAAATTCTTTTCAAAAAAACACGAAAAGAAAGGTACTAAAATTGTGCAGAGCGTACCCGGTACGTAACACCGCAGAGCTGGTCTGACGAGTAACGAATGGCTACGCCTGAAGTTGAATATTTTTTTGCCCGCAGGGCATTATGTATAGAATAAGGAGATTGTTATGGATTACAGGGATACCCTGAATCTACCACAGACCAAGTTTAAGATGAAGGCTAATCTGAACCAGAAAGAGCCCATGTATCTTAAACGTTGGGAAAAAGAAGATTTATACGGGATGCTTCAGGAGCATACTGAAGGAAAACCTCTTTATGTTCTCCATGATGGCCCTCCTTATGCCAACGGTCATATTCATCTCGGTACAGCATTTAATAAGATATTAAAAGATATTATTCTGAAATCACGGCGCATGGCAGGTTTTCAGGCGCCCTATATTCCAGGCTGGGATTGTCATGGCCTGCCCATTGAACATAATGTGGACCAGGAACTGGGTGAGAAAAAGAATACTATTCCCAAAATATCCAAGCGTGGCGCCTGTCGAAAGTATGCACAGAAGTGGATCAAGACCCAGAAGGATGAGTTTAAACGTCTGGGAGTGCTTGGTGACTGGGACAAACCTTATCTCACCATGAACTTTGATTATCAGGCGAGCATTGCACGGGAGTTTAATAAATTTCTGCTTTCAGGGTCTGTTATTCGCAATAAGAAACCTGTGTACTGGTGTGCCACCTGTACCACTGCCCTTGCTGAGGCAGAGGTTGAATATTACGATCACAATTCACCCTCCATCTATGTAAAATTTCCGGTGCTTGAGGATCTGACGGATATAGACCCGGCACTGGCCGGCGACAATGTCTCAGTAGTTATCTGGACCACCACACCATGGACACTGCCTGCAAACCTGGCAGTGGCCTTTCACCCTGATTTTGAATATGCAGCCGTAAGTGTTGGTTCGGAAACATTGATTCTGGCCAAAGAGATGGTTGAAGGCGTGATGGAAGCCATGGGTATCAGTGATTTTTCGATCACAGCCACTTTTTCAGCGAAAGGGCTTGAAAAACGCAAATGCCGTCATCCTTTTATGGATCGTGACTCATTAATGGTACTTGCAAATTATGTGACTTTAGAGGCTGGCACAGGTTGTGTGCACACAGCTCCAGGGCATGGTGCAGACGATTACCTGACAGGGCTGCGTTATGACCTTGAAATTCTCTCACCGGTGGACAATGAAGGACGCTACACTGATGAAGCCGGGCAGTATGCCGGTCAGCAGATTCCTGCGGTTAATAAAACCATTAATGCAGATATGGCCGCAAGCGGCGTTTTGCTCCATGAAGAGGTTGTTAATCATAGTTATCCTCACTGCTGGCGCTGTAAAAAACCGGTAATGTATCGGGCGACCCCGCAGTGGTTTATCTCAATGGAGATAAATGATCTGCAGAAAAAGGCTTTAGCTGAAATTGATAACGTGGTGTGGACCCCATCCTGGGGAAAACAGCGAATTTATTCCATGGTGGAAAATCGGCCTGACTGGTGTTTGTCGCGGCAGCGAACATGGGGTGTTCCCATAACTGTGGTCAGCTGTAAAGCCTGTGGCGAAGTTATAAAAAGTGAAGCACTGGTTGCACGGATTGATGAGCTGTTTCGTAAGGAAGGGGCTGATGCCTGGTTTAGCCATGAGCTTTCTGATTTTCTTGAAGATGGCACCACCTGTGCTGGTTGCGGATCAAGCGAGTTTGAGAAAGAGGAAGATATTCTTGATGTCTGGTTTGATTCCGGCACTTCCCACGCAGCTGTTGTTGAGGCGCGCCCTGAATTGAGGGCCCCTGCAGACCTGTACCTTGAAGGAAGTGACCAGCATCGCGGCTGGTTCCAGAGTTCATTGCTCACCTCTGTCGGAACCCGTGGGCATGCTCCATATAAAGGTGTTTTGACCCATGGCTATGTGGTGGATGGCAAGGGCAAAAAAATGTCAAAGTCCATCGGCAATGTGGTGGCGCCGAGCGAGGTCATTCAAAAATTTGGAGCAGAGATCCTGCGTCTCTGGGTATCCAGCGAAGATTATCGGGACGATGTCAAAGTGTCTGATGAAATTCTCAAACAGGTGGCTGACAGCTATAGAAAAATTCGTAATACTCTCCGTTATATGCTTGGTAATGTGACGGATTTTGATCCGGCAGTTGATGCGGTTGATTTTGAGAACATGGACGAGATGGATCGCTGGGCACTGAGCCGTTTTGAAGTGTTGCGTGAAAAAGTATGCACAGCCTATGAACGCTATGAGTTTCATCCCATCCATCAGGCTTTGAACTATTTCTGCGGCACCACAATGAGTGCCTTTTACCTCGATATTTTAAAAGACAGGCTCTATTGCTCAGGAACTGATTCCCATCTGCGGCGTTCTGCCCAGACTGTTTTGTATGAGATACTGGGAGGGCTCCTGAAACTGATGAGTCCGGTGCTGACGTTTACTACAGCAGAGGCCTGGGAACATTTTAAAGGGCTGAATGACAAAGCACCATTAAAAGAAAGTATTTTTTTTACAGAATTTCCAAAACCTGCGCCTGAAAGGTGTGATGCTGCCCAGGAAGAGCGCTGGGAAAAATTAATTCAGGTTCGATCTGCGATAACTAAGGCTCTTGAAGCAGCACGCAGGGAAAAAATTATCGGTCATCCACTGGAAGCTGAGGTGCTGGTTGAGGTTGATGGCGAGTGGGCTGCTTTTATTGAAAGCGAGTGGGAGAAGGTAAAAGATGTCTGTATTATTTCTGTACTGACTCGTTGTGAGGACAAAAACACAGTCGCTGACCTGGACTTTCTTGTGAGTGAGGAAATCCCTGAACTTAGCGTTGCTGTTCGTGCAGCATCCGGCGATAAATGTGAGCGTTGCTGGACACGTGATACTTTTGTGGGCAGTAATGCCGACCATCCGCAGCTTTGTGAACGTTGTTTAAATGTTGTTACTGACATGGATCCTGGGGAGTAGCGGGAACAGTGTTTTTATCATTAGGTTTGCTGGTGCTGGTGGTCGTGCTCGATCAACTGACTAAAATATGGGTTGTAAACAGTTTCCATCTCTATGAATCTCGTGAGATTATTTCAGGTTTTTTCAATTTTACCTATCTGACGAACAAGGGTGCTGCCTTTGGTTTTCTTGCTGGAGTGGATGGTGCATGGCGGCATTATTTTTTTCTTGTTCTCGCCTGTGTTGCCCTTGTAATCCTGTGTATTGCCTGGTCTCGAATGCGAAAAGATCATCCGTTATATGGCCCGGCACTGGCATTGATTGCAGGGGGAGCCATCGGTAACGTGATCGACCGTGTCCGTCTGGGGGCAGTGGTTGATTTTTTTGATTTTTACGTGGCAGGCCATCACTGGCCTGCATTTAATGTGGCTGATTCTGCCATCACGGTGGGTGTGGCTCTTTTTTTACTGACAAATATTCTGGAAGAAAGACAGAAGAAGAAAATAAAGGAACAAGAATGAAAATAGCAGTACTCTTTCCCGGCCAGGGATCACAGTTTTTAGGGATGGGCCGTGAATTTATCGATTCAGATAGTAATTGTGCAGCAATTATGGAGATGGCCGCTTCGGTTTGTGACTTCCCGCTGGAATCACTCTCCCAGGATGGCCCCATGGAAGAACTGACACGGGCTGTTCATTTGCAGCCAGCAATCACAGTGACCAATCTTATCTGTTATCAGGGGCTGAAAAAGGCCTGGGGAGATACTCTTACGGCCGCCTGTTTTGCAGGTCACAGTCTAGGCGAATATTCGGCTCTTTGTGCTTCTGGTGTGCTCAGTGTTGAAGATACCATCCGTCTGGTGATTAAGCGTGGTGCCCTGATGGAGCGGGAAGGTCAGAAAAATCCGGGTGGTATGCGGGCTGTGCTTGGGAAAAGCATTGAAGAGGTTGAAGAAATCATTACAACTTGCAGCGATGCTGGAATTGTCACTGCCGCCAACCATAACACAGCACTGCAAATTGTCATTTCCGGCGCAATCGCTGGGCTTGATGCTGTAGAGAAAATTGCTGTCGAAGATGGTGCCAGAGTGATACCCCTTGCTGTGAGTGTTGCGAACCATAGTCCACTTGTGGCAGAAGCAGTACCTGATTTTGCAGCTTTTATGGAAGGGGTTGAATTTAAGATACCAGCCACGCCGGTTTATTTTAATGTTTCAGCCAAAACTGAACAGAACACACAAAAAATCATGGAGATGATGGCCAGCCAGATTGCCTCCCGTGTACGCTGGTTTGAGATTATTTCCACGATGATTAACGAGGGGGTGGACACCTTCATCGAAGTTGGCCCTAAAACGGTATTGAAAGGGATGATGCGAAAAATTGCTCCCAAAGGATACAAATACAAGGCACTGCAGTTTGATACTCCTGAAGGGCTTGCCAAGTGCATGGATAAACTGGGCTGATTTTTCATTCTGAAACCATATGAAGGCTGGTGTTTTACCCGCTTTTATATGGTTTTTTTTATTGGTGCTGAAAAGTAATGATTGAACATTGTCTGGAGATCATAGAGAAAGGAGAACACCTCAACTTTGAAGAGGCTCTTGATCTTGCCGAACATTCGGATCTTGACGATTTATGTCTCGCTGCTGATAAGCTCTGTCGTGATATCCATGGCAATCGTTTTGATCTCTGTTCCATCATTAACGCAAGATCTGGTAAATGTTCCGAGGATTGTCGCTACTGTGCCCAGTCTTCCCGTTACAATACAGAGATTAACGTTTACGAACAGATAGATGTTGAGACTGCCCTTGTCCAGGCCAGGGAAAATGATGCCTGTAGAATCAAACGTCTCTCTCTTGTCGCCGCTGGACGAAATGTATCATCCGTACAAATTGTCAGCATGGGCAGGTTGTATACTGCCATGGCAAAAGAGACACGCCTTTTGTTCTGTGCCTCCATGGGATTTCTAACCGCAGAAACAGCCAGACAGCTATTTTCTTTTGGCGTTCGTCGTTATCACTGTAATCTTGAAACGTGTCGCGATTTTTTTCCTAGCATCTGTTCTACCCACACATGGGATGAAAAAGTAGCAACTTTGAATATTGCACGCTCGGCCGGCATGGACCTCTGTTCCGGTGGCATAATCGGCATGGGTGAAACCCTGAACCATCGCCTGCAACTGGCTTTTGAATTACGGGAACTTGGTGTGCTTTCCATACCTGTCAATATCCTTACTCCCATTGCCTCTACCCCTCTTGCCTCAATAGACCCCATTTCTTTTGAAGATGTGTTGCGTTGCGTTGCGCTCTTTCGTTTTATCAATCCCAAAGCAGTGATCCGTATTGCAGGGGGGCGTGGACGTTTTGGTGATGCACAGTACAGGTTGTTTGCTGCAGGTGCCAATGGCGCCATTGTCGGCAATTATTTAACCACGGCAGGCTCTGGGGTAGAGCAAGACCTGAAAGAATTTACGAAACTTGGGTTTGATCCCTTTTCTCATCATGACAATCCGGAGTGCATCAATGACATCTGATGAGCTTCTGGCCTATGACAAAGAACATATCTGGCATCCATATACCTCCATAACCCAACCCCTTTCAGTGTATGCTGTGGCGTCAGCCTCGGGCGTGCGTATCTGTCTTGATGATGGCCGTGAACTGGTTGACGGCATGGCTTCCTGGTGGTCCGTGATTCACGGCTATAATCACCCTGTACTCACCGCAACGCTGCAGAAGCAGGCAGCACGTCTTTCCCATGTGATGTTTGGTGGGTTTACCCACGAACCAGCTGTTACATTGGCACGTTTACTTGTTGACATTACACCTGAAAAACTTGATCTGGTTTTTTTTGCAGATTCCGGTTCTGTTGCTGTGGAAGTTGCCATGAAGATGGCTGTTCAATATTTTCATGCGGCAGGAAAACCTGAAAAAAAACGATTTCTCACCATTCGTTCAGGGTATCATGGAGATGTGTTTCACTGTATGTCGGTTTGTGATCCGGTGAATGGTATGCACCAGCTTTTTTCCGGTGCGCTGCCCAAATATTTTTTTGCTGATCGACCTGAATGTGGTTTTTCAGATGAGTGGAATGAAAATGATATTGCATCATTCTCAAAGCTTATAGAAATCCATCACCATGAACTTTCTGCAGTGATTTTGGAGCCGATTGTTCAGGGTGCGGGCGGAATGCGATTTTATCACCCTCAATATTTACGCCGGGTGCGTGAACTTTGCGACCATTATAATGTCCTGCTTATTGCAGATGAAATTGCAACCGGTTTTGGACGCAGCGGAAAACTTTTTGCCTGCGAACATGCTGGGATTGTCCCTGATCTTCTCTGTTTAGGGAAGGCACTCACTGGTGGCTATATGACTTTGGCTGCTGTTCTTGCCACAAGGGAAATTGGCGAGATGATTTCAGCAGGTAATCCAGGCGTTTTTATGCACGGCCCCACTTTTATGGCCAATCCACTGGCCTGTGCTGTTGCAGGCGCTTCAGTCAAATTGCTTCTGGATTCCAATTGGCAGGAACGGGTGAGTGATATTGAACTCGGATTGAATGAGGGGCTGGCTCCATGTCGTGAGTTTTCGACCGTTGTTGATGTCAGGGTTTTAGGTGGAATTGGGGTGGTTGAGATGAAAGAACCGGTTGATATGGAGAAGATTCAGCCGGCCTTTGTGGAGAAAGGGGTTTGGGTGCGTCCCTTTGGTCGTCTTGTGTATATAATGCCGTCATATTGCATGGAGCAGAAAGATCTTCGTACTTTGACTGAGGCTATTTGTGAGGTGCTGGAAGAGGAGCAGAACCGGTGAGTTCCCGTTACGGAAAAAAACTCCAAATCCTTGAGGCCAAAGGGCGTTTAAGAAGCTTGCATCCTCTGAAAAGGCGTGATGAGGGCCGGGTAGAGTACAATGGTCGCAGTCTTCTGAACCTGAGTTCAAATGATTATTTAGGATTAGGCCAGGATATTGATCTGCGTAACCGTTTTTACCAGGGACTTGAAGAGGAACAAGATGGCTCTTTTGGCTTGGCAGCCGCTTCATCCCGACTGCTCACGGGTGACAGCCTGCTTGCACATGATCTTGAAAATGATATTGCAACAGCCTATGGAACTGAGGCAGTTCTTCTTTTTAATTCCGGTTATCATGCTAATATTGGTATCCTGCCTGCTCTTTACGGAAAAGGTGATCTGATTCTTTCCGACAAACTCAATCATGCTTCCATTCATGACGGGTTGAGTCTCAGTCGTGCTGACCACAAACGGTTTCGACATTGTGATTACGAGCAGTTGCATGGCCTGCTTAAAAAATATCGGAAACAATATGATCAAGTTGTGATAGTTTCCGAATCTGTTTTCAGCATGGATGGGGATATTGCAGATATTGCACATCTGGTTGATCTAAAAAAAGAGTTTAACGCCATTCTCTATCTTGATGAAGCTCATGCGGTTGGCGTGTATGGGCGAAAGGGTTTGGGTAAGGCTGAACAGCTTGGATTTGTTCAAGATATTGATTTTCTGGTGGGGACATTTGGCAAAGCACTGGCTTCCATTGGCGCATTTATCTGTTGCAGCAAAGAGATCCGCAGTTTTTTAATTAATCACAGCAGATCATTTATTTTTACAACCGGGCTGCCCCCTGTGAGTCTGAATTGGAATCGCTTTGTTTTTCAACACATGCAGGGAATGAAAAAGGAAAGGGAGCATCTGGAACAGATCTCAACGCAATTGCGCCTTGCCCTGGCTGATAATGGGCTCTTAACAGGCGGCCATACCAATATTATTCCTGTTCTTATTGGTGATGATACGCTGGCTCTTGAGCAGTCAAAATCCATGCAGGAACTCGGATTTCTCATCCTTCCCGTTCGTCCGCCAACAGTCCCGGAAGGAACCGCCCGGTTCCGCTTGTCCCTCTGTGCCAATATGCAGTGGCAGGACTTGCAGGAGATTCCCGGTTTGCTGGCTGGTTTGGCCGATGGAGCACAAGGTGAAAACTAAGTGGCTGCACAGGAAAGAGAACAGGAAACTGATTCTTTTCTGCAATGGTTGGGGAATGGATGAATATCCTCTGCTCCCCCTGAAAAGCCAGGAATGGAATGTGCTCATGTTTTATGAGTATGTCGATCTTGTTCCAGAGCATGATTTAAGTGAGTTGTTCAGGAGTTATAAGGATATTGTTCTTGTTGCCTGGTCCATGGGAGTATGGGCAGGACAGCAGCTTTTTTTTCCATTTCAAAAGGATTTGAAGGCAGCACTGGCAGTGAACGGTACACTCTGTCCGATCAATGATCAATATGGGATTCCTGTGAATGTGGCTCAGGCAACGTTGGATAGCTTTGACAAAAGACAGCGCATGAAATTTTACCACCGCATGTGCAGGAATCGTGTTCTATATCGTACTTTTCTGGACTATCAACCAACACGCAGTGTTGATAATCAAAAGAGAGAGTTGGCCCATCTGCTGAACACAGTCGATTGCAATGAACAAACAGAGTCAATTTATACATGTGCGCTGATCGCAAACCATGATTATATTGTACCCACTGCTAATCAGCTAAACTTCTGGCCGAAAGAAATCAGACAGAGAGTTAAGGGATACCATTTTCTTTTTTATGCGTATCAGAGTTGGGATGGAATTGTTTTGGCGGCTGGCTGACACCCCACAAGGGGGTATAAGTACCTTCACCAAATTCTTTAAAAGACATAAAAAAGAATTTATAAGGTACTAACACCGGTAAACGGTAAGGTAAGCCGGCATAAGTGCCTTGGTTGTACTTGTAACTTATTCATTTTAAAATAGTCTCAAGTTTTCTTGTTTTTTATGACAGGAATTAGGGAGTAAGGCACTAAGAGGGAAATGAATGGTTCTGGATCTTGATAAAGCTAAAGTCGCCCGTTGTTTTCGTCGGAGCCTGCCGACTTATGATGACGCAGCTCTTGTTCAAAATGAGCTGGCAGGGCGTCTTTTACAATCCCTTACTATTGTGCCGGATAGTGCTTTTAAGCAGGTATTAGAGATTGGTTGCTGCACAGGAATACTCACCGAAAAGCTCTGTCATCATAAACCTGTGCAAACTCTTTATCTGAATGATCTTGTGCCTGAGTTTGAGAGTGTTGTTTTAGATCGGATAGCTACCTGTGATCCGATACATTTTGTATCCTGCTTTGGAGATATCGAAACCCTGGCGTTGCCCCCTGAGCTTTCTCTTGTTCTATCTGGTGCCGCTTTTCAGTGGCTCAGCAATCTTCCCGCCTTTTTTAAACGGCTTAGCCGGGAACTGCAATCCGGGGCGTATCTGGCTTTTTCCCTGTTTGGCCCCGGGACCTTGAAAGAGTTTTCCAGCCTGACCTCTATCGAATTAGGTTACCATTCTGATAAAGAAATTATTGATCTGCTGGAACAGGACTTTATTCTGGAATCATACGCTGATTTTCAGGACAGGTTGTTTTTTCCCACTGTGAGAGAAGTTTTATACCATATCCGTGCTACCGGAGTGGGGGGTGTCAGTGAGTATCAATGGAATAAAGAAACATTACGTGATTTTGAAGCACGCTATAGTCAAAAATTTGGCGATGACAGGGGACTTCCTGTGAGCTATGCCTCTTCCTGTTTTGTGGCGAGGAGGCGCTGATGTGCCCTGTGTTTTGTATAAGTGGGATTGATACGGATATTGGCAAAACCGTTGCTACCGGCCTCATGGCAAGAACTCTTTTATCGCAGGGATATTCAACAATCACCCAGAAGGTGGTACAAACCGGTTGCTCGGGTATTGCTGATGATATTATATATCATCGTAAATTAATGGGTATCGAGTTGCTCCCTGAAGATTTAAACGGATTAACCTGCCCCTATGTTTTTAAAAAGCCCTGTTCACCGCATCTTGCAGCAGAGCTTGAGCAGGAAACCATCAATCCTGAAGAAATAACAAGAGCAACAAAGAGTTTGTCAGCCAGGTATGACTATGTTTTGCTTGAAGGGGCAGGGGGGCTTTTAGTCCCGCTTACTCGTGAAATGACTTTCATTGATTATCTGCAACAACAGGGCTACCCGCTGATTTTAGTTTCCAGTCCGAGACTGGGGTCAATTAACCATACCCTTTCAGCCTTGGAGCTGGCCCAAGGAAGGGGGATTGAAGTAAAAGGGATAGTGTATAACTGCCATGTGGGTTGTGACGATGAAATTCGTCGCGATTCTCGAAAATTGTTTGCCGGTTATTTGCAGAAGTATGGATTTTCCCCGGTTGTTGTTGACCTGGAATCCGAAGATACTTATTTTGAGCAGGGAAAACAGTTTGATTGTATGCATCTGTTTGAATAATAATAACGAGGAATAAAATGATATATTTACAGAAAAGAGTATGCCTTAGTTGTCGTAAATTCAGGTTGGAAGATCCCCATTCAGGTGTCTGTCGAGTGGATAAAACTGTTGAACATTATCCAATAAAAACGACTGAAGACAGCTGTGAAAAATGGGTTGATGGGGGACATCAATACAATATTCGATGCGGTTGGATAAAAACGACATTGGCCAAAGAAAAAAAAGATGTGGAGTAGGAATTATTGGCCACTTTTTTTGAAAAGAACTGTCTTGATAGTCTGAAAAATAATCATCAGATCCATTATGATGGAAACATCTTTCATGTAGTATAAATCATACTCAAGTTTACGCAAAGAATCTTCCACAGAGGCGCCGTAAGGATAACAAACCTGAGCCCAGCCGGTAATGCCGGGTTTGATGTAATGTCTGATACTGTAATAGGGGATGTCTTCAGTAAGTTTTTCCACAAATACAGGTCGTTCCGGACGAGGACCGACAAAACTCATTTCTCCTTTCAGGACATTGATCATCTGAGGGATTTCATCAATACGTACTTTGCGGATAAAACCGCCGAAGCGCGTAACCCTGGGGTCATTTTTCATGGCCCAGACAGCGCCGTTTTTTTCTGCATCCTGTCGCATTGACCGAAATTTGATAACTTTAAAAATAGCGCCTTTTTCGCCAACACGTTCCTGTAAATAAAAAACAGGGCCGGGGGATTCATATTTAATGATAATGGCGGAGAGAAGTGTCACTGGTAGAGAAATAATGAGGCCCAAAACAGAGAGACAGATATCCAGAATTCTTTTCATCACGTAGGTCCATCTACTTATGGTGAATCCATCAGAAAAAAATATCCCACTGGGGTCAACTCTTTCTACCAGTAATTTTCCGGTAATTCCCTCATAAAAAGTCACTCCCTGGTTGATTGTGATTCCATTTAATTTACATTGCAGCAGTTGTTGAGTGGGAGTTTTTTTACGCCTGTCATCCAGGGCCAAAACTATTTTTTCAATATTATGTGTCTGACAGTAGCTTACCATATCTGGTATTTTCTTTAAAACTTGAATGTTATGTGGGTTGAATTCAACCTCAGTTTCCCCAATGAAGTTGATAATTTTATAGGCAGAGTCATGTTTTCCTTCAACTGCTATTGCAATGTCATTGGCAAAATTACCGGTTCCCAGCACGAGTATGTTTTGTACAAACAGCCGTTTTCTTAAGATAAAGTAATATGCCCAACGCCACAGCATCACAACACAGCAAATGGCAATGTAACTGGGCCAGAAGATGCGTGTGGAGGTGGTAACCAGTGGAATGGTAAAATAAATAATTCCAAGAACGATACAACCGAGTCCAAAGGCCTGGGTCATTCGGGTAGCTGTTTCTGTTAATGAGAGATCCCGACTAAGATCATAGAGATCAAAAAAGTAGAGACAAAGCTGAAAAATAAAAGTGACAAGTGCTGCCTGAATGAGGTGAGTAGAGAGGTAGTAAAAATATAAATAATTTCCAATCATAATATCGTAAACAAGGCAGAAGGAAAGAAAAATTAACGATCCTTCACCTATGCAGAAGATAATATTTCTGAGAGGATAATGTTTTTTAAATAGATAGGGCATTGCGAGAGTAAGAAGTATGAAATGATAGTATTTTAGTGCCTTACAGAATAATATCTTGTTTTTTTCACAAGAAATTTTCTGTAAGGCACTTATCCAGTGAACGTAACAGTATTTTCGGTTGAACCGGGTTAGTGCCTTACTCCTGAAAAGCTGTAATAAAAAAACAAGAGGTGTGCTCTGGTTACATCGCTTCCAGACACCTTATACCGCAAAGCGGGATAATCGAGTACTCTTATGGCCAGTAACGTTCAATCGACGACCTCTATTTAGTATCTGAAATTAAGTCGATTTT
>JAYEOK010000279.1:0-1882 GCA_034722915.1 Thermodesulfobacteriota bacterium | reverse complement strand
AAACCCCTGCGCATCACCAGCCTTCAATCTGTAATTGGAGGAATTTTCAACAACTCCGATATCCTGCGCCTCGACTACCATGTTGAGTATAACGCCGAATCAATCACTGAACAGGAAACAACATACCAGCTTGAACTCAAGGCTAAATCGTCATCAGTTGCTTATGATCACTTAAAAATGGAGGTTGATAAAAAAACTCTGCTGCCAACCACCATCGAATGTTACGCAGTCAGCGGTATGCTCATCAAGAGTCTGCACTATTCAAAAACCAAGGACTTTGGTGACGGTCTGGTCAGACCCTCTGTTCTTGAAACCGACAGCCCTCTTCACAAGGGATACCGTTCGCTGATGCTCTTTGCCAAGTTACAAAAAAAAGAATTTGCTGATGAGGTGTTCACCCTGAACTACCTGCCGAAAGTCAATGAATTACGGTAGGGATGCTCTCTTGTAACAAAAGTTTGAAGAGAGGTTTCCGGACCTCTCTTTTGCTCTCCTGTATCATTATGTTTTTACCGCCTCTCCTCCGGGCTCAAGACGAATTCTCATTTGATCTGGAAGAAATCGAAAAGAAGCCCCTTCAAATGGGTGGATACCTTGAATTCAAAGGGGAGCACATGGATATCAACCAGGGATCTGTTTTCTCCAATTTAAACCTTGATGACCCTGACATGTCCACCATGGATCTCATCAGGGGAAGCATACAGCTCGATGGCAGTTATGAGCATGGAATCAACAGCCTTAACTGGCGGCTCAAGGCCGCTGCTCAACAGGACACCATAGGCTGGAGCGACATGGCGGATGTATATTCAGCCTACCTCTCTGTTAAACCAGACCCGTCTCTTGCCCTTGCCATCGGTAAGAAATCATATAAATGGGGAAAAGGCTACGCCTGGAACCCGGTGGGATTTATCAATCGCCCCAAAGATCCAAATGACCCTGAAGAGGCGCTTGAGGGCTATGTCACGCTGGAAAGTGATTTCATCAAAAGCTTTCAGGGGAGTCTGCAAACCGCTGCCCTCACCCTTGCAGTGTTGCCGGTATGGGAAGATATCAACGAAGACTTTGGGGAACGCGACAATGTCAACCTGGCAGGCAAACTTTATCTGCTGTACATGGATACGGATATTGATCTGATTTTTTTAACAGGTAACAGCCGTTCAAACCGGATTGGCCTGGACTTTTCCACGAATCTGGCTCCCCACTTTGAAATCCATGGGGAAGCTGCGTATATCCCGAAACTCAAAAAAATTGTTCTGCTGGAGGACAATTCATCTTCCATCGAAGAGCAAAAAGCTTTTTCTACCCTGCTTGGAATTCGGTACCTCACTGAAAATGAGATCACTTCCATTATTGAATATTATTATAACGGTGGCGGATACAGTGAAGAGGAAATGACACGTTTCTATCAGATGGCGGCAACAGGCTTTTCCCGGAACCCGACACTTGGCTCCGATCTACTCGACAGGGCAAGGGAGATGAGCATGAAAGGATATGGCCGCCCACAACCTGGACGCCAATATCTATACGCTAAATTCACCCAGAAAGAACCTTTTGATATCCTCTATTTTGCTCCCGGTATTACAACGATTGTCAACCTTGAGGACCAGAGCTACTCCATCAGCCCTGAGGCTGTCTACACGGGCCTGACAAATTGGGAATTCCGCCTGCGTTTTTCCCTGATCAATGGCGGAGAATTCACAGAATATGGAGAAAAGGTGAACAGCAATAAACTTGAACTGCGTATTCGCTACTTTTTTTAGCCCAACTTTGTGACCCAAAAGAAACAACTGTTGTGATATCAGCTCGTTACGATACTTGGGGTTGTCGTTATGGCACTACTTTTGTCGTTTTACTGGTATTGTAGTCTTGATAGTTTTCCCTG
>JAYEOK010000278.1:0-8531 GCA_034722915.1 Thermodesulfobacteriota bacterium | reverse complement strand
CAACACAGAAGACGGAAAAAAATACATTAATTTGTTGAACTTATCGCCCTGCGGGCGGGTTTTAAAAAGAGAATGTCGAATGTCGAACAGGTAAGCGCAGACTCCGAGGAATATCGAATATCGATCGGAATAAAAAACGACGGATCAAGGGCTTTTCCCCTTCTGCGGTTCGACATTCCTCGGAGTCTTCGCTTACCTGTTCGATATTCGATATTCGTCCTTTAATGTTCGGTATTCATTTTTTAAGCTTCGTAAAAAATGAAAATTCCTATGCTATCAAGTTATTTATTGTACGTTCCTTATCAGGTATGCGAGTATCAAACAAAAATCCTAACATTGTAATGCGCTACTGTGAGCCGTCACCTTCCATCCGCTGAACAACAATCATGGCAGAAAGTACAATGACGACACCAGGCAGAACCTTTACTTCAGGCAAGGTTCCCCCAAACAGCAGCTCAAGTATGAGAACCAGAGCAGGATAGAGATAAGAATAGGCCATGACCCGGGTTGGGCCAAGGAAAAGAATGGAATACTGGGTGAGAAAAAAACTAACTATGGTGGAAAAAACTGCAATATAGCCGAGGCCCATCCACACTTTTAAGGGGATAACTGCCCAGGAGACAGACGCAAGTTGCGGCCCGGCCAGAAACAAAAGCCACATGGATCCGGTAACCATAATCCAGAAAGCCATGACCAGCATGGGTTCCCCCCGATGAAAAAGACGCACCAGGGGAGTATAAAAACCCATAAACAGACAGCCGATAAAAAAAATCAAATCCCCTTTATTCAATGTCAGGTCTGTCAATGTACTCAAATCACCTCTGAAAATGACCCATAAGGCTCCGATCAACCCGAGAAACAGCGCGATCAGGCGGGCCCTGCCTAAGCGTTCCCGGTTCAAAAACATGGCATAGAGGCCGGACAGGGATGGAACCAGGGTGAAAATGGCGCTGACATTCAAAGCTGTGGTATAGCGAAGGGAAAAAAACATAGACCAGAAGCAGATCACCAGGGTTGCGGAGATCAGCGAATAACGAGCCAGGGCGACAAAGGAAACAGTGAAACCGTAACGAAACCAAATCAGGGGGGCAAAAAGAAAACTGGCGAGTAAAAAGCGA
This sequence comes from Thermodesulfobacteriota bacterium, assembly GCA_034722915.1. Lineage (GTDB taxonomy): Bacteria > Desulfobacterota > Desulfobulbia > Desulfobulbales > Desulfocapsaceae > Desulfocapsa. Next base: position 7,413 of record JAYEOK010000278.1, on the reverse strand, counting down.
AGCAGGGTTAAAAGGACAGGATCCAACTCATGGCTAATGGCTGCTACAATGGGAAAAGAGCCGGCAACAAGCACAGCACAGAGGAGCATTAAGAGGTGGACTTTAAAAAAACGCATGTACCCCTCTTACTGCTCCTCTATTCGACCGTTACAATTACACGCAGAATTTATACGTTTATTTTTATCTGCTCTCTTCAGAGACGACTTCCTGTTCTTCTTCTACTGCATCCTCTATTTTTTCTTCCTCGGATTCACTTTCTTCATCTTCAACTTCTTCTCCCATAATTTCATCAGATCCGAAGAACCGTGCATAGAGAATTCCGATGAGCACAAAAAACATGGGAAGAGTCCAGATCAATCCCAGGCCAAGCGGAATGGTAGAAATTGAAATCAGAAGCATCATCACCAGATACAGGCCAAAGACTGTCCACCATTTTTTATGGATGGCCTTACGCGATGCCTCGAGAGCCTCCCAGGGACCGAGGTCTTTCTCCAGAATAAGTGGCAGAGTTAAGGCGTAGCCAACGGAAAGATAAATTCCGGGCAGTACAAGAAGAACAAAACCTATGGTGATAAGTATGAGTTGCAGTACAAGGGCTATGGTAATGGTAAGGGCTTTTGAAAATCCTGCAAAAAGCATCTTCCAGCTTACCCTCTGTTCAAGAGCACGTCTGATCCCCATCAGCATCAACCCAGCGGTAAAGATTCCGGAAAACCAGGACGTGAGCGCCTGCAGGCCGATATTCACCCCCATCGTGCTATTCGGATCGGTCTGGTCAGACATTTCCTGCAAACCATACCAACCGCCTAAAGATATGGCAAAAAGAAAAATGTACATAAAAATAGTACCACCCAAAATGGGAGCTTTTACTCCTTTGGTCTTCTGCCACGCCTCTTTCAGGAGTTCGCCCACGGTAAAGTCTGCGATACTCTCCTGCAGTTCTTCTCCATCCGCCTCCTCAGTTTCCACAATTTCGGAATCTGTTGCTGATGCGACCACAGCTGCTGTTGCCGCTGCGCCTACTGCGACTGTTTCAGCACCTGCAGTTGTTGTTTCATCCACTTCCGGCTGACAAATTCCACAGTACAGCTTGGAATCAACCTCCTGCAGAAAATCCGGATGAAATTTTTCACCACAAACTGAACACGTTTTTTGGGAATCCTCCTCATCATCCACATCGTCATCATCCGTCAGAGCCTGAACAGAATCTGTTTCCACCTCCAGCAAATCTTCATCCTGTGCAACATCAACATCTTCTACCACAGAATCTTCAGGGGGGGCCTCCTCTTCCACATCAGGCAAACAAAGAGCACAATAGCGTTTGGAACCGACTGTTTCCAAAAAATCAGGGCTAAGTGATTCTCCACATCCTGAACACGTTTCAAATTCACTGCTTTCCTCTTCACCCTCGCCATCCATTAGATCAAAAACGTCATCGTCCTCTTCAACAGCCTCCTTGACCAGAGAATCATCTTCTTGAATTTCAGGCAGTTCCTCTTCAGTTATTTCTTCACTTTCTTCCGTTTCTCTCTCAAAAGTCTCATCTTCCGGCTCAACCAGTTCCTCAGCTTCTGTTGCCATGAGCCCCTGGGCAGCTGACTCCGAGCTTACCGGTTCATTATCAGGGCTTATCTCCTGACGCATCATGCCAGTATCATCAACTTCGGGAAGAATATCCTCATCGAGCAAAAAAACCTTCGAGCATTTCGGACAACGCAGTTTTTTTCCTGCAAAAGAATCGTCTATAGAACCATGCACCCCGCAATGGGGACAATCTATCTTCATGTACAGCCTCCACGTTCTTGGTCTCTAACCTGGATAAAGTTACGGTAAGAGGATAATAAAACAAGTATACTAAAGTGTATTACAAAACTGCAGATAAAATACAGGAAAAATATCACTTCCTCCTGATTTTTTCTTTTTCCCATGAGGAGTAATCAAGAATACCCAATGGAACTTATTCTCATCGCCGCCATGGCCAAGAACAGAGTTATTGGAAAAAACAATAAGATCCCCTGGCATATCCCCGAAGAAATGCGCCACTTTAAGGAAAGTACAATGGGGCATGCAGTGATTATGGGCAGAAAGACCTTTGAATCCCTTGGCACTCCTCTTCCCGGACGCCTCAATGTGGTGCTCAGCAGAGACAGTAATATCCATTGCCCTGGTTTCCTCCCTGCCGGCAGTCTTCAAAAAGGCCTGGATTGCTGTCAGGGTCAGGAAAAAATCTTCATTATTGGCGGCCAGGATCTTTTCAGGGAGTCGATGCAATTGGCTGACACAATTCTGCTTTCAATTCTTGATCGGGACTATGAGGGGGATACCCTTTTTCCGCATATCCCTACAGAACAGTTTCAACTGATCTCGGAAAAACGTATGGGTGACTCACAGCCTTTTACACTTTTCACCTACCAGCGTAAAACAAGCACCTGATGCTGTTTGACCTTGACCTGCCCCTTCTTCCTATTCATACAATCCTCCCTGAACTGCAGGAAAAAATTGCCAGGCACCAGTCCGTAATCCTCAGTGCAGAACCTGGATCCGGTAAAACCACCATTGTTCCTCTGGCGCTTGCCAATGAACCCTGGCTGCAGGAAAAAAAAATCATCATGCTGGAACCCAGGCGTCTTGCTGCACGCATGGCGGCAAAACGGATGAGTGAACTTGCAGGCGATACAATCGGTGGCCTGATAGGCTATCGCATCCGTTTTGACAAAAAAGTCAGCAACGCAACACAAATTGAGGTCGTGACAGAAGGAATCTTCCTTCGAATGATCCAAAATGACCCGGAACTTTCAGAAGTGGGACTTGTTATATTCGACGAATTCCATGTTCGTTCCATTCAATCCGACATGGCTCTGGCTCTCTGCACAGATGTTCTTGAGTTACGCAGTTCCTTAAAAATAATGATTATGTCCGCTACAATGGACAGTGTGCGAGTCTCAAATTTGCTTGGCCATGCACCGATAATCACAGGCGAAGGGCGATGTTTCCCTGTAAAAACAGTCTATCGTTCCAGGCCTGACAATGATTATCTGGTTCCACGCACAGTCAAAGCCATCCATCACGCCATACAGGAACATGATGGAAGTATTCTCGTTTTTCTTCCGGGAGCTGGTGAGATTAAAGCTGTGCAAAACAAAATTGAAGCTAAGATCCAATGTCTAGCTCTTTACGGAGACTTAGCTCAACATAAGCAGGATATGGTTTTTGCACCGACCGGAAAAAGAAGAGTAATACTGGCCACTCCCATTGCAGAAACCAGTCTCACCATAGAAGGTGTTTCTGTTGTCATTGATTCCGGACTCATGAAGATCCCCCGATTTTCTTCTGCCAATGGTTTAACATCACTCCACACAGTTTCGATCTCAAAGGCTTCGGCTGATCAGCGATCTGGCCGGGCAGGCAGACTGGGCCCGGGTATCTGTTATCGTTTATGGACAAAGGCAGAGCAACATTCAAAGACTGATTTTCTGGCACCGGAAATTATTGGGGCTGATCTTTCCCCTCTGCTTCTTGAAGTCCTGCAATGGGGAGTAAAAGATCCGGCAGAACTAACCTGGCTCGATCCTCCACGCACAGCCCAGGTGGAACAGGCCCGGGGTCTCCTTGTCCGATTAGGGGCAATTGACAGTCGCGGAGGACTGAGTAAAAAGGGTAAGCAAATTGCGTCATTGCCCCTGCATCCACGCCTTGCACTGATGTTACTCTATGGTCGTGAACATGGAAAAGCCACTCTTGCCTGCCGGCTTGCTGCTCTTTTGCAGAATCGCGATCTGTTCCGCAGAGGGGATAAAGAACAAAGTGCAGACATAGAGGATCGCCTGGATATTCTCCGCCTCTTCGATCAAAAGGAAACAGCCTTGATCCGGGCAAAAGGTGCGGATACGTCTCAATGCCGGCGTGTTCTTCGTGAAGCCGATCAGTACCAGCGACTCCTTGGTATAAAAGGTCGGAAGCATGATTTCCTGGAAGCCGGTAATCTTCTCGCCATTGCTTATCCTGACCGTATCGCCAAAAAGAAACCGGGTTCCAGTCAACATTTGCTGGCTTCTGGTCGAGGAGTCGTGCTCTCACCCCACGACCACCTGCAGCAGGCTGATTTTCTTGTGGCCGCCAATGTTGACGGCGGTAAAAAACAGGGTAAAATTTTTCTGGCTGCAGCACTTTCTCTTGACGAAATCCTGCATGAACAAAATCATTTATTAGTTAAAAAAGAAAGGGTGGAGTGGAAGCACTCCAAAGTTGAAGCGGTTTCTATTCTCTCTCTTGGTAGTCTTGAAATCAAAAAAGAAGCTCTGGCTGAGGTGGATCCAGAGCAAATCCAAAAATGTTTGCTTAAAGGCATTCAACAAACTGGAATCGATTGTCTGAACTGGCAGAAAAAAAGCCGCGAGTTGCAGGCAAGAATACAGACTGCTCATGATCTGGACCCAAAAAATTGGCCCGATGTATCAGATAACTACCTTACTGAAAATATTTCCTGGATCGAACCATACCTTGATTCAATGAGCAGCCTGAAACAGTTAAAAAAGCTTGATCTGCATTCTATCCTCCTTGCTCTGCTCCCCTGGAAGGACCAGCAGGCGCTGGAGCGATTACTCCCCACCCATTATCAGGCACCGAGTGGATCAAAAATCAAACTGCAATACACACCGGGCGAATCGCCCGTTTTGGCTGTTCGCCTCCAGGAAATGTTCGGTGCCACAGAAAGCCCCCATATATATAATGGCAAGGTTCCCCTTCTCATCCACCTGTTATCACCGGCAAGACGCCCAGTACAGGTGACAGCAGATCTGGCTTCGTTCTGGCGAAACACATATCCGCAGGTCAAAAAAGAACTCGCCGGCCGCTATCCAAAACATTACTGGCCCGACGATCCACTCATTGCCCAGGCAACTGCCCGCTGCAAACCTCGAAAGTAAAGTATTATATCGCATTGATATGTGAGACTTTGTTTATTTCAGCAAAAGTTCTTTGATGAAGACAGGCTGCACACGAAGCTTGACCGAAATACTTTGAAATTTTCTCTTTATCTTTCCCTCTCTTTAACATTCTTTTGAAATCGCGCTCAAACTGCCTGGTATATGTTGGATGAAGCATTTAAATACCCAGCTTATCAAACATATCATCAACGCTATCGCACTGGGTCAGGTTCTTTCCGGCATCGGTATCCTTGAATGTTTTCTTTGTTGTTTTGTTGGGCACAACAACACTGAAGGGCAGCCCTTTCCGTAACTGCACCTGGTTGTAGAAAATATTAATTGCTTCAGTTGTAGAAAGGCCCAGCTGGTGAAACAGTGTCTCTACTTCTGCTTTTAACTTAGGCTCTATGCGAGCTCTTACTGTTGCTGATTTTGCCATAATATTACCTCCTGTTCAAACGATAGCCCACATGGGCCACCTTGTCAATATTGGCATACTCTTTGCTAAAACCCGCCAGGATCCTCCTCGTGATATACCCCTATTTGTTTTAATTTACTTGCATTCCGATCAAAACGTTTTAATATATGAACACATACTCATATATCAAAACCCAAATACAACATCAATGAAAACAAACAACGAAACAAAAGAACTCTGCGACTGCCGCTGTATTCATGAAGAGCGTGTCACAACTGCTGCACACGATGCACTGCCGGAACAAGACAATCAACACATGGCACAACTTTTCAAGGCCATGGGAGACGCTAACCGTTTAAAAATCCTCTGGGCTCTCGAACACGAAGAAATGTGTGTCTGTGACATTGCTGCCTTTTTGAAAGTCTCCGAATCTGCTGTAAGCCATCAGCTGCGCTTGCTGAGACAACTGCAGTTGGTAAGCAATCGTCGGGAAGGCCCTGTGTTGTATTATCGGCTCAATGATCATCATGTCAACAAACTCATGCAGACGGCTCTTGAACACACCAGAGAATAACCATGAACATTGCACTTCTTTTTACAGACGCTTTGCAGGCAAGCTGGCAACTCCTCGTACAATCAGCGCCCTACATGCTCTTTGGCCTGCTCATCGGAGGGATGCTCAAAGTTTTTCTGTCAGCTGATTACGTGGCAAAGCATCTGGGCAGTGGCCGTTTCAGTTCGGTATTCAAGGCCTCACTTCTTGGTATCCCGATTCCACTCTGTTCATGCGGAGTATTACCGGCAGCAGCATCACTTAAAAAACAGGGTGCCAACAAAGGCGCAACTGCCGCATTTCTCATCTCCACTCCGGAATCAGGCGTGGATTCCATCTCCATTACCTATGCCCTGCTCGATCCGATCATGACTGTGGCAAGACCTGTCTCGGCATTTATCTCTGCAATGGCTGCAGGAATAGGCATCAACTGGCTACAGCCGCCATCTGCCCAGGAAAAACGAATACCCACACTAGCTGTTCATTCGGATTGCGGCTGTTCGGGAGCATGTTCTGCTTCCCCTGAACAAGCAAAAGAAAACCTGCTGCGCAGACTCGCCACAGGACTGCGTTACGCAGCCACTGATATCTGGGGGGATCTGGCAGGCTGGTTCTTTGTGGGCTTGCTCGCAGCCGGTGTTATCACCGTCCTCATCCCGGATGAATCAATCGCCAACTACCTGGGAGGTGGATTAAGCTCTATGCTGCTCATGCTCTGCCTGGGGATTCCACTTTATATCTGTGCCACAGCATCGACTCCCATTGCTGCCGCCTTTATCTTAAAAGGCGTCAGCCCTGGAACCGCCCTTGTTTTTCTGCTGGTGGGCCCTGCAACCAATGTTACCTCTCTGTCTGTGCTTTTCGGTATCCTTGGGAAGCAAGCCACTGCATTTTATCTCTGCGCCATGGCTGTCATTGCAGTACTTTGCGGACTGACACTTGATCTGGTCTATACCTCACTTGGTATCTCTGCAGTGGCTATCGTTGGCAAAACCAGTGAAATCCTTCCAGAGACCGTCTCAATGATCGCGGTCCTTATCCTCCTTGGCCTCTCAGTGCCACCCCTCATTACCACGACACAAAAACGCTTCTCAGCAGTTAAAGATGATTGTGATGGAGATTGTGAAAGCAGTTCACAGTAGACCAGAAATAACATATCATACTTATATAACAGAACATTATCTGACAAACTTGAAATATCAATAGATATACTGTTTCCAGATTAACTCTGTTCTGGACTACGCTCTTCAACGCTAATCAGAATTGACCCACCCATTTTTTTCACTAATACAGAAAAATGGGGAAAGACATTTTATCCCTTTCGATCATCCCTTTTTCCTGGTAGTGTGCGAGGATCAAAAGATAAAAAATATCTGTTTTGTAGTCACTTAGGGCTCATTCAAAAATAAGTTCGTAATTATGAGGTGTAAGATGAATGTTTAGGGAAACGATCTGTGATTATTTAACCGCAGGTGCCCCGCAGGAAATGCCCTTGGGGTGCGTAGCCGAGCTACGTT
>JAYEOK010000277.1:0-27413 GCA_034722915.1 Thermodesulfobacteriota bacterium | reverse complement strand
CTTCAAAAGGGTAGAGAGCAAAAGTAAGCGCTGGTTTGAGATTACTTTCAACAGAGAAGAGGCATCTTCAAAGTAGAGATGTTCTTCACCTTCGGGTTGTTGTCCCTTTTCAGCCTTTTTCCATGCATCAATAAAAGCTTGATTCATGTCTTGTTCAGGAGCAATATGGATATCTATGTTGTCAATTTTTTTCATTACCTCACCTCTTCATTTGTTCAATATCATACTGAAAATCGGCAACAAGTGATTCGATGTCTCGAAAAATGTACACCTCTTCCCGACCAGCAAGATGCCTATGATCCCCCTTGCCAGTTTCATTATCATATCTTACCAAACATTCTCCGTCGGCAGTGCCGTAATACAGTCTATATTTCAAACCATGTGGTCGCTCTTTGCTGATTGTGGGCAATTGCCATATCACCATTTCTTTGATAGCGCCATCAGGATAGATTTTCTTTGCTCTGAAAAGAATAATTGCATCAGCCATACTTGCAACATACCATATGGTTCAGTAGACCACAACTGAGACGAAAAATTTCTTAACAAATTGAACAGTGGCAAGATGGCTTAAGTCGGACATGCCCTTGGCAATCTCTCCAATTTAAGTAAAACCGCAAGTCGAGCATAATTCCTGAATATACATAACTGGCTAGATCGGCCCTGAATAACCGTGGGCACAAAAATAGCCAATGGAAAACGCCGATTGTTCATTTCGGTTTGTGCAGCATAGTAATATTCTATAAGCGTGCCGAAATAAACGCAAAGGAATGCTGGCCGAACATTTACCGGTTTGCTGTTGAAGGTCACCCAGTCTGTAAAACCTTTCTGTAATGATTGAGTAACATAATCACGCAGACAAGGGTGGTTGACACCAGGGCCAGCCCAATATACACGCCACCGAATCCATACGTCTCTTTAATAAAAGAGACCATATTCACACTGAGTGCACCTACGCCAAAGGTCAGAACAAACTTCAAACCATAGGCTGAGCTATGGAGCTCTGGTGGACTGAGGCGGGCAACAAGTGTGTTTTCCAGCGGCTGCATACCGAGCAGAAAGAATGAATGGATCATGGCAAAAATGACCAGCGGCATATCTGAGGTCATGGCCATGGCAATCACTGCCGGAATAGTGATTAAATGAAAAACCAGATAGCCCCTGCCAAGATCAACAGACTGCCCTACCCTGCCACCAAAGTATTGTCCGCCCATTCCCACCAGATAGATAAAAGATGTAATGAGGGTGGCAAAAAGATTGGGTGAGCCCATCTCTCCGGAAAGGGAAAGAAAACTCTGGTAAAGATCTCTGTTCTGCAGTTCAAAATATGCAGGAAGTGTGATGGTGGTGGCACGGTACACAACGCCGCCCAGCATCATGGCCACCAGCAGAACCAGAAAGGGGGCCAGAGATCGTTTCATCTGATTAGTATGTTTATGTATCTGCTGCCCACCATGTCCGTTACGAACCAGATAAAGAAGAAACACCCCACTCAGGTTCATTGTTCCGACTACCAGATAAACAGCCTCTGCACCCCATAGGTAGTTTACCAAACCGGCAAGGATAGGTGCTGTGGCGAGCCCCAGGTTTCCAAACATTCCATTATAGGCCATGCCCTGACTGGTATTTTTAAATTCCTTTGCTATCCAGCCAAGTCCCACAGGATGATATATTCCTGAAAAAAGACCAATCCCTGCAAGACAAAGACTGAGCATAAAAGGATTGGCCAGATTCATTGCTGCAAGAAAACCACAAATACCAGCCCCAATATAAAAGAGCAACAGCAGAGGACGTGATCCGAAACGATCCCCTAATAATCCCCAGGGAAGAGCAGTCAGGCCAAAGAGAAGATACATCCAGAACGAGAGGGCCAGAGTCTGTACCATATCCATGCCCAGCTTTGCAGTCAGGGGCAGGAGAATCGCCGGAAAAACCAGCATGTTGAAATGGCTCATAAAATGGCCGTAACAGGACACAGTAAGAATGGAGCGTTCTCTTGGGGACATTGTTGAAAAACCCATTACATTCTTTTCCCTTCAAGGATAGTGACAATCCGGTCGAGGATCAGGTCAGCCGTCTGCTCCTTACTTGTAAGGGGAAGCTCTGTATAGCCTCTGATATCAAGCAAAGTGACCTGATTGGTGTCTGCTGCAAATCCGGTATCTTTGCCACTGATATCATTAATTGCAATCAGATCCAGGTTCTTCTGCTTCATTTTTTTCTCTCCTGCTCTGCGATGATCACAGCTTTCTGCAGCAAAACCAACCAGAATATAGTTATGTTGTTCCTTCTCCTGTCCTAACTGCTTAAGAATATCCTGAGTCTGCTTGAGCTTTAAAACAAACTCGGCATCATTTTTTTTTACTTTGTCGGGCGCAGTTGTTTCAGGACGGAAATCACTTACTGCTGCAGCCTTGATGATTACAGAACAGTCCCCGGTTGCATTCATTACCGCCTTGTACATCTCTTTTGCTGTCTCGATATCCTTTCTTTTTACCCCGTAAGGAGCGGGAAGAGATGTAGGACCGCTGACCAGCAGGACTTGTGCCCCGCGTCTCCGGGCAATTCTTGCCAGCTCATACCCCATTTTTCCCGATGACCTGTTACTTAAAAAACGGGCAGGATCAAGTGCTTCACGTGTGGGGCCTGCCGTGATAAGAATTTTTTCACCAGCAAGATCCTGCTTTGAAAGAGAGCTGAGAAGCTGTTGCCGCACATTATCCCACTCAGGTAGACGTCCGGGACCTTCAGTCTTACATGCCATTTTCCCGAACTCCGGCTCTATGATCCCATGCCCCAGCTCTCTTAACATCTCAATATTGCGCTGGGTCACTGGATTCAAAAACATCCTGCTGTTCATGGCAGGAGCAACAAGTACCGGGCAACCAGCAGCAAGAACCGAAGTTGTCAGGAGGTCATCAGCCAGCCCATGGGCCAATTTTGCAATGGTGTTGGCAGTGGCTGGAGCAATCAGGACAAGATCGGCTTCCTGGCCCAGCTGGATATGAGAAATGGCGTGAGCTTCCTCTGCTGCAAACATATTTGTCAACACCGGATTCCCTGACAGGGCAGCGTAGGTCAGAGGAGCTACAAAACGAGACGCAGACCCGGTCATAACTACAGAGACGTCAGCACCTTCTTTGGCAAGCGAGCTTACCCAACCGGCAACCTTAAATGCGGCAATGGAGCCGGTCACTCCCACAACAATTTTTTTATTGGAAAAAATACTTTGCATTGCTGGATTACCTTCAGCTTAAAAACAGAAAAGCATGTCCGGCATTACGCCGAACATGCTTTTCATCAAAAATGAACTCTGCTTTCTGTTTTTTAATCTCTACTGCCACCGAAAAAACGAAGAAGCATGAGAAAAAGATTAATAAAATCGAGATACAGGGCAAGCGCTCCCATAATCGCCCCTTTTTGTACAGCCTCATGACCCTGCTCCATGATACCCTGCTCACCCATATTCTTGATCTTTTGCACATCGTAGGCAGTAAGACCAACAAATACAAAAACACCAATGAGAGAGATACCCCAGTAAAGAGAAGAGCTTTTCAGAAATATATTCACCACAGAGGCTATAATAATTCCAATCAGGCCCATGAAAAGGAATGATCCCATTCCTGAGAGATCTCTTTTCGTTACAAAGCCATATACGGCCATTGCTCCAAACATTCCAGCCGTAATAAAAAAGGTTGCTGCAATGGAGGATTGGGTATAGGCGAGAAAGATCATGGAAAGGGTTAAACCATTGAGGGCTGCATAGCCGATAAAAAGCCCTGTTGCTGTCCCTGCCTGAATTTTATTAATTCGGGCCGAAAGATAAAAGACAAGGCCAAGTTCTGCAAAAAGCAGAATCATAAATAAAGGGCTCGCTATCAATTGTGCAGCAAGACCGGTGGAGGCGGTGAACCAGGCAACAACACCAGTGATGCCAAGGCCTATTGCCATCCAGTTAAAAACCTTTGCCAGGAAGATGGTGGATGCTTCCTGTTTCGCCTGGCTGAGGGTTATCTGATTACTAACGTGCTCCATATCAAAACTCCTGTTCTTAGTTTGTTTACGTGATACTAAAAATAAGCTACATTTCCTGTTAAGATATAACCATTATGGGTCACCTTGCAAGAAAAAGAGGATCGCAAAAGAGGAAAAAATGAAAATGAAAATTGCAATCAGTGGAAAAGGCGGTGTAGGAAAAACCACCATCATGGCACTTCTGGCAGAAGAATTCAAAAAATCCGGTAAGGACGTCCTGGTCATTGACGCTGACCCAAGCCCTCATATGGCAGAAACCCTTGGCGTAGAACACCCTGAAGAAATCCGGCCCATTGCTGACATGACAAAGTTGCTGGTTGAACGTTCAGGAAAAACTGAAGGGTCGCCCATGTACAACATGAACCCGCAAGTAAATGACCTGCTGAAAGATTTCATGATCAGTCATGACGGAATGAAACTGATGGTGCTGGGTGCCATCCAGACAGGCGACAAAGGCTGTGCCTGCCCTGAAAGTAATGTCCTGCGCAGGATGCTGACTAAACTTCTCCTCTCAGAAGATCAAGTCGTGTTGCTGGATATGGAAGCAGGTGTAGAGCACCTGGGGCGTGGCACCATTGCCGGGATCGACCAGTTACTGATTGTGGTTATCCCTTCAAAATCCTCCATCCGAACAGCACTGAAGGTGAAAAAACTGGCAGAAGATGTGAAGATCCCGAAGATCAGCTTTGTGGGCAATTTAATTACTGATGACGAGGATAAAGCTTTTCTTGAAAAAGGTTTGGGCACACGCCCCATAGCGTTCTTCCCCAACTCCCAAGCTATCAGAAAAGCGGAACGACAGGAAATCCCTGTCAACACCCTTGAAGAGGCAGCAGACGACGCACCTCAAACACTCATGCAGGCAATCAGCAATTAGGGAAACATAGGGTGCAATACAAAAAAATGACATTTTTAACATGTTGCCAATCTGCTGAGTTAGTGTAATAATTTCAATGTCGAATATCGAACAAGGAATATAGAATTACGAAGTTTTTTTCCTTCATCAATCGACATTCCTTGTTCGATATTCGACATTCTCTTTTTAAAACCCGCCCCAAGGGCCATAAGTTCTCACTTTCTTATGCTGCACCCGGACACGCAGGAGAAGGGCTATACCGCACCGCGACCATCAAACACCCGCTTCACGGTCTTAAATATGATCTTTATATCGGTCCACAGGGAGTAGTTCAGAATATACCAGTCATCCATCCCCACCCGTTCGTCGTAGCTACTGCCCCCAGAACGCCGATCAACCTGCCAGGCCCCGGTAATACCCGGTTTCATGGAGCAATATCGACCTGCACTCTCCTTGTAAAAATCAGTGAGTTCTTTTCCCACAATCGGTCTGGCACCAACAACGCTCATTTCACCTTTGAAAACATTGATAAACTGAGGAAGTTCATCGAGGCTGGTTCTTCGTAAAAACTTCCCAAGTTTCGTTACACGTGGATCGTTTTGCAATTTATAGTTGCTTTCCCATTCCTCGCGCAGCTTCGGGTCATCAGCCAATAGTTGCTCAAGCTGGTCTTCTGCTCCCACCACCATGGAGCGAAATTTCAAGCATGCAAATTTTTTTCCTGCGGAAGTGATTCGAAGATGCTTATAAAATATGGGTCCTCCATCCTGGAATTTGACTAACCATGTAATAATTAAGAACAGTGGTGAAAGACAAACCAGAACAAGGCTTGAAAATATCACATCAAAACTTCGTTTCCATTCGGTATTGGGATTAAAATTCAAAATAAGCAGGTTACCAAGGGATTGCATTTCAGCATGGTGCAGCCCATAAACATAGAGATCCGGAACAAGATAAATTCGTGCCCCCAGCGACCTGCATTCCCGCAAAATTTTAAAAATCTTTTTTTCAGCCCGCATGGGAAGAGCGATATACACATAATCTATATCATTGCTCTCCAAATATCCGGGAAGAGTAGAAATATCCCCCAAAATTGTTTTCCCCATCCCTTGAAGCTCTTCACTCTCATTGACCTTGTCATCAAAAAAACCAATGACCTCAATACCTGCCCAGGAAATTGTGTCAAGTTCCCTGGCAAGAGAAACACCAAGATCACCTGCTCCTGCCACCACCGCATGTCGCACATTCTTCCCATTTGAGCGAAAAACATGCAATATTTTCCTGGCAGTCACATGGAGAGCAAAAAGAAGCAATGGCGTGACAATAGACCAGATTAGAAAAACAACTCTGGAATAGGCATGTGAAATCTTAAAAACAAAAAAGTAAAAAAGAATAACCCCTACGACAGTTCCCCAGGCCCTTAAAATAACGAGAAATTCCTGAAAAAACTTCCATCCCCGCCAGGAACGATACAATTGAAAAGACTGGAAAGTCAGCAGCGACAAGCCCAGGGAAATCCACATCAAATAGGTGTAGTAATAATTCCACGGTACCCGATACCAGTGTACCAGTGCCCAAAGAAAACCACAGACCAGGGCACAATCGACCAGACTTAACAACTTACATACAAAAGAACTCTGCTCCCGCAGATTCAAAGATATCATTTTCGCACTTCACTCCAAAACAGCACTTTATCGCCACCAGGTAACGTGCATACTCAACTTTGGTCGCAGCCCGGCAGGAAGAGAACTATAATTCCTTCCAAATTTATACCCCATAAATTTCATCCCGCATCTTATAATCAAATCCGGGATAAGATACCAGGCATTGTTCCTTAGAAAATAGGAAAATGCTGAGCGTACATACCTTGCCCCATGACCCTCTGCTCGCCCATACTCCTGCAGGAGCCAATTTTCAGTACTGTGAAGGACACCAATATCAAAATGTCTCTTGAACTCTTCAACAAGGGAATAGTTGTGGGAATGATAGACCGTTGCCTCGGCAACATATTGTATAGCATATCCCTCCATAAGTAATCTGCCAACAGCACAGGTATCCTCTCCGAAAATAATCCCATTATCAAAATATCCGCTGCCCGCAAAGATAGTTCTGTCATAGGCGGCAAATGAATTTGAAACAAAAACGGTCTTCAAGCCATTTGTATATTTGTCTCCATTCATCCTGACACACGATTTAGTCGGATAATTAAACAAACGTAGATGAGCTGCGGCTGGTGTGGCATCCTTGCAGGGTAACTGCCTGCCATAGCTTATGGCAACAGAAGAAGATTTTTTGTTTTGAAGTGGCTGAACAAGGGATGCAAGACTGTCAGGTCCTGCAATAACTGCATCCTGTGTCATGAACACAAGAATATCACCAGCAGCTTTTTTTGCAGCCATGGTTCGAGTGCCTCCATGGTCAAAATCTTTTTTGTCAATGCGGACAACCTCAGCACCAAAGCTTTGTGCTCTTTGAACGGTCTTATCTGTTGAAGAAGAGTCATATATCAGCAGTTCATATTCATCATGAATTTCCTGCATGGCAATACTTTCAAGCACCTTGCCGAATAATTCACCGCCGTTGAGGGTTGGAATGATGATGGAAATCAAGAGAGTTGAACCTTGGGATTTTCTTTTAACGCCTTGGCCAGCAAAACCACTTTATCACATTGAAAAACGAGAAATAACAAAGGGTTCCAGGAAAGGAATGAAAACAATTTGCTCAGCACCGCGTCTGCAAGGGTAAGCAGAGAGACAGATAAAATCTCAAATCCAGTGGCAAAAATTACAGCCCCGCTTCCTGCTGTTCTTTCCGGATGCAGGGAGAGAAGCAGCACATAATTCTCTATCGAATCACGCATATTAGTATAGACCTGCTGTTTAGTCAGCACGCCCATATGAGAACAGGTGTTGTCAACATGCTTGATTGTATGCGCCTCAGAGAGTCGGATGGCCCACTCAATATCTTCAAAACCATATCCTTTAAATCGAGAATCAAACCGGATCGAGTTCAGTATATCCCGACGCAGCATAATATTAGAAGTAAACAGATACCGCCAAGGAGTGGCGTTCCTTTTTTCAGCAGACAGTGCCTCTGTTTTTTGACTCTTATACATGTAAAAAGAATAATCCACCTCATCAGTTCTACTCTGAAGATAACTGATTCCACCGCATACGATTTCACACCCGGCCTTTGCCTGATCAAAATAGACCTGCAGGAAATCATCATGATCAGGTAACATGTCAGCATCACAAAAAAGGACATACTCTCCTTTAGCCTTATCCAAAAGAGCGTTACGCACGGCAACGCGCCCCCTGTTCACAGAAAGCTCCTCATATATTACCAGAAACAGTTGCTCAGCCATTGAAGCAGCATCAAACTTTTCACTGGATCCGTCATCCATCACTATAATTTCGATGCCCTCTTTCACATCGAGTCCGATACATTGACCATGGAGCTTCTGTAACAGAGGCCGAACGTCCCAATTATACACCGGGATCAAAATGGAAAGGAAAACAGAAGATGACATACAAATAACTTATGATTTTATTTTTTTTACCAGGGCCAGTCTGCTCCTGTAGAAACGAAGCAGTCCATCAAGGCGAAGTTTTTCCATTACAATACGAACTCCGCGTTTCAATGTAAGAAAATAATAATACCAGATCGTAGAAAAAAAAGAGTTTCCAAGTAATTCCGTGCGCGCTCTATGTGTTTCCCATAAAGCATTTTTCCAATTTTCCTCTGATATCCCGTCATGCTGCATATTTGCCAGAACATTATCAAGTGATACAAAAACAGCACCCTTGCATTTAAAACGAAGGAGCAACTCATAATCCATAGCCAGTTTATAGTCATCTGAAAACATACCAAACCGCTTATATAAGTCTGTCAGAACAAAACAGGTCGGGTGAGTAACACTCATCTCCCGCTCAAGCAATTCAGGTACAGAACTGCAGATATACTCCCGTTTAAATCCTTTCCAAAATTGCAAGGCCCCGCAAACAACAGCAACTTCCCGGTCTGCCAAAAAGGCGTCAACCACACACCCTACAGTATTTGTTTCGTACCAGTCACCAGCATTAATTAAGCCTATGATGTCACCTCGGGCACGCTTAATTCCCTTATTGAAGGCATCACTGATCCCACTATCTGTTGTGCTTTGCCAAAAAGTCAGTCGAGAATCGTATTCTTCAAGAATGGAAACAGTACCATCCTTTGAGCCACCATCAATAACAATATATTCCACAGATTCATAACTTTGCTGCAGAACACTGTCCATGGTTTGCCGAATATCACTCTCATCATTTAAAACAATAGTGATAATGGAGACCAGGGGCAGTTTTGATATGTGCTCAGGTGTCCTCATATGTCCTACAATAAACTGCGGTACAACTCAGCAGTTTGCTCTACACACCTCTCCCAGGAGAACAGTTGCTCTCTTTTGTAGCCACGTATTCGTAATGCTTCCAAAGTTTTTTCGGATTGAGCAGTTTCTTCCAGTACAGTTTGCATCTCCTCTTCATCAAGCGGATCAAAATAGAGTGCTGCATCACCTGCAATTTCAGGCATTGAACCTGTTTGACTACAGACAACAGGACACCCGCAACGCATGGCTTCAAGAAGAGGTAGGCCAAAACCCTCGTAGAGTGAGGTATAGACAAACAGCCTTGCCTGAGAATAGAGCGTAGCCAGCACTGCATCCGATGCCTGCACATGTTTGACCTGTCTACTCAATCCACCATCTTCAATAGCCTGCAATTCAGTAGCAGTAAACTTTCCGCCCCCCACACACAAAAGATCAAAGTCAGATCGTAAAGATTTCGAATGACTAAAAGCAGCAAGAAGGGTAGAAAAATTTTTTACGCCTTGTCTCAATCCAACATAGAGAAGATAGGGCTTTTCCAGGCCTTGCTTTCCAGCATCTTCAGACGACTTAACAAATGAAGAGGCCAGTGGAATAACAGTTATTTTTTCAGGAGGCACAGCAAGAAACCTGATAAGATCCTCACAAGTCTTATGGGAAATTGTTATAAGATGGTCTGCCCGGGCAACTGCAGCAGCCTTGAGAGCAGGAATTTCTAAATCAGGCCCATGGAACTGTTCCGGAAAACGTTCATGGATCATATCGTAAACGGTGAGAATACGTGGTGCTGAAACTGCCTGTGATTGCGCAGAATAATAGGTTTCATGGAAGATATCAGGTTTCGATTGCTTCAGTAGAAAACGGCTGGCAAACAAATTTACAGGAGTAAGAACGTGATGTTTTCCTGGAAACATTGGAAATTTACGGCCAATTGTATCCACAGAACTGGAACCAAGGTAGTCATTAATATGAACAGGTGCTAGAATTGTTGTTTTGATTTCCGGAAACCGTCTCGGGAGCCTGCTTGCGAGCTCAACAAAATAACGTGAGATCCCACCAACATTTTGAAGCGCAAATATCTGATAGTCATAATATATATGCATACTCAAAAATCTCTACTCAGCGACCATCCCAGGCTTTTTGATATCCGGCCACAGTCTGATCAGCACAATGTTTCCAGGAAAAGTTGCCTGCCCTCTCAATTCCTTTGCGCACATAGATCTTTCTGAGTTCTTCATCTGTTAGCAAACTCAACATAGCCTGACAAATTTGATCAATATCATGGGGATCCACCAATATTCCAGCATCACCAACAACCTCCGGCAAAGAACTTGTGCTTGAAACAATCACTGGAACCCCGCACTGCATCGCCTCAAGGGGTGGCAGGCCAAAACCTTCATACAAAGACGGATACAAAAATCCTGTCGCACCACTGTATATTGCGCTGAGATATTCATCGGGAACAAAACCTGTAAAAACAACTCTCTTCTGCAGCAGTGGATCATTATCTATTTCATCCAGTAATTCCTGCACCTTCCAGCCACGGGTGCCAACCAGTACAAAAAAAATATCTTCGCAACCCGGCTCCCTGAGGATTTCACGAAAACAACGAATTGAAGTTTCAAGATTTTTTCTCTTTTCAACCGTAGCCAGCGTGAGGAAATAGCGTCCCTCAGGAATATGAAACTGCTGTTTCACATCATCAAGCAATCGTGTATCAGAGACAGGATAATAGAGTTCAGAAGATGCAGCCAGTGGTGTTACAAAAACGCGTTCCGGATTCACATGAAAATAGGAACAAATATCCGTTTTTGTACACTCTGAGATGGTAAAAAGAAAATCATTTTCTGCTGAAAAGGACTCAACAATGGGTCGAAACTCATCAACAAATCCATCAGCAAAATATTCCGGGTGAATGAGAGGAATAATATCATATATCGTCATCATACGAAGCGGTTTACAGCTGCCGGGGAATTCCGGCAAAGCTGCGTACTGGGAGTGAAACAGATCCGCCTGTTGCCCAATCCTGCGGGTGAGCGACATACGATACAACCGGGAAAGAATTTTTGCAGAGAATGCCTCCTGTACAGCTTCACGATCACACCCGGCCAGAGAAATCAGAAATTTTTCAAGCACATTATCAGGAAACGCTTTTCCACCAAAGTTCTTTTCAGCAAAATAAATATCTGTGAGCTGATTGACCTGTAAAGAGGACAAAGATGTGTAACTGATATCCAGATCATCACGTGCAAGTAACTCCTGCGACAGATTACTGATAACCCTGTAAATCCCAGTCCTGGCTGTTTCAAAAAGCTGGGCTAAGCCAATTACACCCGCATCTATAACTATTTTCATGGTAACTGCTCAGGCACCTGCCGAGAAACGACAAGACACCTCGAAACATGCGGGTAGTGCCGAAACAGAACGCTTGCAGCAATCAGGCATTAAGCAGATTCTCGAAATAAGGGATCGTTTTCTGTAAGCCCTCTGTGAGTTGTATACCTGGATCCCAGCCGAGTTTTTCTTTGGCAAGGCTGATATCAGGCTTCCGCTGAATTGGATCATCATTGGGAAGCGGCTCATATACAAGGGTTGACGATGAACCGGTAAGATCAATAACTTTTTCCGCCAGTTCTTTAATGGTGAATTCTCCAGGGTTCCCGGTATTCACTGGCCCTGTAAAATCATCAGGACTTGCCATCAAACGAATGAACACTTCAATCAGATCATCAACATAACAAAAAGATCGAGATTGCTGGCCATCCCCATAAATCGTAATAGGTAAATTCTGTAAGGCCTGCATAATAAAATTCGACACAACCCTGCCATCATTAGGATGCATCTTTGGCCCATAGGTATTGAAAATACGCGCTACCTTGATGCGAAGACCATGTTGACGACGGTAATCGAAAAAGAGGGTTTCTGCACAACGCTTTCCCTCATCATAACAGGACCGAAAACCAATAGGATTTACATTGCCCCAATAATCTTCTGTCTGGGGGTGTATCTTTGGATCACCATAGACTTCACTGGTTGAGGCCTGAAAAATTTTGGCGTTTACCCTCTTGGCAAGCCCAAGCATATTAATTGCACCATGAACACTGGTCTTTGTGGTCTGCACAGGGTCATGCTGATAATGTATGGGAGATGCCGGGCATGCAAGATTATAAATCTCATCCACCTCCACATACAATGGAAAGGTTACATCATGACGCATAAGTTCAAAGTGAGGATTAGCGAGGAGAGGGAGGATATTATCCTTGGTGCCTGTAAAAAAATTATCTACACAAAGAACATCATGCCCATCATTCAACAAACGTTCACAAAGATGAGAACCAAGGAATCCTGTTCCACCGGTTACCAACACCTGTTTTCTGAGTTGTGATTTCATACTTATCTCATAACCTATATTAGTTTAAAAAACCAAATCGCGTAACATTTTCCAACTTACTGGTAAACATTAGACACGACTCATAAAAAAAGTTCCACAGCAGGAGTGTGATATGGATTAAAGAACTTATCGCCCTGCGGGCGGGTTTCAAAAAGAGAATGTCGAATATCGAACCAGGAATATCGAATATCGATCGGAATAAAAGACAACGGATCAAGGGCTTTTCCCCTTCTACGGTTCGACATTCCTTGTTCGATATTCGTCCTTTAATGTTCGGTATTCATTTTTTAAGCTTCGTAAAAAATGAAAATTCCTATGCTATCAAGTTAGTTATCTCCCGTTCCTAAGTAAAAAGCTTCATATACGAGGCGCGTTTATGCCCGCTTTTGGGTGTATTTTTTATTTGATTTCGGCGTACTAGGGTACGTCGTAATTAAATAAATAATGCAGCAACGAAGTAGATGAAGAGTTTTTACGACGCCATCAAACTTAACAATTTCAAAACTCAATTCGAAAGCTGTACACACCTTCTTCAACAACACTCTGTACGTTATAGCCGGAGTGATTAAAAATAGCCTGCATACGTTTATTGTCACGTAAAACCTCTGCTGTAAACCCGGAAATGCCACTTGCTTTGGCAAGGGTTAGCAGATGTTTGAACATAAAGGTACCTAGGCCCTTATTTTGCCACTCATCACGAATAACAAAGGCTACTTCAGCCAGGTTCGTACGTTCGTCAAGATAGTATCTTCCTACCGCCACGATGTCGTCTCCGTGGACCTCCGGTAAGGTGCCGACAATAGCTACATCTTTTCGATGATCCACATAGACAAAATTTTGTATTGCACGCTGACCGAAATGCTGATTGTGACTCATAAATCTGTAATATAAGGTCTCCTGAGAAAGGTCATAGAGCAGGTCACGCATGCGTGGTTCGTCTGTCGGATGAATAGGCCTGAAATACAATTCAGTTCCGCTGTCCAGAAGGTAGGTGGTCTTCATCATGTCCTGGGGTGCGACCACAAATTTCCCTTCCACCTCAATAAATTCCTGACGGATATATTTCGCTTCAATGGCCTCTTTCAAAAGCTGTTCACGGTAATCCGGATGGGCTATTGAGATGAGGGCCAGGGTTCGATCCTGTACAGATTTCCCATGTAAATACGCCACGCCATACTCACTGACCACATAATGAACCGTTGCCCGGCTCACCACAACTCCAGCACCTCTGCTTAATCTTGAACGAATTCGTGAGCGACCGTCAATGGTAGTGGAAGGAATAGTAATAATTGGTCTGCCGCCAATGGAGCGTGCAGCGCCACGGTTAAAATCCACCTGCCCGCCGACTCCTGAATAGAAAAATCCGTCTTCCGAATCAGAGCAGATCTGCCCGGTGAGATCAATCTCAAGGGCCATATTGATGGAGACCATGCGGTTCTGTTTTCCAATGACGTTTGAATCGTTCACGTATTCTGTTGGCCGAAATGAAAACAGAGGGTTATCATCTATAAAATCATAAAGATCCTTGCTGCCCATACAAAAACTTGTCACAACTTTTCCGCGATCTGTGGACTTTCTATTTCCAGTGACCGCACCGCTGTGAATCAGTTCAAGAATAGAATCAGTAATCAGTTCAGTGTGGATACCAAGATCATGTTTTCCCTTCAGGGCAGCAATAACTGCCTGAGGAACTCTCCCCACGCCTGGTATTCGGCCCAGTCCAAACTCTACGGTGGAGCCGGAAGGAACCAGACCTGCAACATATTCTGCAATCTTTTGGCTGACCGGGTGCACTGGTTGTGATTTTCGTTCAAGAAGCGGGACATCTGCAGGTACCAGGATGTCGAGATCATACACATCAATGAGGCTGTCCCCTCGTGTCCAGGGCATTTGGGGATTTACCTGGGCAATGACAAGAGATGCATTTTCCGCTGCACTTTTCACAATATCCACAGACACTCCAAGGCTCATTTTGCCTCGCGCATCAGGGGGCGTGACTTGAATCAGGGCAACATCAAGCGGCAACTGGCCGGAAGAAAACAGCCTTGGGATATCAGACATGAGAACAGGAGTGTAATCGCCACGACCTTCTTTAATCACCTCACGAACATTATGCCCGATAAAAAATGAATTGATTTTAAAGCAACTGGAAAATTTTTTTTCGGCATAAGGAGCATTGCCCTTGGTGAGCAGTTCCACAATCTCAACATCGGCGAGCTTACCGGCAATCTTCGTCATTGCTTCAACAAGAACCGTTGGTTCACCGCAGCCGGTTCCAAGAAATACCCGAGATCCTGATTTCAACTGTGACAGAGCCCGCTTAGGGGTCTTGATCATATCCTTATAGGTTTCTTTCCAGTTGGCATCGTATTCCATATCGTCTTCCTACTTCTCTTCCGGCAATGGAGCCAGGGTCATTCGAACATCTGCAACAACTGGTTCTGAGCCAAAATTGCCGACAATAAACGGATTGATATCAAGTTCCAGAATCTGTGGGAAATCGGTTGTTAACTGACTGATACGCTGGAGCCCTGAAGCAATGGCGGCAATATCAACTCCATCCTGCCCTCTTCGTCCCTGAAGCATGGCATAGGATCTGGTGGATTTAAGCATCTGGATTGCTTCCTGCTCAGTGATGGGAGCAAGATAAAAAGTAACATCCTTCATCACTTCGACAAATATTCCCCCAAGGCCAAACATTAGCATGGGGCCAAACTGTGGATCACGTGTCATACCAATGATCAGCTCGAGTCCTTTGGCAACCATTCTCTCCACATAGACCCCTTCAATTTTTGCGTTTGGAACTTTTTTTCGAATTTTAAGAGTCATCAGATCATAGGTATCTTCTACTGCTTCACCGTTTGGAACATTTAAGAATACCCCGCCCAGATCACTCTTATGAATAATATCCGGCGATACAATCTTCATGGCCACGGGAAACCCTATACGTTCAGCTATTTCCAGAGCCTCCTCAGCACTCGATGCAAGCGCACCTTCAGGAACCTGAAAGCCATAGGCCCCGAGTACATCTTTACCCTTCACTTCACCGAGTTGCAGCCGACCAGTACGTTGACGACGAGCAAGTATTCGTTCAACCCTCCGTCGATTGACCTTAAAGCGAGTCACTGTTCGCGGTGGTCGCTGTTTCCAGGTGGAATATTCACGCATTCCCTTAAGTGCTGCAACTGCACGCTCAGGGTTTTCATAATCAGGAAGCCCTGCTGCAGCCAGTTCATTGCGCGCCGGCAACAATTTGCTGCCGCCCATAAAAATTGCAAGCACAGGTTTAATTCCATCTATGCTTCTGGCGATTGCCTTGGCAGTTTCTGCAGGCTGACTCATTGCCTGCGGAGTGAGGATTACAAGAATTGCATCAACAGCAGGATCTGCCTGAGCAACTTTGATGGCTGCCGCATAACGATCAGGATCTGCATCTCCTAAAACATCAACAGGACTGGCAGCACTTACGGCTTGAGGCAATTGAGCATTGAGTAGCTCTTCTGTGTGACGATCAAGATCAGCCACCTTCATTCCTGCCTGTTCCACAGCATCAGCAGCAAGAATTCCAGGACCACCGGCATTGGTGATGATCAGGATATTATCACCCTTGGGAAGAGGCTGCATGGAGAGAGCAGAAGCAAAATCAAAAAGAGCTTCAAAAGTGTCAGCCCGAATCACTCCTGATCGTTTAAATACAGCACCGTATGCCGTTTCTGCGCTTGCCAGAAAACCCGTATGCGACGCTGCGGCTTTAAGTCCTGCGGCTGTGGTACCGGATTTCAAGATAATCACAGGTTTTCTGGAAGCAGCCTCTTCTGCTGCTTTGACAAAATTTTCACCAGTGATTATATCTTCGAGATACCCGACAATAACCTTTGTCTGTTCATCCCTGGCTAAATATGAAAGAACATCGACCCCGGTAATATCTGCTTTGTTACCGATGTTAATCAATTTTGCCAGGCCAAGATGGCGATCAACAACAAGATCAAGCATTACACTGCTAAGAGCTCCCGATTGGGAAAAAACTGATATTCCGCCGCTTTCAGGCATTTCACCGGCAAAAGAAGCGTTCATTTGAATTTCTGTGTTTATGCAACCAAGGCAGTTCGGCCCAAGCATCCTGATATCACAACGATGACACAACTCAATCAGTTCCTGCTCCAAAGCTGCCCCTTCAGGGCCACTCTCCCGGAAGCCGGAAGCGGTGACTATCAGAGATTTCACCTTCACCTTTGCACACTCTTCAACCACTGCCTTCACTTGCGAAAACGGAAGGGCAAGTATCACAAGATCCAACTCTTTTCCATATTCGATAAGAGATGGAAAACAGGGAAGGCCAAGCAGTTCGTCAACAGCAGGATTAATCGGGATAATCGCCCCTTGAAAACCACCCGCTATCAAATTGGCGAGAATAGTATGACCAATTTTTCCTTCTGTTCTTGAAGCGCCGACAACAGCAACACTCCCGGGACTCAGCAATGCATCAAGACTCATATGAATACCTGAAATTTCATCTCATTATAAAAAAACAAAATCAAACACAAAGCTATCAACCTTTTTTAATTGTAAAACCGCCTTCGTCAAGCAGTCCCAAAACAGCAGCAATCTTAAAGGTGTTGATCCTGAGATAAATGGTATCGCCTTCTCTTTTGTCATGAATGCGAAGTACTCTGGTGAAAGGAATCCCCTCACGTTCAAGGAGTGTCACGACCCTGGTCATTATGCTCGTACTTCCATCATCCATAATACCAATCAGTACCGCACCCTTTTCTCCAACACCAAATAACGTTTTATAGGCAGCATTCAAATCTCTATTTGAAAATATTCCAACCAAACGCCCATCTTCCAGAACCGGCAGGGCACCGAGCTGATCACGGTCAAAAAGAAAAAGAGCATCATCAAGGGTGGAATCAGCTTCCACAGAAACACATTCAGTGGTCATGATCTCTGACACAGATGTTTGTTCCACCCGCTCGTAAACAAGCCTTCGCTCACTGTCACTTATAACCGAAGAGGGATAGGCGGATCGCAAATCACGATCCGTCAACATGCCAACCAATGTGCCCTGTGCATCCACTACAGGCAAATGACGGAAATGGTAGTCGTTGAGTAAAGCTCTGGCTTCAGGAAGAAGCATATCTGGAGAAACAGTAATAGGGTCAGGTGTCATATGCCTGAAAATATACATGGCCTACCTCAGGAAAAAATTTAATATATAACCGGACTATTTGCCCAGCAAACCTCTAACATAGGATTCAACTGAATCTCCGAGTACGGTAAGTTCATACCCACCCTCAAGAATGGAGAGAAGTTGCCCGTTCGTAAAACGATCAGCCCAGCCTTTTATTTCTTTACCTAAAGTATAGTAAACTTCTGTGGAATAGTGAAGGCCTGACATATCGTCAGCTTTATGAGCGTCAAAGCCGGCTGCAACAATAATAGCGTCTGGTTGCCACTCTTCAAGTTGTGGCAAGATTACATCTTGAAGGAGGTTTTGCACCTGCTGATCATCAGCACCGGGTAAAAGTGGAAGATTTACGATTGTTCCCCTGCCTTCACCAGTTCCATGTTCATCTCCATAGCCGGTTCCAGGATAGCTGAAGCTGGGGTGTTCATGAATACTGACATAATAACTGCCGGATTCTTCTTCAAAAGCAGACTGTATTCCATTGCCGTGATGGGCATCAAAATCAAAAATAAGTATACGTTTTTTTCCATACTTTTGCTGCCAGTATCTGGCTGCCACTACGCAGTTATTAAAAAAACAGAAACCAAAGGGAAAATTATGTTCTGCATGATGTCCGGGAGGACGAACCAGACAAAAGACACTGTTCCCTTTTCCCTCTTCCAGCACATCAATTGCTGTGAGACCTGCTCCTGCAGCAAGGCAGGCGATATCATAGGAGTCGTAACAGACCTGATTGTCAGAATGATCAATATATGTTTGCCCGGTAAGGACAGATTCTTCAAAACGAAAAAGCCAGTTTTCACTGTGAGTTGTTGTGAGCCATTTCCGATCTGCCGCCTGCGGAAGCATAAAACAAACGTCACCAAGACAATCGCTTGCATCAAGAGACGCACGTATCGCATCAAGTCTTTCGGGACTTTCCGGATGATCACTCCCCCCTGTATCGTGCTGGAGATAGCGCTGATCATTGATAATTATCAAAGGGGCAGGTGGAGTCATAAGTGCCAAATAAAAACTCTTATTGAACAGCGTCAAGTTTTATTGAAGCTGTAGATTTGTTCTTACCACCGAGGTACTTATACGCCCCACAGGTAAGTGTTAGACTCCGAGGGGATACTAAATATAACTCCCAGCTTACTTCCTTATTTACCGGGGTTAGTGTATGGTGGATAAAATTTCTTGATTAAATATTAAACTCTCCATAACAATAAAGCAACTCCCATGAATCTAACTTTTTATCACTCCACTCTCTGACCTCGTTGCCATATGGCAAAAAAAGCTCTGGATGAGCTACTCGCAGACAGGGATGATGTTCAACTGGAAGAAGTTGAAATACTCAGGAATCCTCTACGTGCCTTTAAAGATGGGGTGAAATTCATCCCCACTCTGAAATCCGGAGAGGAGCGGTTGAGTGGTATCCTCCTCAGCAGTGAAAAAATCAAAGCATTTCTTGAAAAGGTACAGAACTCTTGAAACAACTGGTTTTTGATTCGATAACAAAGCTGGATCTGTTAGTGTGGGTAGTGGTACTGGCCTTTTTCTGTGGCAGCAGCCTGCTCTTTCATGGAGATATCCAACTCTCCTTTCTTGGAGCATCCGGTATCATTATTGAAATGATGATTATTGGTCTTTCCATTGAAATCATCATTGAATCAATCAAGCACATCAAAGGAATCGGTACTGTCACTGGATTTATTACAAATGGACCTGAGGCACTGTGCCTGATTGTGGGACTTATCGCAGGCGATGTCCTGTATGCTGCTTCCACACCGCTGGGTTCAAACTTCATGAACCCGATCCTGTTAATCACAGCCGCTATAATCTGCAAAAAAACCCTGCCGACCTTAAAAATAAAACCGGTTTATACTTTACTTACCATCTGCAGCACTGCAACGCTTGCCATCAGTTTCTACATAATAAATGTATCGTTTTACACATACTGGCTGATTATAGCCCTGCTACTGACTGTGCCACTTTTTTTCTTACGCCCCAATGAAGGTGAAGCGGAGTGTGATGCCATGTACCACGCGGAAGCCAGACTCTGGTTGCTTCCTGCAATTTTGCTCCTGATGGGTTCCGGTTATTTTCTTGATCCTGTGGTTTCCTTTGCTGCCGAGCATTCCAAAGCACCAAAAGGAGTGATTGGTTTTCTGGTGCTGGCAACTCTTACGTCCTGGCCAGAGTTTAAATCCTGCCTCGCGTTACTCAGCCGTAACAAGCCCCTTGCAGCCATACTCAACATCACGATTTCCAACATTACAAATATCTGGCTTGCTGCATGTGGTATTGGATTTTATCTCCTGAGTAAGTAACGCAAAGCAACATACCCTCCCGGAAATTATCGCATCATTACTTCGGTGTACTGTAGTCATCAGACAACGGCAGATTGTTGCGAGTCGCATCGCAGTAGTCCAGCGCGGTGTCGAGATCAGATGTGCGTATCGCTCTGATATTTCATCTAGAATTCTGTTGTGCTATATTGTCTTGCCTTTTTCGAAAAACGAACAACTGGTATTCCTGCAGGATTATGAAGGTACAGAAAATTATTTCCCTGACTGGAGTCAGCTGCTCACCTGTTACCAATTTTTGATTGTCCTGCAGGTTGGATGGTCTTCTTTTTTTCACCCCTGCAAAATCAATCAAATCAAAATCACTGTTTAACTCAGGAGGTGCTGCAGCTCCCCAAAAAGCATGTACCTGTGCTGTCTTATCCATCACCCTGAGGCACTGCACCCTACCGCCCCTGTCCAATCGCATCATCAAGTTGCCACTTATATCCCCATGTGGGAGTGTGGTTCTGGATCTGTTGCTCTGGATAGGATGTTCTGTCATCATCCTGTCCTGATTATGGATGATGCGTACATTGGGCGGCAACAATTATATTAGTGCCTTACTCCCTAATTCCTGTCATAAAAAAACAAGAAAATGGAAAGTGTTTTTAATGTTAGTAAATTGCACATACCACCAAGGTACTTATCCCGGCTTTCCCGTTCATCACCGGGGTTAGGAAAAAATAGTCCACGAAAAGGTATCCCCTGGCAATCCTGTTTGACTCTTTATTCGTTGTTTCATACAATCATATTATAGAAAGAAAGATAAGGTCATTCCTCTATGCATCAAAAGGTATGCCTTTAAACCACCTCCCCTCTTCATCCTTTTCTTAAGTAACTCTGTGTAACGGGAGCTATTCTGTAAATGACTAACACCGGTAAACGGTAAGTAAAGCCGGCATAAGTACCTTATCAGAATATTTTCTTTGAAAAAAACAAGAAAATATTCTGTAAGGTACTAACACCGGTGATGAACGGTAAGCCGGCACTCAGTTCAGTACCCCCTTGAGGGGTATAAGTGCCTTGGTTGTAGATTCAACCTCCTAACTTTAAAGTATTTTTCATTTTCTTGTTTTTAATGACAGCTTTTGAGGAGTAAGACACTAAAGACAATTTCTATCTATTCCCACTTGCTGTATGCATTACTATCTTGCTGTCCGCCTGCAAGGCATCAGCCACACCCTTTGCCCGTAACGACGCTATTGGATGTGTAAATATTGCCCCGGGAGCACCTGTCAGGTTAGGGATATTACAGACATTGAGCGGCGATGTTGCACCGGTTGGTATTTACCAACCCCGAAGCATCGAGCTAGCATTAGCCCAAAGAGGCAACCAGCTTCTCGGTCACCAGTTTGAGTTGCAGGATGCGAATGACCGATGCTCATCTGAAGGTGGTACCATTGCCGCCATGAAGGTTGTAGCCGCCCCCGGGATTTTTACCCAAACGTAGGATGCCACTGTACAAGGCAAAAAGGAAAATCAAAATATCCAGATATTAATCCCGAATGTTAAAAGGTATGAACGAACCCCCAAAAGAATTTGGATTACCATAGAATCAAGAAGCAGAAAACCGTTTATCACAAACATGTTCATCTAAGAATGACAGACTAAAAATATGGATACAAAAACAGTACCTTTTGAGCCTAAATTGATCGGTGACTTCCTGAACATCATTCATAACGCGATCATTGTCATTAACTCGGACAATCGAATTGTTTTTGCCAACAGCCGGACTGTGGAAATGTTCAGGACATCGGTTGACGAATTGCAGAATAGTGAATTTTCCAAACTATTCATGCCTGATGACACAGAGATTATGGTTGCCAATATCCTTCATATTACCCGGACTGATCGTGAATTCGAGGGTGAGGCAATGTTGAGGCGGCCGGAGGGAACAACATTCATGGGGATGATTTCCGGGACCTACTTTCAGTGGGATAATAGTCAGGAAGGTATGGCCTTTTCCATCCATGACATTACTGATATGAAGGCCATTGAACATTCTCTCAGACATTCAGAGCGAGTCGCCTTTCTTGGCCGTCTTGTCCATGATATCAGCCATCAGATTCGGAATCCGGTTATGGTCATTGGAGGATTTGCCAGGCGGCTCAACACAGAGGGCTCTTCCTCGAAAAAAGTAACGGCCATAATCGATGAAGCCAGTCGTCTGGAACAATTACTTGATACCCTGAATAACTTTATCAGCTTGCGGTGTCCTGAGCCTCAACGTCTTCCAATTGCTGATCTTATTGATATGGCAGAAACAACTTTGCGCAGTAAGGTGGAGGCCTGTGGCTGCAACTGGATCAGCGAGTATGAGAAAAATATAACCGGTGAAGAGCTTCTAGTTGACAAGGACCTTATGATAGAGGCCCTGGAAGCCGTAATAGTCAATGCATGCGAGTCTTACAATGACACTGCTGAAAGGAAAAATGTTGTTTTCCAAATCCTCCACTCCACTGATTCTGCCTTACCGTATGTGATTAATATTATTGATCATGGGATGGGGATTTCCAGTGAAATTTTCCCGCATATTTTTGGCCACTTCTATTCTAATAAAACCAGACACATGGGAATGGGTCTACCCCTTGCCCAGAGGATTGTTGAAGAACAGCGGGGTGCCGTGACCGTTGCCTCTGAGGTCGCTGAAGGCAGCACAGTCAGCTTTCATCTGGTAAGGGAGAGAAGACGCCCCCTTCGTACCACTAAACTGTAGTTGCCCAGACTTGATGGATTCGTAAAGACTCTTCATCGTCTTCGTTGTGCGTCCCGCAGGAAGTGCCCTGGTACAAAAATCAAATCAGCTATGGTCGCACCGATCACGAGCAGGGTTAGGAGACATGGCTTTGAGGTGCCCCTCAACGGCAAGAATTACGGCGTCTGCCTGTTTGAGGTTCGTTCTATAGCTGCCAGGGCCTCTTCAATGAAACCAAAACCCAGTTCCGGTAGCCAAATCTCTGTTGCAACCAGGATAACCAGATCTTTTTTGAACAGCTGATTTTGCCAATCAATAGATCCTTTTGTCAAGGGTGTCTCGATTGGGGCGTCCATGTTGATATGATCTCCCTGGGCGGGATATTTAAAGTGACGTTTAAAGTAGTACCAGACATCCAAATCAGTTGCCAGACGGGCTTTTGCCACGGTGTCGACGAGAGTAAACATAAAGCTGTCACCGACAATCAGGACAGAAGGCTTGTCTGTCTTTGCTGTCGGCGTGTCAGCAAAGACAGGATAATCGGTTAAAGGAGAAGTCAGGTCTGTCTCCCAGAAATTGAGGAGACTGGCCAGATCCGCCTCAATAAGTTCCGAAGTGCGTGATTCTACCCGTTTCAGGGCTGGAATCTGTAACGGGACTCTGATGTAATCATTGACGAGTGGGGCTAGATTTACCCAGGCCAGGTAGGCGCCGTACTTGTTCCAGTGTACTCCGCTTGGCCCAAAGAGCTGATAGTCTTTCTCTTGTTTTTCCCTTGCAAAGATGGTGTGCGTGTCAACGTAGTTTATCCCTTGCCGTTCCAGTGCCACCCTTGCCTGTTGATAATCACTGGTCGTCCCTTTCGGTAGCGGTTTTTTCAGAAGGTTGGCCGGAATAAATTCCGGATAGAGCTCTGCCTTGCTCGGAGCAATCACAAAGACAAAGGCAATTCCCAGATTCTTTAACTTATCCTGCAGGATACGGAGTTGTTGTACACGCCCTTCAATAAAGGCCCCATCGTCTTTTGAGGCGGTATTGAGCTTGTCTACGTACCCCTTTTCGTAGAGCCAGTTATCTTTACCTATAATCACATTCGTGCTTGTTGTACTGACAACTCTATGAAAAAGAGAGTAATGGAGCTGGTTGTGAGTCTTGACAAGATGGCCGCGCAGACCGAGCCTGCTGGCTCTGCGCTTGCCGTACTGCTCCTGGCAAGAGCCGTTTAACCAGCCCGCAAGGGACCATTTGACCTCGGGAGGATCTTCCTCTTTACCCATCAGCGGGGTACTCGACGGTATACTGAAGGTGTGCTGCACCATGGGCAGGAAGAGGACAACAATAAAGAGAAGGCAGTAGATACGTAAGTGCATGGCAGTCCTTAAAACCTGAAATAGATGAACGGGTTAAAACTGCCTGAAGCCAGGGTGCATGCCGACAGGACAAGGAGAATGATTGTGCAGGAAAATTGTACTCCAGTTTGCCACCAGGCCTTACCGTCCATTTTTTCCAGCCTGTGGCAAAGCTCAGGTGAAAGAACAAGGGGGATAAAAGAAAAGAAAAGAGCCAGGGCCAGGATAGTCAGGTAATAGCTGTCAATAAAGGCTGGTATCGGTAGTGAAGTGGCAGTTCCCGGCTGACCAACAAGAGCGCCGAGAAAGGTGACGGCGTGGCCAAGGGTGTCGGCCCTGAAAAAAACCCAACCCAGCATGATTAGTATAAATGTTGTGGGCACGGCAATAAGAGTTGGTAAAGGCCTGATCCTGAAATGATTGCCTATTTTATCGAGGGAGAGAAAGAAGCCATGAAAGGCACCCCATATCAGAAAATTCCACGATGCACCGTGCCAGATACCGGAGATAAGAAAAACCAGCCACAGGTTGAAGATGGTGCGAACCGGTCCGTGCCTGTTGCCACCTAAAGGGAAATAGAGATATTCGCGCATCCAGTTTGAGAGCGAAATGTGCCACCGTTTCCAAAATTCTGTAAAGTTCCTGGCAATATATGGGGCATTGAAGTTCTCCAGGTACTCGAAACCCAGCATTCTGCCAAGACCGATGGCCATATCGGAATATCCGGAAAAATCAAAGTAGATTTGAAAAGTGTAACAGAGGATGCCAAGCCAGGCAAAGCCGGTATCAGGTACCCCCTTATCAAGGGCAAAAGCGTGACCGGCAATCTCTCCCAGGGCATTGGCAATTAAAACTTTCTTTGCCAGGCCGAGGCAGAAACGCCATATCCCAGAGAACATGCGGGAGGATGTGTGTTGTCGGTCGGTTAGCTGTTTGGCAACATCGTGGTAGCGAATAATGGGTCCTGCAATAAGCTGCGGGAACAGAGAGACATAGAGAAAATAGTTGATAAAGCTTGTAGCCGGCCTGTTGATACCGCGATATACATCCATCAGATAGCTGATTTTCTGGAAGGTAAAAAAAGAAATACCGATGGGTAGGCCGATGTCGGTCCAATAGAATTCCGTCATGCCCAGAGTGGTTAACAGGGGGCTGAGCTCAGCAATAAAAAAGTTGGTGTATTTGAAGTAAAAGAGGACTCCCAGGTTGACAATCAGGCCTGCAGTCAGCCATTTTTTACGGCTCCGATCACCTGGGATATCCTCTGTCGGCTGGAGTTTAGGGGCAATTATGAAGTCGGCAAAGGAGGATACTGCCAGCAGGAAGATAAAGCGCGGTGCCCCCCAGGAGTAAAACCAGACACTCGCTCCCAAAGCAATAAAATTTCTGTAACGGTTCGGGCAGAGGTAGTAAATCGCCAGAAAAACAGGGAGAAACTGAAAGAGAAAAAGAGGAGAACTGAAAACCATCTGTAACTATATTGGTTAGTGAATGAAGTTGTTGGAATATTATCGTTGATAATTACGCAATACATTTCAGCAAGGTCGAGTGATGCGCTGGAACTGTTGAACTTAGCGCCCTTTGGGCGGGTTAAAAAAAAAATGTCGAATATCGAACAGGGAATATCGAATATCGATCGGAATAAAAGACGAAAAACCAAGGGCCTCTCCCCTTCTGCGGTTCGACATTCCTCGGAGTCTGCGCTTACCTGTTCGATATTCGATATTCGTCCTTTAATGTTCGGTATTCATTTTTTAAGCTTCATAAAAAATGAAATTTTCTATGCTCTTGAATTACGTTGTGTCGTCCCTGATTTTTTTATGTGAGTACCTTAACCGTTCTTAATCTTATGTCTACTTATTTTCTCAACTTATAACAGTACTCCTGAAAGGCGAATGTGTGCAGAGTTTATGATGTATCTGTTTTTATGACAGGTCTAGGAGGCTGTCCGAGAATAGGCATTTCTTCTCAAAGAAGAGGCATTTTGAAAAAATAAACACAAGCATATCGTTGATATTCTGAGCATTATTTTTTCAAAATAACAAAGAGTTGGGGAGAAAGGGCACTTGTACCCGTAGTTTGGGTGTTCTCGGACAGCCTCCTAAACAAAACAGGATGGTTGCTCGTCTCTATTCTGCACAATTTAAAAGGATGGCATAAAAAAAATTCTCTTTAGGGTGCTTCTCTCGTGTTCTTCAGGTTGTACCTGAATAGTTGTGCAATAGTTTTTTTTAACACCTTATCCAAACTTCAATAGAGGGGAAATAATGTTATCTATCACGGGTAGAAAGAGGGAGCATACCAGCCACCTCATCTTTTACCTGCATAGCCTGTATAAGCTGGCTCAAGCCCTCTTCAAGATAAGTAAGGTGACTATCGCTGAGATGCTCAAAGGCCATGGAAAGGGTACCCTGGGCCGGACGAGGAGCTATGGCCAGTAACTGCGTTCCCTCTTTGGTAAGAAATAGATGGACCACACGCTGGTCAGCCTTACTTCTGTTCCGGCGGGTCAGCCCTTTATCTTCAAGTTGATCCAGCATGTTACTGCATGTTGACGGGTGAATGGTCAAGGCCCTGGCAAGTTCTGAAACCTTGACGCCGGGGTTGGCAAAAAGTTCCCACATCATCCATAGCTTTGCACTACTTAATCCGCACTGCTGTTGAACGGTTTTAGAGTGTGACTGGACAGCCCGGAATACAACCCGCAACTGCTTAGTGATGTTTTGCATACTATCTTAACGATTTTCCATAAAATCACCTCTTCTCTTGTTGCTTTACAACCCGGTCACTCCATATACCCAAAAACCATTCACTTAACTATTGATGGCGTTGTAAAAACTCTTCATCTGCTTCGTTGCTGTATATTTTCTATCATTACGACGTACTCTAGTACGCCGAAATAATAGAAAATAGACGCGCCTCGCGCCCTGTAAGAAGTACCCTTGGGGTGCATATGAAGTGTTTTACTTAGCCATCGAAAAATTTAGTTTTTACGAGCTTGTCACTATTAACTAACACCGGTAAACGGTAAGTGAGCCGGCACTCTTTTCAGTACCCCCTTGAGGGGTATAAGTGCCTTGGTTGTATATTCAACCTCCTAACTTTAAAGCCTTTTTCGTTTTCTTGTTTTTTATGACAGGAATTAAGGAGTAAGGCACTAAAACTGTTAACGACCTTTAGACTTCATCCTCAATACTCATTTCCGTTTC
>JAYEOK010000276.1:0-1910 GCA_034722915.1 Thermodesulfobacteriota bacterium | reverse complement strand
TGCCCTTTCTCCCCAACTCTTCGTTATTTTGAAAAAATAATGCTCGGAATATTAACTATATGCCTGTGCTTATTTTTTCAAAATGCCTCGATTTGAGAAGAAATGCCTATTCTCGGACAGCCTCCTAGGTTCGCTCAGGTAAGCGAGCTCGCGAGACTCCGAGCCGGCTTAAGAGCTCTATTGGTTCATATGCGAAAAAGCCGGATCGGGCGAAGATGGGGTGCTAGCCGAATATTTACCTCAATTTTACACTTTTCTCTTCATTTTAAGGCCTTTATTGCAGGTGACTAAAATTTAAACTGTATTCCTGCTGCAACAGTGTACATGTCGTCTCCACTCTCATCAAAAGCTAACGCATCGTCAGCAAATAGGTACGCAGCTTCGAAGCGTAACGCTACGTTTTTGTTGTATTTGTATTTGTACCAGAAGTCGAGCTCTGTACCTATTTCATCATCACCAAGAGCATAATCTTCAGCCAGTTGTAAATAACGGATAGCAGCACGGAAATGATTTTCAGGATTTAACTGAAATTCACCAGTAAGGGAATAGTTGATCAGGCCCTGATCCATGATATAGGGAGAATCGGTGACAAAACGGTCACAATCGCCAAGCAAACTGTCTTTGGTAAGGATGATACCGACCTTAACATCAACGTCAATGGAGTTAAAGTTATCTGCGTCGCTATCAGTATAGTCGTCATCACCACTAACATAAAGAAAGTTGGCATATACCTTGAATCTGTCATCAAATTTATAGCCAACGGTTAAATCTCCCAGGTAGGCACTATGGTCAAGATCCCGAAGTTCATTTGAATCAAACTCTATATCACCACCCTGATAGATTAAGTCGAAACTACCAAAGATTGGGCCGTTCAATTCACCGGTTAAGCCAAGGTAATATGTATTATCATCATATTGATCTTCAGTTCCCGCTGTAAAGTCTATATCCGTAATACCATAGGTGTGTTCGTTACCGACATCGGCATAGACACCAAATAATCCCATTTTAAAAGCTGAAGTTATTTTTGTGCTGCCTTTTAGGATGTAGTAATCATTGTCAGAAGAATTGCCGGCACGGTCTTCATCACCACGATACCAACCTGCCATCCATTTAGCGTCGCCTGCTTTGCCATGGTAGGTCAAACCAGCTGCAGTTTCCGTCCAGAGCCAGTGATTAATCTTGGTGGGTTGCAGACCTGCACGAAGATATTGATTCTGATCCAGGCCCGGTATTTGAATCTGGGCATAGGCAAAACGGGTTTCCTGGTTAATACCGTCACCGGAGAGTCCAAAGCCTTTATCTTTGTCGCCCCAGTTAACAGTTCCAACTTCCAAGCCGTAAACAAATTTAGCGCGGCCGTCATCGGTCTTGCCTTCAAAGCGTAACCGGGCCTTGGTCAAACCAAAGTCGACACTTGTTCCATCACCCATTACATCGTAATAGCCTTTTTTTTCAGCACCTTTGACATTGAGTTGCTCGTCACCAGCCACGTTTGTGTAACCAAAATAATTGGTCTTGCCACTTTTTAGTTTTCCCTGTAATGCCGCATCGTTATCTGTGAAGCCTATGGTTTGCCACATTTTACCGTGGAATTCAAAGCTCATAGCAGAAGCTGTGCTAGCCATTCCCATACCGATCAGCAGGCTCAATCCTGACACTAAAATTTGTTTTTTCATGTTCTCCTGGTCTCCTCTGTTTTAATTTTTTTCTCTTTCTCGTTACCTGACAATGTTTTTAGCCTGTTTGCTTTCTTCTAAGGTTCTCATGACTTTTCACTATATATCTAACACCGGTGATGAACGGTAAGCCGGCATAAGTACCTTCACCAAATTCTTTTCAAAAAAACACGAGATAAGCGTAGACTTCGAAAGAATTTATAAGGTACTAACCCGGTTCAACCGGAAACAATT
>JAYEOK010000275.1:0-27452 GCA_034722915.1 Thermodesulfobacteriota bacterium | reverse complement strand
TTACCCGACAAGCGCAACTGCTCAAATGCTTACTGCCGAATTGCTATTTTCCGAGTTTATAACTCTCTTCCAACGTGTGGATAGCGCCATTTCTGCCGAGTTGGCTGGAAAACAGATGGAAGCTGTCCACCGTAAATTCCGGGGTCTTGAGAAAGCTGTTGCCGGCAAGAAACTCGCCGATCCTTTGAATCGGACTGTCGTGCAGGCGAGCCAGGGTGATGTGCGGACTAAACTTTCTTTTTTCCAAATCCAGGCCGCATGACAGCAGCACTTTATCTATTCGTTTTTTCAAACGTATCAATTCATCGGTAGGCGTGACCCCGGCCCATAGCACCCTTGGTTTACCCCGGGGCGGAAAATGACCAACTCCACTGATCTGGAGTTGAAACGGAGTTTTTTTTATTTCCAAAAGACATTCCCGGATGTCTTTGAACAGTGTCCCTTCAACTTTTCCGAGAAAATTCAGGGTCAAATGGATCTGTTCTGCACGGATCAGACGTGCTCCAGGTATCCCGCGTCCCAGGTCTTTAATATGTGATCGTATGTCCTTCGGCAGTTCAACGGCAATAAATAATCGGATCATGGTATGGGAAAACTTCCTTTTTAAAGACAATCTTTGGGTGAAATGCGCTATGTATCCTGAAATTTACCCCTTAATTACCGCCAAGGGTCGCAATTCGACCAGCACTTCTATTAGATCAAGTTGATTCTCTATGACTTTATCTATATTTTTATAGGCTCCGGACGCTTCATCAAGATCCCGTTTACTACGAACGGAGTGGAGAATGCCTTGATCTTCCAGCAATTTCTGCTCATGATCCAGATCCAGTTGCCGCTTAGCCTGTTTACGTCCCATTTTACGACCGGCCCCATGGGAACAGGACTGAAAACTTTCACGTTCCCCCTTGCCCCGGACGATATAACTTGGACTGCCCTGGGAGCCGGGAATAATACCGATTTCTCCCTTGTGGGCACTTGTGGCCCCTTTGCGATGAACCATGACATTTTTGTGAAAATGGGTTTCCAGAGCCGCATAATTATGGGCGATATTGATCATCTGCCCAAAAGTAACCGGCTGCGTCACCGCTATCATGGCATCTTTTACCCGCTCCATCATCAATTTACGGTTGGCATAGGCGAAAGCAACACAGTACTCCATTTCCTGGAGGTAGATTCTGCCGCTTTCGTCATCAACGGGCAGGAAAGCAAGCTGCCACGTAGAAGGAATTTTTGAGCCCCAGCGGCGATTGAGATCAATGGCCAGCCGGTTGTAATAGTTGGCCACCTTAAAGCCGATATTACGGCTGCCGGAATGGATCATCAACCAGATGTGGCCGTCGTTCCCTTTTTGGATTTCGATAAAATGATTGCCGCCCCCAAGGGTACCGAGTTGAGTCCTGGCATTGCTGTATTCTCTGGAAACAAGGGGCAGATCTTCAATCCGTCCGCCTTGGACTTTAGGCATCAGGGAACTATGCTGTTTTTTTTTGTGGTGTTTAAAACCAAGAGGAATGGTGCTTCTGATGCGGTCAAGGACTGCCTTGAGCTTTCCCGTTGAGATTGAAGTGAGCGAGGTTTGTACAGCGCACATACCACAACCTATATCAACTCCCACTGCATTGGGAATCACCATCTCTTCGGAGGCCATTACACCGCCGATGGGCATCCCGTAACCAAGATGGGCGTCGGGCATCACTGACACATGTTTGAAGATGAAGGGTAGGTTGGCAAGATTTTGCGCCTGGGCCAGGGTGCCTTCCTCAATGTCATCAAGCCAGAGCTTAATGGGCTGTTTTTCACTGGTGATGACCTGTTTCATGGGTCAGCACTGCTCCTCAAGTCAATTTTTTTTGTGCAAGTCCAGACAGGCTCCCGGGTTGTCCAAAGCTATATATTCTGCAATTTCTGTTGTTCTGTCGATAGCAAGAGGTGACCAAATTATTTTCACTTGACAACTCTTTTCATTATCATTTCTTTTGCCTCTGTATGGGCAATACCTTTACCGTTTTCTATTTGGCTGACAGAAGTTTGGATGTTTTTTAATAACTCAAGTTTTTCCTGCATAGCTTCATACTCGCCAACATCCAGAAGTACTGCGGCTCCTTTCCCATGCTGTGTTATTATTAATGGTCTTTTAGTGCCTTACTCCTCAAAAGCTGTCATAAAAAACAAGAAAATGAAAAGTTCGTTTAACATTAGCAAGTTGGATATACCAACAAGGCACTTATGCCGGCCTCACTTACCGTTTACCGGTGTTAGTGCCTTACAGAATATTTTCTCGGAGTCTACGCTTACCTGTTTTTTTTTGAACATATTCTGCTAAGGCACTTATCCAGTGAACTGAACTGTTTCCGGTTGAACCGGGTTAGTATCATGGACTTGTTTCATAAAAAAAGCCATGCCTGTTCTAAATTCAGACATTGAACGAATATCCTGGTCGATTCTTAACCTTTGCATATGTACACCTCCAAAAGTATTTTTGTACATTGTACAGTACTATTGTTTGTGCGCCGAAATGTTTTTTTAAAGCATGATTGATTAAAAGTCGTGTTGACTTTTTTGTTGATACGTAATGTTAATGGGAATGGCTTGTTGCATTGCTCAGTACACTGGTTGCCCATTTATTAATACTCTTACCGCTTGCTGCAGCAGCGGATGCAACGGCTGCATGTGTTTTCGGTGGTACACGTAGCATCAGATTTCCAGAGTATGGTTTTTGTGCTGGTATTCCTGTACGTTCACTCACCTCAAGATAATGGTCAACTGATTCGTGGAATGCTGTTGTTAATTCATCGACAGTCGCCCCATGGAATGAGACAATATCAGTAATGTACGCCAAACGGCCGACAAATATATGATCTTCGTCGTCGTATTCAATATGAGCAACATAGCCTTTATATTTCATTGTATTCATGGTGTTACTCCTGCCATTGTAAGAAATTCTCGTGCTGCCTTTATTCGGTATCGTAAAGCCTCTTTGTCGGGATGCGGTCTGTGAAAGTCTGCACGTTTATTGTTCAGAAAAAAAGTGACAGCAGAACCTTGCCCTTCATCCTTTATAGCACCTAACGCAAGGAAAAGGGCTTCAATTTTTCTCCATTCCATATTGCCACTCACCGGATTGGTAAAAATTGCTAGCAGGGTCTTCCTGTGCTTTGAGTTCATGTAAAAATGATAATAACGAAAGAATGACTCTGCAAGCACGAAAGTGATTGCAGACAATAAAAAATAATAACAAACTGAGGCGTTTTATGGCCGACTTACTACTCCATTCTTCTGTAGGAACATGTTATTGGCAATCTCTCGAATTTAAGAAAGACCCCAAGTAAAGACTATAACCAGATTCTTCTCAGCGACCAGAAATGGATATTCGTCTTATGCCCACAGGATTAGCCTGCCGGTATGGTGACCAGGGGAAGTCCTTCCGTGCCGCCTGTTTCTGTAAGGGAAAAAAGGATCATCAGGAAAGCGAATGTTCGCTTGGAAAAAAAGTCACGGTCATCAATCGAGAACCAGTAATCCCTGTAACGGACAGCGGTAAAGGCATTTTTCGGCCTGTCAACACTATGGTTGATCGTAATGGTACGGCCTGTATCTATTCCGTCTGTATTGCTTTGATGAAATGTGGCCATCGTGCGACCTTCAGCGACATGGATAGGCGGGACATCAACCTGGCTTGCCAATTCAATCATGATTTGCATCATTGAGCGGGTGAGCATGGTGAGCTCAGAATCAGTGGAGGGAATGTAGCCATAGCTGATCTCTATCTCCCTGATTCCCGCCTTCAACCCAAGAAGATTGCCGAGCTCATTCATTGCTTCTTTTATTTCAGGGGAGATGCCTGTTTGATGAAAAAACATGATGGTGGTATCTCCCATGTCTTTTTCTTTCAGAATCCGCATTCCCACAGAGCCTGACTTCTGTACTTGACGAAAGAGGGTTATTACCCGATAAAAGTCAGTGTCGCCCCCACGCATGTTAACGCCACCGAACACATGGCTTCTCATACCGTTCATGCCGTCTAGAGACATCTGTAAAACAAGATCTGCCGCCCATCCCGACTGAATAAGAAACAGAATAGCCCGTGGAGGGATAGGGGTCATAAAGCTTTTATTAAACTGTTGTCCGGTGATTGGTCTATAGGTGATAGTTGGCCTGTCTGTGAACTTGCCACTGGATCCCAATGAAAGGAAATCTCCCTGAATAGCCTTGGATGATGAAAGAGTGCCGCCAATGTTTACAGCTCGCTCAAAGGTGTAGCCGCTGACAACCGATGCCACGTCGACAAAAAGCGGCATATCTGCATAGCGAATTTTGATGATGTTCAACAGGGTCTGTTCTTTCCATGACTTGGAAATGGCAGTGTTGTAGTTAAAACGATCCTGTTCAACTGTATCAGGTCCTATTGTGGAACATCCACTCATAAAAAACGTGATAAGGAATGCAAGTACCCAGTAATTTTTCATACGTTCAAACCTGATATTTTATTAGTGCCTTACTCCTGAAAAGCTGTAATAAAAAAAAAGAAAACCTGAGACTATTTTAAAATGAATAAGTTACTTGGTACAACCAAGGCACTTATACCCCTCGAGGGGGTACTGAAATGAGTGCCGACCTCACTTACCGTTTACCGGTGTTAGTTTTTTATTCGGGACTCTTATCAGATAGAGGCAGTCTTGCCTGTGAGACATACCGCTGATCATTTAGCTTGTTACAATAACAAACATGCATGCTGCATGTCAAAACCAAAGACCTTTTTCTCCTCTTGAGAGTTCTGACCATGCCCATCCCTTTGGGCAGTCTGATGGCCTCTCTTTGCAAATTGTTATTTCAGAAAAAGAATAACGAACACTCATATGTGAAGTTCGTTATTGGTGGAGCAGGCATGAAAAATTCCTTTCAGGAATAGACAAGTTAAAGAGTACGTTGCTTTTACCACGTGCAATATCAAATTTTAGCAGGCACATATTATTTACTGCGTATTTTTTTGATCATTTCAGCAAAATGACCTGTGTAATTGCCCGGAGGGTTATACTGGCAGACCCAGATGTTGTCCTTGCCAGGGATATTACAGTTTGTTGCAAAGCCACATCCGATTTCTGTGGTTCCTTTCCATACGACTTGAGTGAAATGACCAGTTTTAGAATTGAATCCTGGATTATCGTAATCATACAATGCTTGCTCGTCGTACCACCACTGGACAATTGTACTCACTCCCGGATTATGTGATGCCGGGGATGACCAGGCCAGATTTTCTCCATATCCTGATCCGGAATGGACAGAAGGGCAGGTATCGGCGTAGGCTTGGGCACTGTCGGCGACAGTGCTCGACCAAGTCACTGGGGGGACACCGTGAAGTGTTCGGTAGTTATTGTGCGCCTGAAGCCATGCCTGGATTTCTAGTGGACTGGCGGCCATGGAGAGTGGTGCCCAGAAAAAAATTAGCATTGCTGTAAACCAGGCAAGAGACCCCTTCAAATTCATATCCATAAAAAAATATTTAACACCTTTTATAGTATTCAAATACATGTGCGAAATTATTATTTTAATATAAAACTCCCATCCGATAGCGTGAGTCCTGAGATACCAGGTTCCCCGGCAATGATGCCTGGCATTGGGGCAAAGATTCAGTAACACCTGGTGCATCTGTGTAGCGTCAGCCAATATCATACCACAGATTGTATCAATACTCACTTTAAGAGAGACCGCTGCCGGTAGTGAGTATTTTTGATAATGGTTAAGATATTTTGTTTGACCGATTTTCTCTCTTCGGGATGGAGAAAAGCTTTCCAGGTTTGTAGAATTAGATCAATGTTGAAAATTGAGTTGAAAAAAACATTCTTGTTAACAGGGTAATTATTACCCATAAACCTGAAGCATCTGGGAAAAAGCTACCCTGTTGGAGAATGAAATTCGGTGTTTTAGGAAATATTTTATTGTGGAATACTCCGATTAATCATTAGGATACATGGTGTGTGCTATTGTTGGCATGTTCATTGCTAGTAATAAATCAAAATAGTGGCAATATGTACATCTACTAATTTAAGCTCAAGGAGATCAGGAAATGAAAAAAGCAATTGCGGTT
The DNA here is from genome assembly GCA_034722915.1 of Thermodesulfobacteriota bacterium. GTDB lineage: Bacteria > Desulfobacterota > Desulfobulbia > Desulfobulbales > Desulfocapsaceae > Desulfocapsa. Next base: position 21,367 of record JAYEOK010000275.1, on the reverse strand, counting down.
ACCGCACTTATTACAATTATTGGTTTAACCGGTATGTCTCAGGCCTCAGCTAAGTGTGGCCATGCTGGTATGAGAGGCAACGGAGATGGAAATTGTCCCGGTGGTCGAATGAATGCAACAGCTCAAATGGATGATGCTACAAAAGTTAAATTTGAGGCATTTTTAAAAGACACACAAGCGCTACGAAAAGACATTGCTGTAAAACGTGCTGAAAAAAGAGCGTTTATGCGGTCAGACAATCCTGATGCAGCGGCGGTTGGTAAATTAGCCGGTGAGTTGTTCGACCTGCGTGCATCCATGCATGTGAAAGCTGCGGAAGCTGGTCTGAGCGATATTATTGGAAGAGGGCCTGGTTTTCGGGACTGTGATTGCCCGTCTTCTCACCATGGACCCAAAGGTATGATGAAAGGTCATGGAATGAAAGGGAATTAGGCTCTTGCCGCGAACTAAGGCACTTATACCCCTCGAGGGGGTACTGAACTGAGTGCCGGCTTATTTACCGTTTACCAGCGTTAGACTCTTTTTTTGTTCCCGCCCCATCAGAAAGATATTCTGATGGGGCTTTTTGTTTGACGATTGGCCCAGTATACACTGTGGGGTATCGAGTTGTGCCTCTGGCACATTATGTTGTGGTTTTGCGCGTTGTTTCCTTGACAACACTCCCCCCTCAAGATATGATATTTACATTTCAGGTGTCTGTAACAAGACTGACACCCCACAAGGGGTGAAAAGGGAACTTCGTGTAAATCGAAGACGGGCCCGCCGCTGTAACCGGGGACTAAACCTGCATTGTGCCACTGACTCTTTACGTTGGGAAGGCGCAGGAGAAGAACAATCCGGAAGTCAGAAAATCTGCCTGAATTATAGAGGTGATCACTGTCGTGGAATATCAGTGATCCGTTGATCTCGCGGATATAAAGGGAAATCCCAGGTCTGAATATATTTTCGGCCTGGGATTTTTTTGTTTTGATGCCTCAGGCCATCATACAGGTGATACCTGAGGAGAAAAGTAAAATGATTTTACGTGAAAAGAGTTTAACAAAGATGTATTTGTGGCGGATAACTGATTGGGATTGTTTTCAGAACGTTATGCGTAATTTATTGTAAGCAGTGTATGACTCCTTCTCTGGTGTCTGTCTTTACACCAGAGAAGGAAATCAGCTCCAAAAGCTTCCGATCTGGAATACAGCAACAGACGCAAGAAAAGCAAAAAATGTATTAAAGGCCATGGAAAAAAGTGCCCATTTCCAGGAAGCCTCTTTTGCAATACAGACGACTGTGACAAAACAGGGCGCGTAGAACATAATGAAAATCAGGGCTGAAACCGCAACAACACTGTTCCATTGCGGATCTTTGATAAGCCTTTGACCCAGAGAATCCGCGTCATCTGCATCCACATCTCCCATGGAATAGACTGTACCCAGGGTGGAAATAATAACCTCTTTGGCGGCAATTCCACCCAGCATGGCAATGTTTGTTTTCCAGTCGAAACCTGCATAGCTTGAGAGTGGTTCAAAAAAACTGCCAATTTTGCCGGCTATAGAGTGCCGCAGGGTTGCTCCTGATTTTTCCTGATTAACGATTTTCAGTTTATTTTTAAGTTCTGCTGCCTTTTCTGAGAGTTCATCTGTTTCTTTATTAAAGCTTGTGAGTTCCTGTTGAACAGTTTCAGGGAAGCTGTTTGTAATAGTGCTCCGCGCTGCACTAAAGGTGTCCTGCTCAGATTGAGGAAGGCCCGGGAAGGTCATCATTGCCCAGAGAAGAATAGAGATGCCAAGGATTACAGTTCCTGCCTTTTTGATATACTGCCAGGTACGTTCCCAGGTATGGATAAAAAGACCTCTCAGCGTTGGGAAACGATAAGGGGGAAGCTCCATGACAAATGGTGTCGCCTCACCCCTCAATACTGTCATACGGAGAAATTTTGCTGCAACCAGGGCAACAAACCAGGCCAGCATGGTAAAGAGAAACATATAGAGAGCTTTATGGTCGGCAAAAAAAGCACCAATAAGCAAAACAAGGACAGGGACTTTTGCCCCGCAGTTCATGAAGGGAACCGTAAGCAGCGTCGCCATTCTTTCTTTTGGGGAACGCAGGGTTCTTGTGGCCATAACACCAGGGACTGCACACCCCCCGGCAATTCCACCTGAAATAATAAAAGGCATAACACTTGAGCCGTGCAGGCCAAACAAACGAAAGATACGATCCATCATAAATGCAACTCTTGCCAGGTAGCCGGAATCCTCAAGCACAGCGATACCGAAAAACATAAACATAATAAGGGGTACAAAGCCAAGTACACCACCAACTCCGTCAATGACTCCTGAAATAATCATGGATTTGACCATTCCGTCCGGGAGAGTTGCTTCAACCACGGAGCCAAGCCAGGAAAAAAGATTTCCCATCCATTCTACCGGCAACTCACTCCAGGCAAAGGTGAACTGATACAAACCAAAAAGAATAGCCAGCATAACAACTGGTCCGATTAGGCGATTGGTAAGAACTTTGTCTATTTTATCAGAGGTGTAGAGCCGGTCGGTATCAAATTTATGGGTCATGACTCCCTGGCGGATAATGGACTTGATGAATCCATAGCGGTGATCTGCAATAATTGCCTCAGGGTACGCATCCATGGTTTTGAGAAGATGGTCTGAGATGATACCAACAGTCTGCTCAAGTTTTCGGGCAACAGTCAAGTTCTCCTTCTGCCCTTTGCTAAGCATCTGGTCGTCATGTTCGAGATATTTTATAGCAGTGAAACGGGCATGATAGTGTTCTGAGAGAAAAGATGCCTCCTTGATCATGGAGATATTATCCATAATCACTTCATCAAGATCCTCTCCGTATGAAATATCTCTTGAGTGGTGTTTTTTATCAGAATCAGCAATATTAATGGCCTGTCTGATAAGTTCATCCGTTCCTTCACCGGATCTGGCGATGATCGGAACAACAGGCACACCGAGCAGGTCCGCAAGTTTTTGAAAACGTATTTCTATGCCGCGCTCTTTGGCCACATCCATCATATTGAGGGCAATGATCAGCGGTACTCCCATTTCAAGAAACTGAGTAGTGAGATAAAGGTTTCGTTCGAGATTTGATGCATCAACAATATTGATAACCACGTCCGGTTTTTGTATCGTAAGAAAATCACGGGCAACAACCTCTTCAACAGAGTAGGCTGTGAGTGAATAGGTTCCAGGGAGATCAGTGATGGTTATTTCACGCTCTTCGTGTGAGAAATATCCTTCCTTGTGATCTACTGTGATTCCCGGATAGTTACCCACGTGCTGTCTGGCTCCGGTAAGTTCGTTGAAGAGGGTAGTTTTGCCAGCATTAGGGTTGCCGGCCAGGGCCATGGTGACGGGTTTGGTGCGCATTTATATGGACTCGTGGGAAGTGGAATAAATAGTTACTGTTTTTTTTTAGTATCACAGTTGGACATGGTGCAGCAACTGCAAGCGCCGCTACAGGAAATATCCTGAGAAGGATCAAGCAGCTGGCGAATCATACGGTACACTTTGCTCGCAATAAAAATGAATGCGAAGCCAACAACAAGAAATGTGATGGAAGTTTGCCACATGATAAAACTCACAGTTAGGGGAGACTAATTTTAATATCGTAAAAAAAAGCAGTTCCATTTCTGGCAACTGCCTGCTTATTTCTGTTGTCTAAACGGATTGAACAATAATATTGTTGCTTGTAAGTTGATCAAGACTCAGAGTTCCACCATGGATTTTCAACAGACATTGTGAACCACTCTGCGGACAGATCAACTCGGCCTCTGCACCAGGAAGAACACCAAGCGCAGCCATTCTGGCACAATGTCTTCTGTCACCGGTAAGCTTGCAGATCCTCACCTTTCCAGCCTGGCAGTTCTCGGAAAGAGGGCCATGGTGTTTATTACACTGTTCACCTTTGCTACAGTTTTTTATCCTTTGGGTAAAACAGCTGCATTTTTTATTCAGATCCTTCAGGGTCATTTCATTCTCCTTTAAAGACCATTGTTAGGTACACCAAACAATATGCCCTGTCAACATATTTATCAAGGGAACAGGGCGTCTTTTGTTATCAGCAAATTAAAATATGTAACAAGAAAAGTCTGGCTTCTTGAAAGTATCATGCATATCTGTAACAATGGCCATATTTTTTGAGAATAATGAACATAAAGGCAACAGAGCATGGGTTCGAATCAATCTGTACAAAAATTAGCTGAAGCCAAAAAAAGGGCGATTGTTTCTATCGGTCTTAATCTTTTTCTTGCGATCGGAAAGGGTACTGCAGGCGTACTGTCCGGCTCAGCCGCGCTTCTTGGGGATGCCATTAATTCAGCCACTGATGTTTTTGCCTCAACCGCTGTTTTTGTAGGTATTCTGGTTGCAGGACGAGAACATCCCTCATTTCCCTATGGCTTATATAAAGCTGAAACCGTAGCAGTTTTAGCAACATCTATTGCTGTTATTCTTGCAGGATATGAAATTGCAAGGCAGGCATTATTTGGTGTGCCCAAGCTTCCGAATGTCACTATTGCCTTGCCGGTAGTTGCAATCTCTTTGCTTCTTTCACTGGGTTTTGGTCTTATCCAGCTCCGTGCCGGGAAAAGGCTTGATTCGCCGGCACTCATAGCTGACGCAAAAGATTATCTTGCAGATTCCCTTTCCACAGGAGTTGTGCTGATTAGTTTACTCGTAGCTTCTGTAGGATATAATATTGATCAGCTTGCAGCAGGAATAGTCTCTTTGTTTATTTTTTATGCGGGCGGGCAGCTTTTTATCGGAGCGTTGAAAGATTTGCTGGATGCATCGATCGACAGAGAGACTGAACGGGAGATTGTTCGTTTTGTGGAAGAATATCCACGCATCAGCAGGGTTGAAAAATGTTTCAGTCGAAAAGCGGGTGGTCGTTATTTAGTGGATATGGATGTGGTGCTTCATACTCCTTCCCACAAGATAGCTGATCTTGTAGCTGATCGTCTCGAGGAAGAATTACTTGTCGAATTTCCTTTGCTTGTGCTCGCGCGTATAAGGCCTCATTACTCACCTGGTAAATTTATGCGTCGTATTACTCCAGTTGATGGCCCTGAGGGGAAAATTAATATGCATTTAGCCTCATCCCCATGGTTTCTTGTAGAGACAATGAGTACTGAAACTAAAGAGGTGAAGAAACGGCAATTTATAGAAAACCGTCACAAAGATGCAAAAAAGAAAAAAGGACTGTTGGTAGGGCGTTGGTTACTGAAGTTGAAACCGGATGAAGTTGTGGGCGAGGATAATGAGAGCGTGGCATTAGTGTTACTTAAAGAAGCCGGTGTTGAACTTGTTCACCCTTCTTCTGTAACCTCCACCATGATGTGATCAGCTTCATTGTTTCGCAAGGTAAGAGTTCCTCCCATGACGCGGAGAGCAACCGGATCATAGAGGGGAGCCCGACCCTGAATGGTGATTACGGTACCGGGCACAAGCCCCATTTCCCTGATTCTTCTGCCTAACTCACCACCGACCTTTACAGCCTTTATGGTACCTGATTGTTTCTGAGCCATTGCTCTAAGATTGATTTCTGCCATACTTGTGCTCGCTGTTTGTTAACGATTTTAAAAAAGCCTTTCAAGAAATAATGTGATCTTGAAAGGCTTTGTGTTGCATGGTAACCCCAAGGGGAATCGAACTAAACTTTTTTGGTGACTTTCACAGAGTGAGTGTTTTCGACTGCCCGAAATTTATTATTGCAACCTACCATCTTAGGTGAGCCGATGCACGGTAAATGCTGGTCAGATATTTTGACAAATCCACAATCGAAGTCTCGTGTACTCGCTTACCCTGGTGATGCTGAATACGTTACAATATTTATCCAAATACTATGGAAGCATCACGAACAATTCTTTTCATCTCCCGAACAGCCTGATCAAGCCCTACAAAAACTGCTCGTGCAATTATTGCATGACCGATTGAGAGTTCTTCAATGGTGTCCAGGGCTGCAATTCTCGAGGTGGTCTGATAGTCCAGCCCATGCCCGGCGTTAACCCGCAGACCCATCTGATACGCCTCTTCAGCAGCAGAGGCAATGAATTGGTACTCTTTTTCACGTTCGTCATCATTGGTGGCATCACAATATCGTCCTGTGTGGAGTTCAACATACGTTGCGCCGATTGCATGGGCGGCTTTTACCTGTTTAGCTTCAGGATCAATAAAAAGTGATACTGGTATTCCTGCTTTATCCATCTTATTGATGGTTTTAGCCAGTTTCTTTTTTTGCCCGGCAACATTAAGACCACCTTCTGTAGTGAGTTCCTGGCGTTTTTCAGGGACCAGAGTCACCATATCCGGCTTGAGTCCCAACGCGATTTCGATGATCTGTTTATTGGCACCCATTTCCAGATTCATCCTGGTTTTGATGGTCTCTCTCAGTAAACGTACATCGCGATCATTGATGTGGCGCCTGTCTTCACGTAGATGAACGACAATACCGGCAGCACCGGCAAGTTCACAGATGGCTGCAGCCGCAACCGGATCAGGCTCTGTGATACCACGGGCATTTCTTACAGTTGCAACATGGTCAACGTTGATTGCGAGATGAGTCATCTGATTACTCCTGGAATTATGTAACTGATTAATAAGTTTGTTTTCAAGATTCCACATGGCAATGGCTTTTTTTTCAGACCTCTCATGGTCATAGCCAAGAAGATGGAGCAGACCATGGGTGAGCAGCCATGTGAGGCGGTCGTGAAGGGAAACATTGAGTTGCCTGGCCTCACTCAATGCGGTTTCAACAGAAATAATGATATCACCAAGTTCTTTGAGGGGCAGGGGACTCAGGAATGTATCATTTTGGTTTTCATTTGCCAAGGGAAAGGAGAGAACATTAGTTGGCCCCGGCTTCTCTCTGTAATGACTGTTCAGCCAACTTATTTCTTCATCATCAACAAGTAGAATGGAAACATCATGGTCAGCAACTTTGCATTGACGCATGAGCCATGCTGCTCGTCTTTGAAGTAGTTTTGTGTTGATACGCAACGAGGGGAGATCGCAATTGAGAGTAAAATATGGTGGCATTACTTCTGATTACCACTCTTTTCATAAGCGGCAATAATCTGTTGTACCAGAGGGTGACGAACCACATCCTGTTTAGAAAAATTACAGAACTTGATTCCGCTGATTCCATGCAACAGGTTTTTTGCATGCAGAAGACCCGATTTTTGTGAACTCGGAAGATCTATCTGGGTAACATCACCGGTGATAACTGCAAAAGAGTCAAATCCAATACGGGTTAGAAACATTTTCATCTGTTCCCGGGTAGTATTTTGTGCCTCATCAAGAATAATAAATGCATCGCTCAATGTACGCCCGCGCATAAAGGCCAGAGGCGCGATTTCAATAATTCCCTGTTCGATATAATCTGCACTTCTGTCAGTGCCAAGCATATCGCTCAAGGCATCATAAAGAGGGCGAAGGTAAGGATTAACCTTCTGGGCAAGGTCACCAGGCAGAAATCCAAGTTTTTCACCTGCCTCTACTGCTGGTCTGGTGAGAATAATAGATCGAACCTGACCTGTGGTGAGTGCAGAAACTGCCATGGCAACAGCAAGATAGGTCTTTCCGGTACCAGCAGGCCCAATACCAAAAACAACATCAGTGTTACGGATAGCATCGATATAAAACTTTTGATTTTGTGTTTTCGGAGAGATGACTCTATTCTGGGCCGTGATATATACTTTATCGAGAAATATTTTATCCAGTCGGGCTGTCGGGGTAGTCTCAAGAACACGGAGCCCAAAGGCAAAATCAGAACTGTAAACCTTAAACCCCTTACTTATGAGACCATAAAACTGTTCAAGAAGATTTACAGCAAGATCAACTTCATGCCCAAGGCCGGTGATACGAACATCATTGCCCCGGACATGAATTGTGACACCGATATTTTGTTCAACCAGTTGGAGGTTTTTGTTCAGTTCCCCATAAAGAATACCAGCATGATTATTATCGGAGAAACAGAGATCCTTGCTATGCTGCTTGTTTGCCATATGTTAATTGGCCTTTGGGGCAGCTAGTTCCTCGTCTACGATCTTTTGGATAGCCGGGAGAGTTCTGCTTTTCAAGCGTATTCCATTGACGAAAAGAGTTGGGGTTCCGGTCACACCGGCTTCCTTGGCATCCTGAAGATCTTGTGCAAGCTTCTGTTTGATAGCTGCTGAGGCCATATCTGTTTTGAACTTTTCCATATCCAAACCAAGCTTTGTGGCAATGCCATTAATTACATCAAGGCTCAGCTTTGAGGAGGCAGCAAACAGCGCATCATGGAATTCCCAGAATTTTCCCTGTTCTCCTGCTGCAAGAGCAGCAAGGGCAGCAGGTTCAGCAAATCTGTGAAAATTCAAGGGCATATTTTTAAAAACAATTTTCACGGTATCAGGATTGTGCTCGAGCACCTGCTCGAGTAGCGGCACTGCTTTGCCGCAGTGAGGTCACTCAAAATCCGTAAAAACAGCAACGGTCACAGGAGCATTTTCCTTACCAAGGTAGGGGGATCCTTTAGTGTTGACATTTACCACAAAATCAATGGAAAGATCTGTGAAACTGTTATCTTTCTGATTCATTAAATAAAGCTTTTCCCCACGGGGAGCAATATCAATAGCTGTAACGCCTTTATCCACATCAATGTTGCCAAGGAGTGCCCCTTCGGCTGTGTAGATTAAAACTTTGCTCTGATCAGTAAGGATAAAAACTCTCTTGCCATCTAAAGCATAGACAATATCCAGAGGTTTACTTGGGATTTTCCAACTTTTGTCAACCTGCCACAGAACCTTACCGGGTTCTTTAGCATCGGCGGCAGCAAAAGCCGAAGAAGTTGAAAAAGAAAGCATGAGTATGGTACAGGCTGCAAGACACTGTTTGTACTTCATTGGTTCCTCGATTGTAATGGGTGTTATAGTTTATTTGAATCAATAAATTGTTGGAAAAGAATGGAATGAAGATGATCTTTTCCAACGCATCCAAATAATAGTCTCTGTAAGTTTGTTTGGCAAGGTACAGATAGAAGTTTGATGTCCACTTTTGTTTAAAAATTGTCAAAAAAAGTGAATTTTTTGCATTCAAACAAGGTATCGGTCTTGACTGAAAGCATAATCTGAATTAATTACTAAAAGATTGTCGAATCGTTCTTCGATACTTGCAGTACTCTTAATCTGACAGATGCGAGGGTGGCGGAATTGGTAGACGCACTGGTCTTAGGAACCAGCGCCTTTGGCATGGGGGTTCGAGTCCCCCCTCTCGCACCACTAAGAGCTTCACTCAAAAACACACGAAAAGAATTTATCAGTAAATTAAAAAAATAAAGGTGCTGGCTATCAATTCCGGTCAGACTAAAAATTACTAAAGGATGGACAGGATGGATGTAGTTGTAGAAGATGTCAGCACGCTTACAAAAAAAATCACCATAACTCTCCCCAAAAAAGGGGTGCAGAAAAAACTGGAAAAAGCCTATGGCAAACTGCAACGCGAGACAAAGATTAAAGGCTTTCGTCGCGGCAAGGTGCCCCGTACTGTAATTGTTAAACATTATCAGGGGCAGGTAGAGGCTGAAATTGCTGAAAAACTGGTACAGGACAGCTATTTTGATGCGATTGAGCAGGAAAAGGTTGATCCTGTTGTACATCCTGACATTGCTGACCCCAAATTTAATGATGACGGAACATTTACCTTTGTTGCCAGGATTGATGTCAGGCCGGAATTTGAGCTTGGTAATTATAAAGGAATAGAGGTTGAGAAAGCAGCCAATGAAGTGAGTGATGCTGCCGTTGAAGTTGAACTTGAAGAGCTTCGTCGTGATATGGCTCCTCTTCGTTCTGTAGGTGATCGTGGTGTTGAGAATGGTGATGTTATCGTTGTTGATTTTGAAGGATTTCACAACGGTAAGGCCATGAAAGAGGTGAAAAATGACAATTATTCTGTGGATGTTGGAGCTGGCAAGTTAAGTCCTGAATTCGAAGAAAAATTTGTTGGTATGAAGCAGGGAGAAGATGCCAGCCATGACGTAGAATTTCCTGCAGAGTATGTAAATCCTGTTTTAGCCGGGAAAAAAGTTGAATTTCGGGTGAAGGTTAAAGATGTAAAAGAGCGTGTCCTGCAGGAACTGAATGATGAGTTTGCCAAAGATGTAGACGAGAGGTACACAAGCCTTGCTGATTTACAGAGTGACATCCGGGAACGTCTGCAAAAAGAAAAGGAAGCGCGTGCCGAGGGTGATACCACTGATCGTGTGATGATGAAACTTCTTGAAGCACATACGTTTGAAGTTCCTGAGCGACTGATTCGTTTTGAAGTTGAAGAAATGATCAAAAATACTGAAAAATCACTCGAACAACAGGGCATGAACCTGGAATCTGCCGGTATTAATCGTGATGAACTTGCTGAACAGAACAAAGAAACAGCTGAAAAACGTGTGCGTGGCGATTTTATCCTGAAAAAAATTGCAGAGACTGAAGACATCAATGTCAAGGATGAAGACATGGATCGTGCTTTTCAGCGTATAGGCGATCAGTACAATATGCCCATTGCCAAGGTAAAAGAATTCTTTCAAAGTCGTGATGATCTGCTCCCCTTTATGAATGAAATTCTCAACGAGAAAATCCTCAACTTTCTTCGGGAAAATGCAACGTTTGTTGATGCCGCACCGGCAGCTAAGGAAGAAGCTGCTGAAGAAGTCAAGGAAGAGAGTGCTGACTGATTTGACACAGCAGAAAAACCTGCTTAGGAACGGGAGATAAATAACTTGAACAAAAATTAATAGGAGTTTTTTTCGTATTCAAGGCGCGAGGCGGGAGCATAACGGGTTACGTGAGCAACGAGCAACACAGAAGACGGAAAAAAATACATTAATTTGTTCAAGTTATTTATTGTACGTTCCTTACTACTTACTATACAGATGTAAATTTACGACTGCATTTGCCTCAAGGGCTTTTGCAGTCGTCTTTATTTGGAGGAGAGTAAAATGAATCTTGTACCAATGGTTGTGGAGCAAAGCCCTCGAGGAGAGCGTTCCTTTGATATCTATTCCAGGCTGCTGAGGGAAAGAATTATTTTTCTTGGGACCTCGGTCGGCGATGATGTTACAAGTTCCATTGTTGCTCAGCTTCTATTTCTTGAGGCAGAAGACCCTGATAAGGATATAACTTTTTATATTAATTCACCTGGCGGTTCTGTTACCGCAGGCCTTGCTATTTATGATACCATGCAATATGTCAAATGCGATATTGTAACACTTTGCATGGGACAGGCCGCATCCATGGGTGCTTTGCTCCTTGCTGCAGGCACTAAAGGGAAGCGTTATGCCCTGCCAAATTCAAGAATTATGATTCACCAGCCAATGGGTGGATATCAGGGCCAGGCCAGTGAAATCGACATTCATGCACAGGAAATCTTACGCATGCGTGATGATCTCAATAAAATTTTAGCCAAACACACCGGGCACACCGTTAAAAAATTAAAAAACGACACGGATCGTGATAATTTCATGAGCCCTGCAGAAGCTAAAAAATATGGTATAATTGACAAAGTACTTAGCAAACGAATAGATCTCTCCGAGGAAGAGTAATATGGACGATACTGAAAATAAAGAACCGGACTGTAACTGTTCGTTCTGTGGAAAAGATCAGGGAGAAGTGGCAAAACTTATTGCCGGTCCTGATGTGTTTATCTGTGACGAGTGCATTGATTTATGCAATGAAATTGTCAAAGATGAAGAAGCCGCTGTGGTTTCCGATGACGAAAATGGACTGAAGGGTGCGCTTAAACCCATGGAAATCAAGGATCACCTTGATGACTATGTGATTGGACAGGATTTTGCTAAAAAAGTTCTTGCCGTGGCTGTGCATAATCACTACAAACGCATTGACGCTCCTGTTTCTGATGATGTTGTAGAACTGCAAAAATCAAATATCATCCTTATCGGGCCAACTGGCAGCGGAAAAACACTGGTTGCCCAGACCCTTGCCCGAATTCTGAATGTTCCTTTCTGTATAGCTGATGCAACAACGCTTACTGAAGCTGGGTATGTTGGAGATGATGTGGAGAATATCCTTGTAAATCTTCTTCAGGCTGCTGACTATGACATTGATCGTGCAGAGCGCGGTATTATCTATATTGATGAAATTGATAAGATTGCCAGGAAGTCAGACAGTGCATCTCTCACCCGTGACGTATCCGGTGAAGGGGTTCAGCAGGCACTGTTGAAAATAATTGAAGGCACTGTGGCATCCATCCCTCCTAAAGGGGGGCGCAAGCATCCGCAGCAGGAACTGGTGAAGATTGACACCACCAACGTTCTTTTTATCTGTGGTGGTGCTTTTGTTGGGCTTGATACCGTTGTTAAACGGAGGAAGGGGAAAAAATCCATTGGCTTTGGCGCCAAAGTTGACGGAGACAAAAATACGAAAATTGGAGCAGTTCTGGAAGCTGTGCAGCCTGAGGATCTGTTGAAATTTGGTCTTATCCCAGAGCTTGTTGGCCGTTTACCGGTTATTGCCACCATGAAGGAACTTGAGGAAGAAGATCTGATTCGTATCTTGAAAGAGCCTAAAAATGCACTCACAAAGCAGTATGAGCGTCTTTTTGAGTTTGAAGATGTTCGATTACGTTTTACTGAAGGATCGCTTTCTGCAATTGCCAGGAAGGCATTGAAACGAAAATCAGGTGCTCGTGGACTACGTTCTGTAATGGAAGAGGCAATGCTTGATGTGATGTATGAACTGCCGTCAAAAGAAAATGTTCAGGAGTGTGTGATTAGCGAACAGGTTATCAATGACGGTGATTATCCTGTGATTTTGTATAGTAATCCTTCCGAGGAAAAACGCCTGGAAAGTACCGGCTAACCCGGTTAAACCGGAAACAATTCAGTTCACTGGATAAGTGCCTTATCAGAATATGTTCAAAAAAACAGGTAAGCACCCTAAAGAAACAGGGTATAAACTCCGACTCCGAGAAAATATTCTGTAAGGCACTAAACCATTTTGTTTGAAGGCACTCTGAAATTGTTGTGTGAAGAGTGTGGAACCCAGCCTTTGCTGGTGATTATTTTATTGTGAGAAATGTCTCTAATGGAAACCAGTTTATACCCGCTCATGTCACTTCGTGACATCGTAATTTTTCCACACATGGTTGCCCCTTTAGTTGTTGGGAGAACCAAGTCTATCCACGCCCTTGAAGACGCCATGGAAAAAAGAACTGAAATTCTTCTTGTTGCACAACAGGATTCAACCGTTGATGATCCTGAAGAAAATGAAATGTATAGGGTTGGTACTCTGGCTGTTGTTATGCAGCTTCTGCGCCTGCCTGATGGAACTATTAAGGCATTGGTAGAAGGCAAAAGAAAGGCGGAGATTGTATCTTTTCTTCCCCATGACAAATTCATGCAGGCAGAGGTTTCTTTTCGAACTGATACTGATGCTGAAATGCCGGAAACCGAAGTCTTTGTGCGTAGACTGAGAAAACATTTTGAACAATTTGCTGAGATGAACCGCAAAATCCCCCGTGAAGTCCTGAAATCCGTTAAGAAGATTGAATCCAGCGGGAAACTTGTCGATGTTATCAGTGCTCATTTGCCTCTGAAATCAAAAGAGAAGCAGTCTATTCTAGAAATTGATTCCATCCCAAAGCGTATAGAGAAAGTACTGGAATATATAAGTCGTGAAACAGAACTTGCAGAACTTGATAAAGATCTAAATACCAGGGTGAAAAAACGTATGGGGAAAACCCAGCGTAACTATTTCCTTGGTGAAAAGGTTAAGGTTATCCAGAATGAAATGGGCCAGAATGAAGATGGCGTGGATGAAATTGGAGAGCTTGAACAATCCTTAAAAAAGAAAAAACTCCCCCGGATTGTCCGGGATAAAGCTGTAAAAGAGTTAAAGAAACTGCGTAATATGCCGCCAATGTCTGCGGAGACTACTGTTGTCAGGAACTATATAGATTGCATTCTCACTCTTCCCTGGAATAAAAAATCCCGTGCAAGGCTTGATATTAATAAGGCTGAAAAAATTCTTGACGAAGATCATTATGGACTGGAAAAGCCAAAGGAAAGAATTCTTGAATATCTTGCTGTTCAGGCACAGGTGAAAAAGCTTCAGGGTCCTATTATCTGCTTTGTCGGGCCTCCAGGTGTCGGTAAAACCAGTATCAGCCGATCTATTGCAAGGGCTATGGGACGGAAATTTACCAGGCTTTCTCTGGGCGGTGTCAGAGATGAGGCTGAAATACGTGGCCATCGCAGGACGTATGTGGGTGCTATGCCAGGGAAAATTATTCAGGCAATGCAAAAGGTTGGAGTGTCAAATCCGGTTTTTTGTCTTGATGAAGTTGATAAGATGAGCACTGATTTTCGAGGTGATCCATCGTCAGCACTTCTTGAGGTGCTTGATCCAGAACAAAACAATGCTTTCAATGATCATTATCTGGATCTTGATTATGATCTCTCTGAAATCTTTTTTATTACCACAGCAAACAATCTTGAAGGCATCCCGTTGCCTCTTCAGGACAGGATGGAAATTATCCGCCTGAGCGGATATACGGAAGACGAAAAACAGAAAATAGCCGAAGGTTATTTGATCCCGAAACAACTTAAAGTAAACGGATTCAAGCCTGACGATATTACCCTGACAAAGGGTGGAACTCTTGAAATTGTCAGGCGTTACACTAGAGAGGCTGGAGTCAGAAATTTCGAACGAACCATTGCCTCTGTTTTTAGAAAAATTGCCCGCGAGCGTCTGAAAACAAATGAAAAAAACAAAAAGTATAAAGTTACTGCTCAAGGTGTAACCAAATATCTTGGTACTCCCAAGTATCGCTTTGGTCTTGCTGAAGAGCGTGATGAAGTAGGCTTGGTTACCGGGCTTGCCTGGACCTCAGTTGGCGGTGAATTGCTGCAAATTGAAGCTACGCTCATGCCTGGTAGCGGAAAGATGATAGTTACCGGTAAGCTTGGTGATGTTATGCAGGAATCAGCCCAGGCTGCTCTAAGTTATGTGCGTTCTCGAGCAATGAGACTTGGCCTGGCGCCTGATTTTTATCAGAGGCTTGATGTCCATATCCATGTCCCTGAAGGTGCTGTTCCCAAGGATGGACCATCTGCCGGTGTGACCATGGCCACAGCCCTGGTCTCTGCTATTTTAAAGCTTCCAGTGAACCATGAGATAGCCATGACAGGTGAGATTACATTGCGCGGCAGGGTGCTCCCCATTGGTGGGCTTACTGAAAAGCTGCTTGCAGCTAAAAGAGGGAATATCAAAACAGTTCTAATCCCAAAAGAAAATGAACGTAATCTTGCCGACGTTCCCGCTAATATCCGCAAGAGTTTAGTGATTCATTGCTTGGACAATGTTGACCAAGTATTGGAAAAATCGCTTGTATTAAAAGAGGGGGCAACACTGTTTAAGGATGTGCCGCTTTCCTCTGTCTACGGTGATCTCACAGTGTCTTCACATAATAGTCAACATTGATCTTTTTTGCTTGACGCCTAAGAGGCTTCTTGGTAAATAGATGTCCACGATTGATTGAGGGGGCGGTTAGCTCAGCTGGGAGAGCATCGGCCTTACAAGCCGAGGGTCACAGGTTCGATCCCTGTACCGCCCACCACTCAATTCATATTGATTTAATCTAACTTGGAGCGGTAGTTCAGCTGGTTAGAATACCGGCCTGTCACGCCGGGGGTCGCGGGTTCGAGTCCCGTCCGCTCCGCCAGAAATATAAAAAAAGGGTTTCAGCCAAACTTGGCTGAAACCCTTTTTTTTGTTGGGGTAAAATTTCAATTTCATGTCCCAATGTTAGATCTCATCAAGGTTGATCAGGTAGTGGTGGGGGAGGGCTGTATACATTTTCCATAAATGCTCTCCCTGTACGTCCTTCACTATAAAAAAACACGATAATCAGTATTCAAAACCTTGGCAAACACCTTGGCTATCTTCTTACCAATTGGACGCTTGCCGTTTTCCATTTCAGAAATATGGCGTTGTGGAACTCAGGTTTTCTCTGCCAGTTGTTTCTGGGTCAGCTCCTCTTTGTGGCGTGCCCCGGAAAGATACGTTCCACTTTCATTTTTATCCAATCCAGGGAAGTTATCACGCCAGGAAATAGCTGCAGTGTCATTACCATGAGTAACAAAGCCCATTTTACGCAAGGCCTTGATAGCATCTTGTTTTTTATTGTCTATGGTATATTTGGCAAGTGTAGCATAATCTCTCATGCTGTTTTGTGCATCATTTCACAGAATGATGCTTCTCGAAATCCACGATATTGCTCGTGTCTTGCACAGTTTCATTCCTTAAAATGGCATTATTTCCGGGGACACAATGCCATTAAGCAGTTATCTGTGAAAGAAACGGTATCCTGTCCCCGGATTCCCAAATTGCAGAGGTTTCCCTTGGCCATTTCTTAGAAACCACTTTTTATGGGAGAAAAGGGCCTTCTAAGACTAAAAATAGCCTGTTTTCTGACGCTTTTTGCTATTAATTCAGCTTGGTAGCTTGGTCCGACCCTTGAACACTTGAACATTAAGAATGCCACAACAAACAACTAAAAAAAGTCAATAAAATCACCCCATTACTCTAGTTATCAAAGTGTCGCAAATAGTATTTCTAGCAAATGGGCAAAATCAGTTCATTTTGTCTGTTCGCTGGCTTACATGTTTTAAAATTCCAGCTTGACTTTGCCAAGATTTGTCTATACATTTTAGACAAATGTCAACATGGAGATGGGTCATGCAATTAGCAAAAGTTGAACAAATCTTAGGTGGGCGAAAAATTCTTGGCAAAAAGCTCGAAAGCAAAATGGATTTAGTCGAGCTTGGCAGTATTGGTGTTACCAAAAATGCAGTGTCACATTTGGCTAATTACCTGTCATTATCTTGGAAGCAAATAGCTGATTTATTGCCAGTTACTGACAGGACTCTTAATCGCTATACATCAAATCAACATTTTAACTCAGCAGTCTCTGAGCAAGTTATTCATATTGCTGAGGTTGTAGCAAAGGGCACAGAAGTCTTTCAGGAGAAAAGAAAATTATTATTATGGCTAAACACGCCACATAAAGTTTTCTCCGGTAAAACTCCTTTTACTTTGCTTAACTCACGTTTTGGTACAGAGTTAGTATTGGAAGAACTAGGTCGTATAGAATTTGGAGTTTATTCGTGATAAAACTATTCCGAATATGCAACTCTGAACATATTAACGACATATCCGGTACGGGAGCAAGAATTTATGGTGGACGTTGGAACCATCCTGGTTATCCAGTTGTTTATACTTCGGGTAGCCGGTCTCTCGCAGCTCTTGAATTTTTAGTGCATGTTCCTATGGCTCTTGCTCCTGAAAATTTGAGTATTATTGAAATCAATATTCAGAAAAATGTTAAACAAGATTTAATTACGGAAAATCAATTGCCATCAAACTGGCGTGACTACCCTGCTCCCGAGCAATTAGCAAATATTGGCACAAACTGGATAAAGGAAAATTCATCATTGTTGCTTGATATTCCATCAGCAGTCGTGGACAAAGAAATTAATACTTTAATAAACCCATTGCACCCAGACATTAAACATGTAAATGTAGCAATAGTTGAAAAATTTTCATTTGACCCAAGGCTTTTAAAGAAAAATAACATTTTAGGCTAAGGTGCTTCTAACACATCCGTGCTTGACAATCAGCCAATTGGGTAGCCGTGGGATTTTCTCCCCCAGCCCCACAACACCCCGCATGCGGATCCGCACGGGGCGTTTCATTAAGGTTGTCGGGTCGTAACCGGACGTAAAGATTTGAGTTGGTACTGTTAATTAACGCCTGAATACTACTCCTCCATTCGGATTCAACGTATATCCAGAACCATCAACTACCTTTTCTCTCCTTAATGTTCAGCCCTTCACCCTGTCCAGAGCATTACCCCTGGCATTTGGCTACTATGGCTTCTGCTGACTTCTGTACTCTCACCATTCCAATTACTCAGCGTGGCGCCATCTATCCTCATTTCCTGTTTTCTTTCTTCGGAGTCTCGTTCCTCGCTTACCTGTTTAGTATCTCACAGATGAGGCAGGACATTCCTTATCTGTGCCGGGATGCTTTGAAACCGGAACCCCACCGGTAATTTCACTGGAAATGATTTTATACTGCATGGAATACAGATCTCCCCGGATAAGAACGTGAACTTCCAATATGCGAACGCATCATTTACCGTATCTCCTGTTCCAGGGCTTAATCATGTTGTGCTGACTTACCCAGAGACTCGGCCTTCTATGATGTTTCTGTTCGTCGCCCCATATCTTCGGAGTCTCGTACCTCGCTTACCTGCACTTAGGCTTCCTTCAGACCCTACCTCACGGTAACGCCCTTGCCATCGGCTAGTAATTTATGTTACGTTTCACAACGTTACATGGAACACTTACAGGGGACTTTAACCCCATTAGTTCACGCCCATGCCGGACGTACACAATGCCATTCACCCGACCCGCAAGCCCTGCCGCTTTTTCAGGTAGATTCAAGTTTATTACTTCTCGTAGAGTTGGCAGCCAACATCACAGCGGGCAGGTGATGACGGACGTTAGGCCGCTAAAAATAAATACTAGTATCAGCAATAAATGTTAAAAAAATGTGAAATAATTCGGCTGAGCTGAGAAAAATCACCGAATATTCATCAGAAGCACACAATAAATTTAACTTCACAACAATGGAATTAATTATCAATTATTTTGTTGTTGCAAGGTGAAACGTAATGCCTGAGAATAATGTTATTTCATTTGTTGAATATCTGAAGAAAAAAAAAGGTAAGTTCTCTATAGAAAATAATTTTATAGAAACCCTTGGTGAAGAGATAAAAAATAGGCCTGAATTATTAGAATGGTATGGGTTTCAAAACACTTTTCACAAACACAAGCTTTTTTTGCATAAACTATTTACAGATAATCAAAGAAGAGAAGGGATTAATCCAAACGCTGGTTATTTTGCTTCATTCACTAACGATCAAATTGCTGAAAATATCCTTAAAGTTAAAGATGCGCTTGGTTGGCTTGCTAGAGACTATATCCTTATTGATGGAGATAATTGCACATTCAGAAATATGGCAAGACAAATCTTTGGAGTAGAGGCCAAAAGCATACATGATGCCTGGGTTATGTTTCAAGATGTCCTTTTAAATTCAAACAAGGTCTTAATTATTGCTAATATCTCAAAATCTAAGATCGCTTCTGGAAAAGCATCGTATGCGAGGTCAATCATCAAAATCAATGATGATGCACACTTGAAAGGAAAAAAACACAATCAGAGTTAATATTTATTGATGATGCATGTTTTTTACAACGTTCGTGGTCAGAACTTGAGACGTACATCGATATATTTACCTAATAATTGTGGCTCAATATTTATATAGAGCACAGAGAAACAGTAACTTCTCCAAAAGTGCTGGTAGACAAAAAAACACTGCTATTTTAGTGCGATACGCCTTGTGGAAATTTTTCATTTTGCAACAAAAACTAGCCTACCGTTCGTTCGTAAAATGTAAAATGACAGCGTTTCAGCATGTTAGCAATTCGGTAGTTTTCGTGAGAGTCTAATTTGGTCTCATTGTGTGCCAGTGTAACCAGTTGTAACTTATGGGAAATTCACCTTACCAGCACTTTTGGAGAAGTTACGAGAAACATTTGTAATGTGTTAATATATCACCTCAAACCGCCTGACAAAACGCTGCAAGGGACAAGCAGGCAGCGCGGTTTTCAGTGTATTCATATTTCCTGTCACAGTTGACACCTAAAAGAATAGCAAATCCCGCTACAATCCCTATCAGTAAAGAAACACAACATATTTGCATAAGATATTTACCCTTAAAGAGAAAAGCTACTCGAGGATATGCCTGCAAACTGCTGGCCAGGGCAGAACTCACTGTAAAGATGACAGGTTGCCGCTCACAGCACTACCGGCCCTGACACAGCTTTCTACCCCCAGACAGCAATCAATAAGGACAGAAACGGTTGCTTGAGTGACTGGGATGGTTTATGCTGGTTAGATTTAGGATGGCGTTATAATGTGGGAATAATTTAGTGCCTTACTCCTTAATTCCTGTCATAAAAAACAAGAAAACGAAAAAGGCTTTAAAGTTAGGAGGTTGAATATACAACCAAGGCACTTATACCCCTCAAGGGGGTACTGAACTGAGTGCCGGCTTACCGTTCATCACCGGTGTTAGAACATCAACAATCTGTGAATATGAAGAATACTTATCACCAAGTGCCAAATCTGATTCTCATCTTACTTTTGATAGGGTCTTGTTATTTTAGCATACAAATGTTCTCTACTTGGAAGAACTCTGGAGGATGGTATTACCTGCCCTTTGCTCTGTTTTTCTTGGTCAGCTTTTTAGCCTGCGCACGACCAGTCCTGGATAACAGAAGAATAATTGTTGAAAATGATTCTGTAATTATACTGAAAAGATTTTATAAACCAATACGGGTAAGCATATCAAAAGATTTATACAAGGTGGTCATTAAGGATGATACTGTACGCTCTTTTCGTTTTAATGTAGATGATAAATATGTTCAAGTATCTCCAATAATTTATCAAAATGGAGAAGAGCTTTCAGATGAAATCATAAAATATATGAAAAAGAAAAAAATTGTGGTTGAGATGGTTTCTGCTCTGCTGTAAAAAAAATGTATTGGAGATGGTGTCTGCTTAAGTTAGCGGTCAATTTACCCGACTTTATTCTCCTTTCACAAGTCGTAACGAGATTGACAGAAGAACGGATGAGAGAGTGATTTGATGGGCAGGAGTGCCCTTCGTAATAGAGTGTAATCACGCACTTGTTCAGGATTTATGACAGCTGATTACAGTTGCCGGTAAAAACTTGGTAGATTGTAATTCCGGTTTCGGGGTACCTGGTTGCTCACGCTCTGTGAAAATGAAAGAAAATAGAAAATTGCCAAAGAAGTTTTGACGGCTTTTTAGACGGCTTTTGATGGTTTGAAACGGCTCTGACGGCTTTTAAAAGTACGTAAAATCAGGTGGAATACGCATTGAACCGGCCTGTCACGCCGGGGGTCGCGGGTTCGAGTCCCGTCCGCTCCGCCAGAAATATAAAAAAAAGGGTTTCAGCCAAACTTGGCTGAAACCCTTTTTTTGTTGGGGTAAAATTTCAATTTCATGTCCCAATGTAAGATCTCATCAAGGTTGATCAGGTAGTGGTGGGGTAGGGCTGTATACATTTTCCCTAAATGCTCTCCCATCTGTTACGTTGGACGCACCTTGTCGCTATCTGTTGCAAGTATCATGACATGGCGAGCCTGGAAACTCATCTAAAACTGATCGTTCCGTTCCGTGCGTCCCCCCATTTCTTCAGAACGGAACGTTTAT
>JAYEOK010000274.1:0-1915 GCA_034722915.1 Thermodesulfobacteriota bacterium | reverse complement strand
TTTAATCAGGATAGCTTTAATGATGAGGATCCGTTCGTGCAGAAGATCAAAAACGAAGGTTTGGTGGTGAATTAAATCATTTCTCTTATCGGGCCGTCCAGATTGAGTGCCTATATGTTGACTTTGGAAAGGCATGACTTTTGTTACGTATATTGAGTGGACACCTTAAAAACTTCTCGGGAACAAGGTCAACCTGAGTCCAGAGAAAGATGGAAAGGGTTGCCACTGGATATTTTTTATCTGCAGGACTATCACCAGACCCTTTGTTCCATAGCTCTCGAAATTTCACAACGGTGAGACTCAATCCGCAAAAGGATGGTCATCACCAGAAGACCCACTTGCTCCAAGGTTGTCCAGTAACTTCTGGTACTCAGGATCCTTTCGAAGCAGACGTTTTGCTGTGTTGATAATGTTATCCACCTGTTCCTGTTCCAGTGTAAAGCTGGTGGGTATTTTGTTAAAAAAGATAAATTCTTTCTCATTTTTAACATCATCTACACTCAACTCTATGAAATATGGTTCTATGGCCTCGCCCCGCGACGATAGTGTTCTGGTCCATTCCACAAGATTGTTTTTCAACAGACTGCTACTATCCAGGTTGTAACGGTGAAGCTGTATATCGGTTACAGCTGTGAAGACATCTGCAGCAGACGGCAGTTCTGTACTTTTACCTATGTCTGTAACCGCCGTTGTTGACGCATTAACGATCAGTACGACAACATGTTTTATGGGAGTTGCCTGATGGAGGACACTCTGGAGTGTTTTTGTCCCTTCAAAGATCATCAGATTAGCCAGGCTTGCACGAAGACCGAGGTTGTCGGTGACACCTCCGTCCACCAGTGTGGCATAGGGTGGATTATCCGGATCGAGATAAAACTCCAGAGATTTTACCACGTCCTGAAGCCGCAGATTGTTTTCCTGAAACGCTTTTTCTTCCGCTCGAATCAACCAGGTCGGTTTTTTCCGATTACAGTCATGATAGTTCTCAATCAATACCGGTGAAAACAAAATAGGGACCGCTGAAGAGGCGGCAACAGCCCTGGCAACCTTCAACTGTGACAAGTCGGAGCAGAGCAGGTCAAAATAGTCCTGGGAAAAGACAAATTGACTGTGAGAGTTCAGGTCGGTGGCATTAATGCTGACAAATGGATTGCCTGAACTCTGCAGATCTGCAAAGGTTTTCCCTTTAAAGATCTGTTGATCATAGAGATCTATCGCATCCTCAGTCCTGCTAACACCCGTGAACTGGCGTTCCATAAAATGAAAAAAATCATAATAAATCCTTCCCGTCAGCTCGCCCTGGATATCCTTGTATAAAAAGTCATTCTTGAATTTGTCAAATATCTGGTCGCCAAACAGGCCGTAATAGGCGGCGGTGAAGCTGCCCCCGGACACGCTGCTGATCCTGTCGACCTCGTCCAGCAGCCTGAGTTTTTTTCCGCCCGATTCATAGAAAGTGCTTCCCAGTTCCTCAAGAACACCGTATGACAGGGCAGCAGCTCGGGTCCCCCCACCGGAAAAAGCCAGTACGAACAGGACATTTCCAATGCCATGCTCCTTGACATGATTAGTAAAAGCATATCGTTGTTCAACTTCAGGGAGCTTTTCTATGGGTACGTTGGTTATTTTACCTACAGAAGAACAGCCGCCTGACAAAAGGGAAATAGCAAGTAAAGCGTGTAAAAGACAAAATGCTTTTACCCTCAATACCAGCATTTTATTCAGAAATTCTAACCCAACTTTGTGACCAAAAAGCAATAACTGTTGTGATATCAGCTCGTTACGCCGCTTGGGGTTGTCGTTATGGCACTACTTTTGTCGTTTTACTGGTATTGTAGTCTTGATAGTTTTCCCTGGATGACTGCGAATATCCAAGGCTGAATAAATCTCCTGCTGATTTGACTCGGGTTGAGTA
>JAYEOK010000273.1:0-8600 GCA_034722915.1 Thermodesulfobacteriota bacterium | reverse complement strand
CTTCCTGTCCCTGCTTTGAGCAAATCTTCTGGATCACCTGATTTTAACCCCTCACTATCTTTGCTCAGAAAGCGATTTCTTGTCATCTGGTGCATATGAACCACCACTGGTGGTGTATATCAATCAATCCTCACCTTGTCACCTTCAATGACAAGAAAAACTGGAATAAAAATACTCTTATCCATCTCAAACATTGGCAAAGCTTCTGGGGTAAGCAGAGTTTGGAAATCCTGGATGATGAACAGGTAGCAACTGCAGCAGAATGGGTGAATGGCGAGTTGGTTCGGGAAATAGCAAAAATTGATCAACTACTGTCATTCACGGCATTGTATCTGATATTCTGGACACATTTGCTATGGCAACCGAACCCGTTCGACCGGGAAGAAAATTCCCGCCTAATCATAAAAGAGCGCAGAGAAAATATTGTTTAAATTACAAACCGATTCCTTAAGTTAATGACATTGGTATGGTACTTGCGAATAAAATATATAAGACAGCAAGACACGATAATTTTTCCAAGGGGAGGATTTACTCATGCCAGCAAAATTACCACATAGTATTCAAGGAATGCTCGAGTTAGAATCCGTTGAAAGGCCACCGGATGACCTGAAACTAATGACTTATGTTTTTGACGAGGATCATCAACTTTTAGCAACCGGAAGAATCGGGAAAAAGGGAGAGTTCAAAGTAGCATTTAAACTTGCTAAACAAAGAACAGTGATGCTGTTCATCAGTCCTGAGGCGGACGAGAAAGATGTGCGCGGCCCAACGACTTATAGCCACATAATTAATCCTGACGACTGGAAAGAAGAAGAGCGAAACCTGGTCTTCAAGCCGGATATATTTTTGCCGCGTGATCTTTGGTGGCCATGGTGGCCACGGCGGATATGCGTCTCCGGCCATGTTCGAAAGGTTGGATCTTCAGGCAGCACAGCCGGTGCTTGCCCTGTTCCTTACGTTAAAGTAGAAGTTTTCGATGTGGATCGAGAAGGTTGTTGGTGGCCATATATCATCCGTAGGTGGCGCGAAGTATTAGATCGTCCTGTTTTTCGAATTCCTGAATTAATGAAAGAACCTCCTGAGCCGCCAGTACGATTTCCAGAACCCTTTCCAGGCGGGCCTATTGCCAAAATCCATAAGTTCAACCGTCCTATGATGGCCTCAGCAACTCTCCAGGCCAAACCAGAATTGCTGAACAAACTTGAAAAAGTCGGCTTTAATCCACAATCTGAACCACCTGGTATGCCGCTGAAATGTGCAAATATTGCCGCCCTTAGTCCACAGCCTGAACCACCAGATGTTCTGAATACAGCGGAGCAGGTATTACAAAGGACATCATCGATTGCTCAAGTAGGAGAAATGAGCAGTCTGGATCCGAAAATTGCGGCGCGCCTCGATAGTCTGACTTTAAGCTCTAAAATTGCACCATGGAAGATTCTCCGCTGGTGTTTTTACAGCAAGGCCAAGGTCTGCGAGACATTTACCGATTGTGACGGTTATTTCAGATGCTGCTTTTCCTGGTGGCCCTGGCATTTTCGCCGAGGCCGCATGCGTTTTGACAGGCGACCCGATATCATCCTCAAGGTTACACAGATCATTGATGGTGTGGAAACGGTTATATTCATGGATCCATATACCAGCACTCGCTGGAATGTGACCAGCACTCACATTGACCTCTATCTCGATGACGAAGAAATAATTTGTGGACCCGGTTGCGGACCAGGTACAGATTTTGAGGATTCACAGGCAGCCGTGTTGCAGATCGGTTGTGATGAAGTATGGAAAATTAATCAAGCCAACGGAATGTACACTGTTCCAGGCATTAATAACGGAGCTTACGGGAGGACACTTATTCTCCGTGGTGACTTTAGTACAAATTTAAAAACAGGCAGTCCAAAGCGGTATTACAGACTTTCGTATGCTAAAATGGGTGGCGGGGGTGCTACACCGCCTGATTCATCCTTCGCTCCAATCACAACACCTCTGTCTGTGTTGCGCGCTTCTTTTACAGGCCCGTTTCACACCTATAACCTCGGACCACAAACAGTGAATACCACTCCAGCCCTCTTTGAAGTGCAAGATACTGCACATTGGTGGATAACCCCATGGCAGTCAGTACCATACTTAACAGTGGCTGGTGGCACAGTGCTAGGCCTGTGGCCAACAGCAAGTTTTGAAAGTGATGAGGGCACCTACATTCTCCGCATGGAGGTGTTTGATGAACATGGAGTGAAAATGGCTGCAATAGAATTTCCAAACCATGGTGGAGATGGAAGTGGCACTCCCCCAGATCCAGTACCACTTCCAAAGGGTCACCTGGATCTTAAGATTCATGTCGACAATAAACCATTGATCTATGATCTTGAAGTCGATCCGGCTCCCGGTTCAAAATGCGGCATTATTAAATGGAGTGATACTCTTTTCCTCAACTTTAATGTTCTGGCAAGTCAGGAAAATGGCCGTGTCCATAGTTGGTCTCTATACTATATAAAAGGAATGAATCCGGCGGGGAATTATCTCGGTGACGATACGTATCTATCTGGAATTACAACTGTTAACGCAACTATAAGCGGGGCCGACTTGTTAAAAGACACAACACCAAGTGGTAAACTTGAGGAATCATGTGCCTTTGCCCTTATTTTAAGAGCATGGTCACACGTGCGAGTTAACTACGGATGGCACCGCTATGCGAATAAGGAATATGCCATTGCAATTGAGAAGTGCCCACCACCTTGTCCACCAGTTATTAAGTAGTCACTGAGTAAAAAGAGGGCAACCTCATATAGAAAAGCCAACGACGAGCAGGTGATTTTTTTAAGAATATCTCACCTGCCGCCATTGGTAACAAAAGGAGATAGTAATGGCTGCAAAAGAAAAAACAGGATCAAAAATGCAAAGCCAAGAATTAATAGCAGTGGAAAAACTGACCGGAGTACCCTGTTGCCCTGAACTTGATACGGATAAATCTTGCGATGTTATCGATTTCCGTTATCGCTTGATCCATAATCCGCTTGTGTCTGTTCATGATCGACATCAGAGAATCCCGGTCGAGGTACTTCTCCATGTACGATTAGAGCGGTGTCCCGGTCCACTGGCTCTTGGTGATCTTGCGTATTCCACGACCTTGTTTCCTGGTGAGAAAGTCCGGTTATTTTCAATGGATCGCCGAACACGATTTAGCTATGACAGTTCAACCAGTTTAAGCTATCGTCACGAACAGACATCGGAAGAACGTTATTATATGTCTTCCATGGATGACTTTATGTCGGATTTAACCATACGTGATGAAGGCAAGTCCGCCAATCGCAACCAGGGCTCTTTTGAGAGTAAGGGGAAGACCAGTGGTGCTCTTCAATCGTTTTTTGGAGGAGCCTCACTTACCGTCAACGGCTCATATGATTCCGAATCAACTAGTTCGTTTATGCGGGAGCTGAGTCAACACGCAGAAGCATCCCATAATCGTTCCATCGAAGCCACTCGAACAGCAAATTCTGTTTCTGTTGGGGAAGTGCAGTCACGAACCCATGCAGAAGGAGAAAGCGAAGACAGTTTTGAGGCAGCATCACGGATCTTTTCAAATCCTAATAAATGTCACGCCATAACATTTTTTTTCTATCAGATTAACAAAACACAACGAGTAAAATTAACTCTGGAAGCTATTCACCGGAGAGTGGTGGATCCTACTGCCAATACCGAAGTAAGCAACAAACCCTTTGTCACTCGGGGTGAGGTGGAAGTGATACCAGGTGCTGTACTCTCGACAGACAGTGAACGTCTCAAGAAAGAGGACATCGGCAGGGCCTGTGCGGTAGCCCAGGTTAATGAATCCGTGCGCTTGGCACCATCGACAGATGCACGGCTACGCTCAACTGCCACAGTGTACTCGGCCATGTCGCTTACTCATCAAATTGAACCCATTACACGGGAAGTTCGTGCGGCTGCGATCAAAAGCGTTGACAAGGATCTTGCAAGTGTCGGTCTCCTGAATTCAAAAACCGGAGAAGTCTCCAAGGAGGCCGGATTACTGTTTGAATTTGAAGTTAAAACCTCCATCCCGACACCTGGGCTGTTTGTAAGAAGCTGTCTTGACGACTGTAACATCTGCGAACCGACACTCCAGCGTGAAATTCAACTTGCTTTACAACGCAAGCAACTGGAAAATAAACTGCTTGAACGGCAGATTGAACTACTTGAAAAATCACAGGAATACCGATGTTGTCCAAACGATTCACCTGAGAACGGTGATGATTGATGGCATCAACAAATTCATTGCAGGCCTAAGTTTTAATAAATCCCCATAGTTTAACTATGGGGCATAGTCGTTTTATAACTTTTAGGGGGATTGAAAATGAAAAACAGAATA
Source organism: Thermodesulfobacteriota bacterium (assembly GCA_034722915.1). Classification (GTDB taxonomy): domain Bacteria; phylum Desulfobacterota; class Desulfobulbia; order Desulfobulbales; family Desulfocapsaceae; genus Desulfocapsa. Next base: position 4,237 of record JAYEOK010000273.1, on the reverse strand, counting down.
CGTCTTAGTTGTTCACTGATCATGCTCAGTTTGTTAATCGGTTTATCTGTGGCAGTAGCTGCTCAGCCCGATTTATATATTTCCGAGTTTTCCCTCCAGCCGTCCTCACCGACTCAAGGTCAAAGTGTATCGGTTCGTATTGGTGTTTACAACGGAGGGGATGCCATGGCAAAGAATTTTACATTGGCATGGTATGGTGGAGAGAAATACAAACACCCGGGTTGCACCTGGCGAGTTCACAAGGTAGCAGCAAAAGGGGGGAAGATTCTGCACTGCAATTATTTTTACCCCAGTTGGTATTCAAAAATTGCTACCAAAGCTGTAGCTGATTTAGATAAAGAAGTAGCGGAACAGAATGAGGATAATAATACAAAAATAATGGGTATCGAAGTACTCAAGCCTTGATTTTTATTCAAAACGAGTTGAGAGATAATGATTCCATCTGAAGCAGGGGACAGAATAGCTCAGAATCTTAATTGGCTCCATTTACTTACGAAAACTATTCTGTCCCCGGCTTGTTCTATTTGGAAGTTATTAACTACTACGAACACATTAATATCATCATCCCGTGACCTTCAAGGGTAGCCTTGACCATATGTCGGCCATTCTTCTCCTCCACTTGAATCTGTCTGCCTGGACTAAGGAGATCCTCCATAATTGAGCCGGAATGATTCAGGCTGGCATCCACGGTAATAAAATCACTTCTTGGCTGTACGTCCAGGTTCAGGATAATGAGGATTTCCGTGTTGTCCAGAATGCGGGAGTAGGCAAGACTACTTTTTCCGTCAACTGGATATCCGAAATCAGTGCCGTTTTCTGATATCTCCCTGAAATATTGCCTGCCATAACGCAAGGCCGATTGTTGCTTTCTGATGGCGGCTATCCTGGAAATACTTTGATAGGTGGAATTATTCGGGTTGAAAAAATGGTGACCTGTGCTGTCAAAGGCGCCCCACGTACCGCCAAACATACATTCTCTGACATAGGCATCTGAATCCCCGCCGCCGTCAAAATTCTGCTCGGTACCATAGTAAATGCAGGGCACGCCCTGGCTGGTCAGTAGATAGCCAGCGGCCAGAACGACCTGGGCCGTATGGGGATTTTTATGCATGAAACGTCTATAGGGGCGTGACATCTGATCATGGTTATCGACAAAGGTTACAAAATATTCACCCGCTCCGCCATGATCGGTATAGCTTGTCCTGAAATGTTCATAGCGTTCCCGCAGCAATGAGGGGTTGGCGAAACCTTTGATCACTTCTTCAAGGATAAAATACAGGGGGAAATCAAGGCAGGCGTCAAGGGAGGGGAAGCGCTCGCTGGTTCCGGGAATGCGGCTGTTTCGTCCGATATAGCGCTGAATAACAGCGTCATCACCAACCACTTCGCCGAACATAAAAAAATTATGCTTCCCGATTCGCCGGGTATATTCACGGATGGCATTGCAGCAGAGGGCCGTTGCCGTGTCTTCCATGTGTTTCACCGTATCCACCCTGAAGCCATCAATGTCGGCAACGGCTATCCAGTACTTGTACGCACGGATAAGTGTATCCAGCACATCGGGGCGGGTGATGTCCAACTCTTTGAGGCTTAAGAAATCACCGTTCACAGCTTCCTGCTGGTCGTGCCAGTTACGGATCTGTCCTCTTCTTTTATAGCATTCTTTAGATTGCAGTTCCCTTGGCCAGACAGCATCTTGGGCCTGAAAACCTGGAGATGGATCAACCTCGCGCCAGAAACCAAAGTCAAACGGCCCGGGGGCGTCTTTCCAATAGTAGTAGGCATGATCTCCGGGATAGGCCCAGTTGTCGCCTGTATGGTTGATAATAATGTCAAGAATAATGTACATATCCCGCGCATGGGCTTGGCGAACCAGTTCCTGAAGATCCTCTTTTGTGCCGAACCGGGGATCCACTTCAAGGAAGTTCTGTATTCCATAGCCGTGGTAGCTGTCGTTTTTCTCCTGCCTGTTTTTAAAAATCGGACTGAGCCAAACAGCATTGGCCCCCAGACCCTTGATGTAATCCAGCCTGCGTATGATTCCCTTGAGATTACCACCTTGGAATATACGTCCCTGTTCCTGGTCTTTGCTATGGACGGTAGATTCGGGATCATAAGCGGGGATATCATCTGCGTTGTTGTCAAATCTGTCAACCAGCAGAAAATAAATCACCACATCACGCCAGTCCAGGGGCGAGGGAAACACATTCTTACCGGGTGTAAAATTTATTTGAGTAACTGACTGCAATCTGCTCATATTTCTTCCTCAAATCACCCCGGATACTTTTCTTGTATCCTGGGTGATTTTAACTCTGCCTAAGTATTGGGTTAAGTCTGCATACATCTACTAGAGGCTTTGCGGTACCTCAGGCAGAGCTCGTAATAGCGTCTGTTCCGGGTGAGTTTGTACATGCAGCAATTATAATTTGCACGTTCGCGGTAGCAGTAGCAGAGGAAGTTGCGGTTATGATTCGATCGATACATACAGCAGTAGTAGGATGCGCGCAGTTGATGGCACATGCACAGGTAGCGGAGACTTTTAGTGACTTCGTGCATGCAACAGGCATACTTCGCCCGGTAGTAATAACAGCGGCACAGATAAGCGGGTTTTTTCGTTACCTGATGCTTACAGCAGAAATACTGGGCAATATAATTATAATAGCGGCACAAGTAGATGCGCTTTCTCGTTTTTTGATACATATATTTAGCTTGGGCAGCCAATTTCTGATAACGTGCGCAACGATCGATAGGTGGGGGCGGAGCAAATCCTATTTCATCAATACCCATATCAAAATCCATCGGCTCTTCGAACCCGGGTTCAAATCCAAACCCCATATCCATCTCTATAGGTTCATCCTCCATTTCAGGTGCAATTCCGCCCATCTCGATTTCCATATCCATTTCAGATGCCGGATCTTCGTCCATCACCATTTCAGGATCCAGCATATCCATGTCAAAGTCCGCTCCCCCTGCTTCCATTTCAGTACCGCAACAGGGTTCCGCTTCGAAGGACTCTAACTCCGGCTCTTCATCAAACTCCAAGATAGGCATTTCATTTTCATCCATCACTTCAAGGTCCATATCTTCTTCCATTAAATCAAATTCCAGATCTTCATCTGGAAACATCTCCGAATGATATGTCATGATTTATTTCCTCCGATATTGTCAATTATGTATTGACACATTGCTTCATTTTTAATGGTCATCAGTTCTTTTCTTATATCCGTTGTCATGAAGTGGTTAAGGTCACATCATTCCATTACAAATTTTCAGCTGCATCTCCTATATAAAAGCAAGTATCGCTGATACAGTGTCTGATATCTTTCATTCCTGGAAATCGAATACATACATTTATAATATGCAGACATGTACTTATAGGACATACACAGATATCGTCGATTCCTGGTTATTTGATAGAGGCAGTGCAGGTATTTTGAATAGTATCCATAAGAAAGACAGAGATAGCGACGGTTTTTGTTCTCATGGTAGAGACATCGATAATACAGGGCCAAATATCGATAATAAGAACAAAGGTACTTGCGATTTCCCGTTCGTCTATACAGACTCTGGTATTGAATTGCTTTTTTACGATATGCCTGACATCTTGACGTTGTTGTAGAACAAATTTGATCATATGCTGTCTTTGCCTGGATAATTCCTGAACCTGAATGCTGATCCCATCCCGCTGGCCCGATATTCATTGCAGTGCTCTTGAGTGCCTGTTTAGCACCATCCTGGGACAAAGAATTATTGCACTGCTTCATGAGTGCAACCACTCCAGCAGCAACGGGACATGCGGCAGAAGTTCCGGTATCACAGGTAAAGTATCCTGTGAAGTGACTGATACCGCAGAAGTCGGGTTTGTGTGCCGACAAGGAGGCCGGCCCCTGACTACTGTAGCCGACGAGACGTCCCTGAATGTTTGCAGCACCGACCGTCATGACTTTTGGATGACCATTTGCTCCCCAGATGCTCTTTCCAGGGCCGAAGTCATTTCCACATTTATTACTGGTGTTACATCCTTCCCCGCAATTACCGGCGGCAAACAGTACCAGTATCCCTTCGTTGATCGCTTCAACCACTTTTCGGGTAAAGGGATGGTTGGGGTTTGTTGCATAGGCAGGATCCCAGTTCTTCTGATAAATACCCCAACTGTTTGAAAGAATATGGGGGGTACCATTGGCTTTATGCTGTCCAATAGCCCATTGAAAACCGGCAAGGGCATTGGATACTGCAT
>JAYEOK010000272.1:0-8627 GCA_034722915.1 Thermodesulfobacteriota bacterium | reverse complement strand
GCTGTTATTTCAAAAAATGAGATCTTTGATAACCATTTTCCGAATTCTGAAGATAAGATCTTTTTTGCCCCTGCTGTAGGTATCAGAGAGAAGGGCAGACCGATTATTGACGGTAACCTGTGCTATCAAAATGGCATCGGCATTGGGGGGATCAATTTTGATGGCCACGAGAATCCGTTGATTATAAAAAATAATACGATTTACAATAATAGTCGGGCGGGCATTGGGCTGCGGGGGCTTGGTGGGGTGAATAACAATATTAATGCGGTCATTGAAAATAATACGATCCATGGCAATCTGGCAGCTGGTATACGTTGTACCAGGGTTGATAATGTCAGCATTATCTACAATGTTGTTTTTAATAACAGGAGAACCGGCATAAGTCTGTGGAATACAAATGAGACAACTATAGAAGACAATGAAATCTACGGGAACATGACAGCTGGAATCAGGCTGTTAGATGTTCCTTCCGCTGTTATTCGTCGTAATTATATATATCAAAATGTAACTTCGGGAATTGATTTTATTGGCTGGGCTAAAGATAAATGAAGCATCTGTTTTTTTGGACATTGGGAGTCTGCTCTCTATTTATTCTGTTTTTTGCTGGTTGCTCAGATGTTTTGGCTGATATTTTGCATGTACCAGGCGGGCACAAGACGATTCAGGAGGCCGTGCGGAATGCTGCAGATGGCGATACCATATTGGTCGCCCCTGGTACCTACCAACTCTACTTTGATAATTTAACCATTATCCATGAATCGCTGAATTTGAAAAGTAGCCAGGGTGCCAGTCAGACAGTAATTATTGGTAAATCAGGTCGTCCGGTTATAAGCATAGCAGGAACGAGTCGGGTCGTTATTGACGGTTTTACCATTAGCAGTACACATATTGACCAGAGAATTTCCCGTCATGGGGGAGCAATTTATTGTGGGCCGGAGACTGCTCCTGTTATCAAAAATAATATACTTATTGATAATGTTTCAGTTTCTGGTGGGGCAATTTATTGTGATACGCAATCATCCCCTGCAATCTGTGACAATATTATAAAAGGGAATAAAGCTCTCGTGGCCGGCGGAGGGATTTTTTCAATTCGTTCTACAGCGACGATATGCAGGAATCTATTAATGGAAAATGAGGCCAAAAATTCAGGTGGAGCAATCGGCTGTAACCGTGATTCTTCCAGTATAACCAATAATATTATATGGAAAAACAGGGCATGGTTTGGCGGCGGAATATCCTGTGACCGGGCAGCCTCCATTATCGGCAACAATACACTTGTCGCTAATGAGGCAGAGCATGGTGGTGGAATAATGGTTGACAGGGGGTCGGTTCGATTAACCAATCTGATTCTCTGGCAAAATAATGTGGGAGATCTTTTTATGAAAGAGACAGGACCTTCAGCAAGGCCTGTGACTTCAGATATTCAGGATGGAAGTTTTAGAGGGGTGAATGGCAATATTGCCGTAGATCCTTTGTTCGTTGACCAGGATTTGGGTGATTTCCATTTGCAGGATGGGTCACCGTGTAAAAGAAAAGGTATGTTTGACCCTTTTTACATGAATGCGAAAGGGGACAGGTGGAATGATATGGGTGCTTACGGTGGGCCTGACGCGCCCGCGGAGGAGTTGAGTGGTGAAAAGAATTAACATGAAAAATATAAATATTTACAAAGTACTGGCAGTTGTTGGTGTGCTCGTGGCTATCGGAGTTGCTCCTTGTGGAAATGCATATAGTGCAACACATCGAGTTCCTGGCCAGTTTACCTCAGTACAGAAGGCTCTTGATGCTGCTGTTGCAGGAGATAAGGTTCAAGTGGCTGCAGGAACGTATTATGAACATGTCACACTTACAAAAGGTGTTGTTCTGGAAGGTGGCTGGAATAAAGATTTTTCCAAAAGAGATATACGTTCTTTTGAGACCCTGCTTGACGGTGAAAAAGAAAAAGGGCCCGTTGTTACATGTGCCGATAATGCAACCCTTGACGGTTTTACTGTTATCCATGGAACACTTTTGAAAACAGAGGATATTTCAGAAGGATCAGGGATTTATTGTGAAGGAGTATCTTCTGTAATTGTCAATAACACCATCAGGAAAAATGAACCTTCCGGTGTTTTTTGTGAGGGAAGCACAGTAACAATTTCTAAAAATCACATTTTTGATAATGCACAGGCCGGTATTTATCTCCGTAAGGGATCGTCTTTACAGATAAACGAAAACATAATTCACAACAATAAATACTCTGGAATAGGAAGTGGTAAGTTGCCGGTTTCAGATGTTGATATACGACATAACATTATTTACAAAAATGAAAGATCAGGAATCAGTGCGGAGACAGCAACAGGATCCGTTTCAAATAATAGTATTTATGAGAACAATCGTTCTGGAATCAGGTGTTCATTTGAGCCATTTACTATCATTAACAACACGGTGGTTGGCAATGGCCAGGCTGGTGTCTGGGTAGAAAATCCTGAAATTACAGTAACTATCAAAAACAATATATTTACCCACAATATTGATGCAGGTATCAGGACTACAGGTACAGGATATTCAAACAATCTGTTTTTTGCCAATGGCCAGACAGGTGATTGTAATCCTGCATATCTCTGGTGTGTTAAACCGCAATATGGTGGTTACGGTGATGAGAGCAGTTACAAGCGCCATAAAGGGATTATTGCAGATCCACTGTTTGTTGATATGGCTGCGCATGATTATCACCTGCGTTCCGGTTCTCCGGCAATAGATGGAGGCGATAAGGATAAAGCATTTTCTGATACCCATTTCCCGCCATCTCTGGGAACTGATCTTAATGATATGGGTGTTTATGGTGGTCCTCTGGCCATGGCTGAAAAGAGAGGGGCAAATAACCCGCCCGTGGCCCATGCCGGTCCTGATCAGGTTGTTGAAAAGGGAAAAAGAGTCATTCTGGATGGTCGAGAGAGCAGTGATCCGGATGGCGATGCGCTTAGCTATAAATGGACGCTTGTTTCAAGTCCTGAGTCGAGTAAGGCAAAGCTTTCACGGGCAGACAAAGATAGAAGTATGTGTCGAACAGATAAGCCTGGTGTTTATGAAGTCCAGCTGGTTGTAACAGACAGGTGGGGGCAGGCTAGCGAACCGGCATCAATGAAAGTAACTTTAGCTGCCAATACTCCTCCCAAGGCAAATATTGGAGAGCTTATTGCGCAGGTTTCGGCGGGAGATAGTATCACATTGTACGGGAGTGCAAGTAAAGATCCGGATGGTGATCCCATGACTTATAAATGGTCGCTCCTGTTCAAACCCGCTAACAGCAATGCCAGTATTAGTGATGCAGCATCCCAGAACAGCTCTTTTCAGGTGGATGTTGACGGTGGCTATACCATCCAGTTGCTTGTTAACGATGGCAAAGCAGACAGTGAACCGGCGCTTGTACATATCAGTACCCGAACTCCGGTGAAGGAAGGTGTCAGAAATGTACCTGGTGACTATCCTACAATTCAAGCTGCCATAGACGCTTCTCAGGCTGGAGATGACGTTGTTGTGCAAAAAGGGGTCTACAATGAACTGTTGATCATTGATAAAAGTGTCAACCTGATAGGAAAAGACTGGCCGGTTATTGATGGGGGAAACCGGGAAGGAAACATGAATACAATTTCAGTTTTTTATCTTGGGGACAGAGCTGGAAAGATCGAAGGATTTGTTATTACTGGAGGGGGGCTTGGTGATCTGGGCCATGGAATCAATATCTGGGACTCTGCTCCTGATATTTATAACAATAAAATTACAGGCAATAATCATGGTATGGGGATCCATGGTTCTCCTTCATTGACTGGTAAAACAAAAGTGCATAGTAACCTGATTTTTGATAACAAGGTCGGTATTGGTAACGGAAAAGACAGTGTGGCCAGGATTTATAACAATCGTATTTACAATAATCATGTCGTGGGCATCGGTTCCCGGGGCAAGGCCTCACCCAGAATTGAATCGAACTATATCTATAATAATTATATTGGCATAGGCGCCAGAGAGGTGGCGTCTCCACGTATTGTCGGCAATCATATTTTTAACAATATGGATGGGATTGTTATCAGCCCACTCTCAACAATTAAGAAATTCGTGTTCGATGACATTGTGATCGATAATAATCTCATTGTAGATAATCGGCATTTAGGAGTGAACATTACTTCCTTTAATCTCAGTAAAGTCATAATCACTGATAATACTGTTGATTCCAATAATAAAATGGAACGGAAAATCAGGGGTGGGGGAGTTGTTTTTGGTTATCCACAACCGGTATCCTTTACCGCCGTGATGGAAGGCAATATCATCAGTAACAATAAAGGAGGGGGGATAATAAACTATATTGGTTCTGAGAATCATACGCAACCCGGTGTCACACTTTTAAACAAAAGTAACAACGTATGGCATAACACTGTTGATCATTTAGATTGTAAAGCTGGTGAGAATTCTTCTTCCAGTGATCCCGCTTTTACCTCAACTGATGCGCAGGCCTCAGGAGCATACGAGGTAAGTCAGCAGACCGCGGATAAGAGTGCTACCGGTTATCGTTTCTCTGCTGCGGCTTTTGCTGAACTGCCTGCCGAGGAGAAATAGTTGTTTGTATTTACGCCCCAGGACAGCCTCCTGGCGGGGAGCGGCAATGAAGTCGATGAAAAGGTTTTTGTATTCCACCACAAAAGGAGAGGAGAAACGTATGAAACATGTAAAAGGTATGCTGGTAACAGCGGGCTGTCTATTGCTTCTGGGAAGTCAGGCAGAGGCTCACTATGGAATGATCATACCCTCGGATCAAATGGTGACCCAGGGAGAGGAAAGAAGTGTTGTATTGGATGTACGTTTTTGGCATCCCATGGAAGGCATCCCCATGCCTCTGGTCAAACCGAAAGAATTTTCTGTTGTTGCCAACGGGGAGAAGGTAGATCTTTTGGGAAGTTTAGAGTCTGTAAAAATTAAAGAGAATCAGACCTGGAAGATCAGCTATAAAATTCAACGTCCCGGTCTCTATGTGTTCAGCATGGAACCCCAGCCATATTGGGAACCGGCAGAAGATAAGTTTATCATCCATTATACAAAATCTGTGGTAACTGCGTATGGCATAGATGATGGATGGGATGAGGAACTGGGACTGAAAACGGAAATTGTCCCGCTTGCTAAACCCTATGGTCTCTATAGTGGCAACGTGTTTCAGGGTATTGTCAAAATGAATGGCAAACCGATTCCTTATTCTGAAGTGGAAGTTGAGTACTATAATGAAGATGGCTCCAAATCAGCACCCAATGATTATATGGTGACCCAGACCATTAAGGCGGATGGAAACGGTGTCTTTACCTATGCTGCTCCGGTTGCAGGATGGTGGGGATTTGCGGCATTAAATGATGCTGATTTCACCATTAAGCATGAGGGGCAGGAGAAAGACGTGGAGCTTGGTGCTGTGCTGTGGGTTAAGTTTCACGATATGGGAAGCAAATAAAGTATTTATGAATCCATTAATTTTGATACGTTTGCCCGGCGACACCGCTCTGCGGTGTAGCCGATAAGCAAATTCAGAGCTAACACCGGTAAACGGTAAGGTAAGCCGGCATAAGTGCCTTGGTTGTACATTCAACGTCCTAACTTTAAAGCATTTTTCGTTTTCTAGTTTTTTGTGATAGGAATTAGGGAGCAAGGCACTAACCCCGGTGATGAACGGGAAAGCCGGGATAAGTACCTTGGTGCTATTTGCAATTTACTAACATTAAAAATACTTTCCATTTTCTTGTTTTTTATGACAGGAATTAGGGAGTAAGGTACTAACACCGGTAAAACGGTAAGTGAAAATAATGGGAAATTCGCAACAGGGCAGCGATTCAACGGCAGTTGTCTATAGAGAAGTAAAGGTCATGCCCCTGGCAGCCCGTCGGGAGGCATTGCTGCTGATTGCTGTGCTGGCTGTGATTATTTTACTCATGGCTGTCCGGTTTTCTGCAGTAAGGGTGGCAGATAACGAATCCACATTGAAAATGTATCAACAGCAGGACAGATTTTTACAGAATCAGGCGCCCACGATGTATCGTTCCCTGCGCAGTGTGGCAGGGGATATCGTTGATCTCAGGGAAGATAACGGCACATGGCCTGATGTTGATATGCTCAAAAATGAAGCTCTGCCGCCGTTTGCTGATTATTTTCTTCCTGCCGGACTGAGAGGTTATACCTGGTCACGTTATGAAGGGGATGGTCGGGTAGATTATTTTGGCGTAAACCAGGATACTGCGATTGCCGAAAAAGAGGAAATTGATCCTTTAGATGTCAGTTTTATATTGCGTATCATTGATCTTCAAAATGGAGAGCATCCCCACCCTCATTATGGAAAAGACAGTGAGGCTGTTCAGCGCTATGTGTCTCAGGTATGGATGTATCCAGGTATGCAGCAGTATCCAGAGACAGCTGTTATTGAAAAAGGATGGAAGTGGATAATCAGCGTTACTGATTCCGGTGAAAATGGTGGTGGGATTATTTCGGAACAACCGGGTAAATAAATGCCTGGAGGCGGAGTTTAATGGAAAAAAATAGTAACTTAGCTTTTGTTGTGTGTCTGCTTGTTTTTTGTTTTACAGCAGGGAATAGTTTTGCTGAGTCCTGTAACAAACGAATTGGCGTCTCTCTGCATCCCTATTATTCATGGGTGAAAAATATTGTTGGCAACTCCATGGATGTCGTTCCCCTTATTACTCCTGGAGCTGATCCGCATACCTATCAACCTTTGCCTGCTGATCTGGCGAATCTACAAAAGCTTGACGCTGTGGTGGTTAACGGGCTGGGGCATGATGAGTTCGTTAAACCCATGTTAAAAGCAGCTGATATTAAAGACCTTGTTGTTCTCGATACCAGTAAAGGTTTACCCTTGATACCGGTTTTCAGTTATGGCAGTGTTGCGGAGGAGAATGGAAAAAACAGGATTTCCTATAACAGCCACACGTATATCTCCATAACCGGATCCATTCAGCAGATCCGGATGATTGCAGAGGAGCTGGGTAAACTGTGTCCGGAACAGGGGGGGCAGTTTAGAAAAAATAGTCGTGCTTACGCAAAACGTCTTCGTCTGATGCTTGCAGGTGCATTGGCGAAAATTGATGCAATTGACTTGGATTCTCTACGCATAGCAACAGTACATGATGGCTATGCCTATCTTTTTCAGGAGTTGGGGATTGAAATCACAGCGGTTGTTCAGCCGCGTCATGGTATCGAACCTGGTCCCAGACAGTTGCAGGATACCATAAAACGGATTAAGCGCGCCAACGTCAATATTCTGTTCACGGAGATTGATTACAAGAAAAAATATCTGGATATTATCTATCAGGAAACCGGATGTCGTATATACAGCTTATCCCATATTTCCAATGGGGAGTACACAGCAGAGAGATTTGAAAATGGTATGCGGGATAATCTTAATGACATTATACAGGCATTGACCATGGCCGGCAAAGCTCATGATGACACAAGCAAATAAGAGCAGCCTGGCAAAGGAAAATCTTCTCGAAATCCGTGATCTTGCCGTGACACTGGGAGGGAATACAATCCTCGACCAGGTAAATATGGAGGTGAAACATGGACATATTCATGCCCTGATTGGCCCCAATGGAGCCGGAAAAACCACATTGATTCGCAGTATAATGGGTGGAATGCCCCACAAAGGATCGATTCGTTTCCTTTTCAGCGATACAGGGCGAATAGGATATGTGCCTCAGTTGCTCGAATTTGATCATTCGGTTCCCATCACTGTTTTTGATTTTATTTCTCTAATGCTGCAGCGGGTGCCGTTATTTTTGAGTCGCCGTCGGAATAAGCGTGCAGGAATCTCAGAAATTTTGGAGGCAACCCACTGTGAACACCTTATGGACCGTTTAATTGGAGGTCTCTCCGGTGGTGAGTTTCGTCGGGTTCTGTTGGCTCAGGCACTTACTCCAGCTCCTGAACTGCTGCTGCTTGATGAACCGGCATCCAATGTGGATGAACATGGAGCGCGTCAATTCGAGGAAATGCTTGTTCGCTTGAAAGAGGATCATGGTCATTCCATCCTGATGGTGGGGCATGATATTCAGATGATGCTGCGTGTTGCAGACAGGGTCACAGCCATCAATCGGACTGTTACCTTTGATGGCTCACCGGATGAACTGGAGGATCCGGGCAGTATCGCCAGTCTGTTTGGGCTCAATGTCAGTACAGATGTCAGGTAGCCCCGGTGATGAACGGTAAGTGAGGCACTCATTTTAGTTCCCCTCAAGGGATATAAGCATCTTATCAGAAAAATACTTGTGAAAAAAAACAAGAAATTATTCTGTAAGGCACTGATACGAGAGTGATGTTCTATGGAATGTATTTATGAAATAATAAGCGGCTGGGCAGTTGCGGGGTATCTGCCTGCCATTTTTGAGCACACCTTCATGATACGTGGTCTGCTTGCTGCACTTATTGTTGGTCCACTGCTTGGCGCCATGGGAACCGTCGTGGTCACTAAAAAAATGTCTTTTTTTACTCAGACCATTGGTAATGCTGCCATGTCCGGTGTGGCCATCGGCCTTCTGTTTGGTGAGCCCATAGAAGGAACCTATGCCGGACTGTATGGATTCTGCCTGATTGTTGCACTCTTG
>JAYEOK010000271.1:0-1933 GCA_034722915.1 Thermodesulfobacteriota bacterium | reverse complement strand
TTCCATCATACTGTTTTGGCAGTTGTTTGTCGTTTTTTATGTTTTTTGTTTTGAATTTTGTTTCGTATTTCGTGCTTCGGATTTCGAATTTATTTTTGGCCATCAATGGTTTTCGTTCAGGCACTAACTATTCAACAGCACAACGCAATCAATGACAGATACAACACTAGACAAACAACAGCTCGACAAGCTCAAACAGATCTGTGCTGAAGCCGGTATCAAGTTGACTCACCAACGGCTGGAAATATTCAAGGAGATACTCTCTTCCAGGGATCATCCTGCTGCTGAAGTCATCCATCAAAGATTGCAGAAAAAGCTGCCAACTATTGCTATAGATACTGTTTACCGTACCCTGGCAACCTTTGACGAACTCGGCATTGTCAAAAAACTGCATGTTATGGGTGAGAGAACCCTGTTTGATGCCAATCTGGATCAACACCACCATTTTGTCTGTACCCGTTGTAAGACAGTAGAAGATCTCTACTGGCCCGAATTTGACAAGACAGTACTTCCCAAAGGATTTGATGGTGTTGGACAAATCCAAACCCGTCACCTTGAACTGCACGGCCTCTGCAGGCACTGCATGAAAGAGGCAGGCAAGTCGTGATGGAATCAGGTTTACACGAAACCATCAAGGACTGAGGATAAAAAAGGAATCGCCATGGATATGTTTAAAAAACTGAAGCTCAGTCATACCACTGCGGCAGATATTGAGTGGGAAATGACACCTGATCTGGCATTCTGTACATTTTCAGCCAAAGGGCTTCGTGATGCTCTGACCAACACTGACGAAAGGGTCTGTTATTTTTTTATCGACAACTACGGAGATGAGCCCAAACTCTATCTCATGGAACGCGGGACAAGATATGTAAATATCCTGGCAGAGGTCAAAGCTCCTCTGACAATGCTGAATGATTGCATTATTGATCACGGTTGCCCACTGTCTACTAAAGATAACTTTCCTGTTAATTCCACGTTAAAAGCCTGGCTGCTGAGCGAAGTCGTTGAGCAGGAAGACAGCCCTTTTCTTATTCCTGCTGTTGAAGAAAAAGCAGAAGAAGAAAATTTGGGGGAGATGCTCCCGCCCATAGGGAAAACCGGTTTCAATGGTGAAACTGTTCACCTGCCCGCAGAACTATGCACTCTTAGCAGTGAGCAGATCGACTCGCTCGTATCTCATTGGAATTTCTATGATTCACAATTAAATCCACAGGGAATATTCGACAACGCCCTGGCAGACACCGGGGATAACCTGACAGTGACAGATGAGCGGACAAAACTCATATGGCAGTGGGCTGGTCTGGATCTTTGCTCTATTCGCAAAATGACACGCGACATAGAACAACTCAACAAAGAAGGTTTTGCGGGATATCATGACTGGCGCATGCCCACAGTGGAAGAAGCCATGTCACTTATGGAACCAGTTCAAAACACGAAAGGCATGTATCTGCATCCCTGTTTTTCCAAAGAGCAACCCTTTATTTTTGTTGCTGCCAGACGTAAACCCACCGGTTACTGGTTTGTGGATTACAAACAGGGGAAAACCTACTGGTCTTCAGGTACTGTTCCCGGAGGATTTTGCAGACTGTGCAGAAATGTGGCTAAATCCTGAAAATTGTCTTGTTACGTCCTGAGCCTTTCGCCTTATACAATAACTCATCAGCCCTGTGCAGAAGCTCATCAAGAGTCCTGATAGTTTTATCTGTTTTAACAACTCCGGTACTTATAGTGCATTGAATCACCACGTTCAGTTCTGATTTCCAACTGTTCAGCTTTTTCCCTGAACAATTGAACTTATCGCCCTTTGGGCGGGTTTTAAAAGAGAATGTTGAATATCGAACAGGTAAGCGCAGACTCCGAGGAATATCGAATATCGATCGGAATAAAAGACGAAAGATCAAGGGCCTTTCCCCTTCTGCGGTTCGACATTCCT
>JAYEOK010000270.1:0-8650 GCA_034722915.1 Thermodesulfobacteriota bacterium | reverse complement strand
TACCCTCACCCACATCATTAAATTTGTTTACATCAGTCCAATCTCGTGGATGATATATTGCGTAGTAAATGAACCAATAATTAGTGGTCTCAATTACTGAATAATACACAGTTGAGTGTTTAGATTTATCATCAAGATTTTCCCATCTATCAAGATTCTCCCATTTTACATCGCCTGACCATGTACCATCGTAGTCAAAAGGTAATATTAAATCTGATTTTCCCTCCAAGCTAACAGCTCCATCAGTATCAACGTGCTGGTATATAACTGGAGAGTAATGTTTTGCTAACTTCTCCCTTTGCTGTTCATCAGCAAACGTTATACTTGCTGTACATATTAGTATCCAGAAAAGCCACTTTGGCAGTGACATCAAAGAATATGACCGCATGTGAGATGTAAGATAGACTAACTTTAGCGACAAAATATTAAATATATTAATCACGGGCTCAACACCGGAATTCTTGGGCTAGAGTTAATAGCCCCGATACTGCCACCGAATAAGGAGCCAAGTGCACCACCAATCAGGCTGCCCCGCCAAGCATTACCATCATCAAGCAGTGCACCTGCGGCTGCTCCAGTCACGCCGCCAATCACAGCACCCCGACCTGCCCTGTTTGGGGTTGAGTATTGAGGAGGAGAAGGAGTATAGGTTCGGGGTTGATAATAGTTCTGCTGATAGTACCCTTGATTATAATAGTGTTGCCGATGTACACCGGGTTGATAATAACTCTGCGGATAGGCTGGAGGAGAGTGGTAATAGGCAGGATCGTAATAGAAATTGTTTTGGCGAGGAGTATCAGTCAAAGCTCCACCAAAAATAGATCCCAGGCTACCACCAATGACAGCACCCCGCCAGCGGTTGTCGGGGTCAAGCAGTATGCCGGCTGTAGCCCCGGTCAGGGCACCGGCCCCTGCCCCCTGGTATCCATGACGAGTGGCACATCCAGTCATAAAAAATGAAAGGAGCAAGATGGCAGTTACAGGATATAGAACCGATGGATAAGGTATCATTTTACTTCCTCCTTTATTTTATTTTTTTCTTTGCAGATTATAAAATAACCACGATTTTACTCAAAAGCCATTGAGACTCACAACCACATCAACACAGCAGAACTTCAAGTTTCCAGCCTGAGAGCTGTTGAGAACACAGTAACGGATTTTGCTATTTCCAAATAACAATAATCTTAAAAGATACTTCTTGGTGCCTTGGCCATGCCGATTTTTTCGTTCCATTGACCGAGTCGTTCTCCACGTAATGAAAAAAGCTGCAGTTTACATGTATAATAGGTTACTTTGCTGCCACCTGCACCACTCTGGCTGGTGGAGGTAAGGGTTGTTTTAATAATATAATTATAACTTGAAGAGAGACTGCTTTCATCAATTACACGGGAAACGCCGGAATCAAGCACCTTGGAGATGATTTCATCCTGCAGATCTTCCGTGATAATATTAGCATCATGGGTTGTGTTTTCAGGAATAGCAACTACTAAAAGCGGTTTTTTTCCTTTTTTCGCCCAGGATTGAACCTCGGAGGAAGAAAGCATCTTCTCCGTCACTCTGCCTGCCAGATCGACCATATCCTCTGCTGTGATCTTATCATCGAGATGAACCCGTTCTCCATCCGAAATCATACCAACATTACTCTGTTGACCAATAGATGTGGGGATCTGTGCGCACCCGGTGAACAACGCAGTCACTGACAGCACCACAAAATAAACAACGCCACATGCAACTCCTTGTAATTTCATACTTCCTCCAGTTTATCTGTTTTTTTCAACCTGTTTGTTCAGTTCAATAAATGTATCATCGACAAGACGAATGGTAAATATTGCCTGTTTTGCATCCTGCCGTAGGGCCATCTCGGAAAAATTCTTTGCCTCCTTGGGACCAAGTACAAATCGCTTCCATGGGCGTGGAGAGCCCACTGCAAATCCGCCTAGATCCTCCCACTGGTACTGACATTCCAGTTCGTAGCGATTTTGAGTCAGGTTCTGAACTGTTGCCTGGGCTTTGGAGAAATTACCAGTTTGTCCCAACTTTGGATTCACCACGCTGATATAACCAATAAGATAATCAGAGGCGATCACCCTTTTTAAGCCTGGAAAACTGGTATCCACGGCCCTGGTGTGAATAATCTCCTGATTGGAATTAGTATTCAATCCGGGTTCAGGTTGGGAGACCGTTGAGCATCCTGCCGTCATCGCAGTCGCTGCAAAAAGGCAAATCACTGTACCTGTCAGATACCGCATAATTCACTCCTGTTCGTGTTTTGATTGTTATTGTTCATGATTTTGGCGTCCATATCTTCTTGCCTGGATAGGCGGACATCTGTTTGTCAATACTCCTCACTAAGACAAAATGACGGCTCCCCTCGTTGAGTTTGACAGCCTGTTCTGCTAATTTTTTCCCTTTGTTATCATAAGAACAAATCTTCAGTTTCTTTAAGCCCTTTTGCGAATAAAATCTGGCCGCGAGGATGCTAGACGGTAAACTCATCCAAGAGGTCGTATCTGGTTCTTGAGCAGTATCCGTAATTGTTCGGACAAGACTGCCAAGTCCATGGAACAGTTCATTCCCCGTCTCTACGACAGCTATGTCACGAATCGTGGAGGCGACGACCATGGCTTGGATGGCAGGCAAAGAATCTTTTTGATGCCGCAACGCCATCGCCTTTACATTGGCAACTGGAGAAAGCGTTGCCAACACCTTACCTTTCATGGTTGCCACTTTAATTGTTGCAACTCTACTAGCCACTGGCTCGTAGGTTGGTAATTCTACGTCCAGATCACGATAAATCGGTATAGAAAGTACTTTTTTTTCAGGTACAAAACCATCAAGTGCGACCACATGGATAAGGCGTGAAGCAGTTTTTTTCTTTTTTGTATCCTTGACAGCCTGCTGCAGCACCTTGCTTTCCGGATTCAGCTTCAATGCCTGCTTATAGGCAATATGGGCGTTGCTAAGCAGAGATTTAATTTTTACACTTTTAAACTCATTTACCATGCCGGTGACATAATCGCCAAAAGGGTTTACAAAGGCGTTCGGCACTTCAAGCGCTACATCGTCATACTTGGAAAACTCCAAATCCAATGCAGCAAACAGACTATCTGATTTTTGTTTTGTTTCACTTTTATCTGTTTTTCTGTTTTTTTCTTCTTCCTTACTTGCTTCTAACAGTTCTTCTTCAAATTTTTCCTTTTCGTTATCCTGCCATTGAATGGCAAGACGGGCTACATTAAAAGCTCTTTCATCTCCATTCAGCAGATAAGCCATAGCTGCAATATCAAGCAGCAACACCTTTTCATACCCTGGTGCATCATAACGCCCATATTCTCCTGCACCCAAGAAATCTACAAAAAGAGACCCTATACTACTGAGTGCTTCACTAGCATAGGACTCCGATTCCCGCTCCTCTATAAGTTCCTGGCTAAAACGGCAATATTCAATAGCCTTGTCTGCATCGTTGGTTTGCAATGCTAAAGAGGCCCGCTCCATCAAGCCGATAAGACGCAGTTTGTCTGAAAAATCAGCATCGGTTTTCGCTGTTTCTCTGGCTTTCGCCTCTTCTACTGCCATGAGTTGTTGCACATCATCAACTTGACCGCAGGCAAGTTTTTCTCGGTACGGAAGAAACTGCTTGGAATACCCTGAGTAGTAGGAAAATGAACCCTGCTGTTGACCGGGGAGTTTCCCTGTTCTACCACCTTGAGTGGGCACGCATCCTGGCAGAAGAAGGATGCCTAGAATAGGCAAACAAATGAGCACACACCTAAAATATACACAAAAACAGGACGACTTTTCTTTCTTATTATTCGACATATTATTAAATTTCCCTATGATTTATAAACGACGGAAACTGTTATTTTTTTACCAGGCAACCTTTATTTTTGGTTTGGGCTTCGGCTTGGTCGGTATCTTTTTGTTTCGCAAGATATCTCCAGCAGCCGGGATACCGCTATCCACCATTTGCGCACGTGACCTGGCAGCTTCAACACTTATAATTTTTAAAACACCGACCATCGTTTCGGCAGAACCAAAAGAAATACCTGTATCCGGGTCGATCAGTTCCTGGCCTGGACGTTCAACGGTAAAGATAGAGTCCACCTTCATGCCGACATCCGCCCCCCGATTGATAAAAATCGTACCCTCGGGCAGTACTCCCAGAATCTTAATGGGATATATCCGCTGAACTATTCCAGCTGCGGCCTCAGTTGCGTACATATCTATGAGCTGAGTACGCTGTTCACTCAACCCGATATGTTGTTTAAACTTCTTTTTAATCCGTACCTTTTCAGTGGCAATCATCTCACTTGTATGGCTGTCTACGATACGTTGATTCCCTTCAATGAACCCGGTATAGGTCACCTCAACCTCATCGAGATAAGGAACTTTTTTCTTGCGAATGTGTAGATAAAAGTTGGTCAATTCACCGATCACCAGGTAATCACTACCTTCCAGTTTCGTGAGGTAATCACGAATATCACCACCTTGAGCAGCGGCATTAAAAGTCTTTTCATCAATTACCTGATCAATCTGCCTTCGCTCCATCATGACAAAACGATTGGTTTTAGCAAGAGCATCTGCCACGTTATCCGTTAATTGATCCATGGTACCCTGCTGGATACCAGAAACTTTTGAATTATCATCAAATTGTTGGCGGGCATTCAGCGTTATTTTGACCAATGCAAGCGTTGCCTTGCCACGTGCTTTTGGCTGAGTTACGGAACCACCACCCTGTGAAACAGCAGCACCCGGCAACATTCCTCCGCTTCGTTGCGCCTTATTTGTTGAATTATCGACAATTCCAGCCTTAACCAATTTCAACAAATCACCGGCCTGCCCTGCATTACCTTCTATTATCCTGCCGAGGCTGCGATTTTCTTCTACGGTAGTCAGTTCAACCTGTCCCACCTTGCTATCCATGGAACCGAGTTCTACACCCGTATCGGGATCAATGACCTTCTGACCGGGACGAAACACATCCAGAACAGCGCCCTGACTTAAATTTCCATCACTCCCACGGTTGACATACACCGTACCATCAGGAGCAACAGCTGCTACTTTCGTTGGATAAACTGCATTGAGCAGGCTTGCCACAATCTGAGCGGCAAAGTTGTCTGCAAGGGCAGCGATGAGGCGGTCTTCACCTGCCTGAATATCAAGCTGTTTTCGTACTGATATTTTTCTCGACTCCATGATGTCACCACTTCGGGCATCTACGAGCCGCATATTGCCTTCGGCAAATCCATCAAGGACTTCCATCACTCTGGAAGAATTAGGAAGTTTGATTGCCTGCTCTTCCATAGAAAAATTTTGCAGGGAACCAATCACAAGGTAATCGCAGCCCTTCAGGGTACCCATGGCACTTGGTATATCACGATTTTCTGCGAGAGCTTGTGCTGTTTGCTCATCAAGTAACTGATCTACTTCCTGTCGGTCGATCACCGTAAAACGCTTACTCTGTACAAGCCGAGTAATAATTGAATCGGTAAACGTCGGCACATGCTTGCCGGCATCTGGACCGGTCTTTGCGGTTGAGCCCGCCTTGACTAACCCGATGGCTACCCGTGGCAGGCCCTTGACCTGCTCTCCCTCTGCTGTTTTTAAAAGTACTGGACTTGACCCAGCGACAGACTGTTTCCTTAGTGCAATCCTTACGGCAAGGTCACCGCTAACAAAACCTGTACCGTCCACTGCAGAAACAACAGACACCGTCTCCTGCACTTTTATTACCTTTACTCGGCCTATAGGCTCTTTAAGACGGGCAATCACAGCTCCTGATGATTCCTTAATTTCCTTACCTTCCCTCACAATTGTAAATTCATCACCAGATCTTACGCTGTCATTTCTTCCCCTGGAAATGACCAGTGGCTCAACACTGACGACCGTAGCGGGAAAAATTATATCAAGAATTTTATTGGCAGCCTCTTTGGAAACCTGTTCCATAAACTCAAAGTCATCGTCCCGCTCCGGACCACCCTCAAATAACATTGAAGAGACCTTGAGATGGAGACTGTCGGCTCCGACAACTGTGCTTGTCGTTGAATCAATTACCCGAAGCCGTAACCTGGCTTCGGTTGTTTTCTTGACGGCTGTCCGACCACGCTCGCTCAATGGAACCTGTTTTTTTTGAGTACTACTCCCGAGTTGGTGCAAATTACCAAGCACGAGATACTTGGCACCAACTGCGGCAGCCAAATCTTTAAAATCATGAAGTAAATCGTTATATTTTTCGCCAGTTGTTGCAGAAGGCTTAGCAAGACCGCCTCCAATCTCATACTTGTCCATATCCTGAATTGCCGTATCCAATGTACGATCCAGATAACTTGCTGCTATTTTTTTTCCAAAACGCTGTTCAAGTACAGCCGTTCGCAAGGACTTTCGCTCTACAGGAATGAATCGTTTGCTTTTTGTCAGCTGCTCAAGAATAGCATCGGCAAGTATCTCTGGTAGCCCTACTGCTTCAGAAGCATATTCATATTTCCGCTCTACATTACCATAAGTTTGATCGCTACCTGTTCCTAAGTCATTGTTTAAAGCAAAAGCCGGATTCTTATCACGTCCATGCCAAGAACGTCTATCGTACACGCCGGTTGCATCCGGTAAAAAATCGGTATGACTGAGAACAGCGATGGATGTACGTGACGATTCCGTTTTCGATACCACGGCACCAGCATTCATTGAACCACTGGTAACTGTAAAAAATATGCTGGCACAAAGCATAAAAAAGAAACCAGATGTACATTTTATTTTGTTTCTCATCACTTTCTCCAAATCGGACTCAAGGTTTACGAACAATACAACCAACAACTACTGCTCCCTCTGAATTTTCAGGTAAAACCGTAGCCAAGGTAAATTTTGGATTAACCCTGGTTATTTTGATTTTCCCTACAAACTCCTCTGCAGACCCGAGTTGTTCACCTGTATATGGGTCAACAAGCACCTCACCCTTCATGTACACATTGAGTTCATCGCCCTTCTTGAGTCCGCCATCTTGCCCACGGTTTAAATATACGGTTTTTCCCTTAACACTAATAATTTCAACAGGAAAAACCAAAGCAATAAACTGATCAGCCATCTTCGCAGAGACACCTTTTGCGATATCTGAGAAGTGCTTTTTATTGGGAACCCCACCGCTTTTATTGACCATTTTTTCCTTGGTCGAAAAACTATCTTTTAAAGAAAAAGTAGCCGTTATCTGCCCAGTTTTGGTGTCTACAATTTGAGCATTTAGCTCCAGCGTCCCATAATCCCTGCGGAAGTACTTGCTTTGTAAATTTGGGACTTTGTGGGTCTTTGAGTAAAAGGCAAATCGATATACTTCGGGTAATATTAGATAATCTGCATTTTTCAATTGACCCGACTCGGCTCCATCACCAGCCGAAAAATCAGATTCGGAAAATTGCTGTTCATCTCGAATTGCCTCCATTGAACCCTTATTGCGAGTAACAACATTGAACTTTCTAGTTGCCAGGAATGAAGCCTCCATTTCCGCCAAAAGTTTATCCAGATTCAGATATTTTTTTGTAGAATTGGAAACACTCTCTGCGACCTTGGCCTGCTTTATGGCAATTGTTGGTTTTTCAATGGCGAAGCAGGTATTCACCGTGAGGAATGTCGCTATAAAACAAACAACAAATAAAAAAACAAACCGAGTAGAATGCATTTTACACCTATAAATTATTTATATTATTTTGTTGACTACCTTGTCTTCAGCAACCCGGAAAACCATTTTTTCTGTAGTATAATATCTGTATTATTATTCTGAACCGATGATATCGCTTTGTTTAATGTATTTTTCAGAGCATTGTTTCCCTTCTTGACTGCAATCCCATAAAACTCTGCATTTTTCGGCTTCAAAACAAAAGCAATCTTCAAATCATTTTTTTCAACCATTGCATAATGACCGGCAATAGGGCCATCACAAATTACAGCATCAACCTGCTTTTCATGTAATGACTCAATAGCATTCGGCACACTGTTAAACACCACAATGTTTACACCTTGCAAATTACGAGTTGTCTGTAAACTTGTTGTTTTATTTTTCACCCCTACATTTTTTCCTTTTAAATCACTCCACTTTTTAAAATCCTGATCTGCAAGTATCAGGACAGCTTGCGCGATTGTGTAATAGGGTATTGTAAAGTCCATAGTTTCCTTTCGCTGATCAGTAATCGAAACACTCGCAAAGACAGCGTCGTACTCACCACTTCCTAAGCCCTTAAATATGCCTTGCCACGGAACCTGTTTAAGAACTGGAGTAAAATCTGCCTGTCGCCCCATCTCATACAAGAAATCAATTTCAAAACCTACAACTTCGCCATTAGAGGCAACAAATTGCATGGGTGCTTTTGTGGGATCAATAGCAAAAACAATGGATTCATTCGCCATGCCATGCCCAGCAAAGCAGAAAAAAAATAAAAGTGGAACTATCAATATTTGTTTCATACCGCAGACTCCTTTTTCAGGTCTATCCAAGTTTCCCGATAAGGGGTTTTTCCGTAACCCCTTGTAAAAAACAGGACATTAGTGCCTTACTCCTCAAAAGCTGTCATAAAAAACAAGAAAATGAAAAGTTCGTTTAACATTAGCAAGTTGGATATACCAACAAGGCACTTATGCCGGCCTCACTTACCGTTTACCGGTGTTA
>JAYEOK010000269.1:2389-8672 GCA_034722915.1 Thermodesulfobacteriota bacterium | reverse complement strand
GAAGACGGCCGTTTTTTTCAGGCCAGTTTGATCTGGTTTCCGTTCATTGGCCTTTTGATTGGGGCAGTGACCGCGCTGCTTGTTTTCCTTTTTGTGACTGTTCTTCCTTCCACTTTGACAGCTGTTCTTGCCATGGCTTTACTGGCTGGAATTTCAGGCTGTCTGCATCTTGATGGTCTTGCTGACAGTGGAGATGGGCTCCTGTCTGGACGCCCTCGTGACTCCGCGCTTGAGATTATGCGTGACAGCCGGACAGGTGCCATGGGGGTGATTGCTCTTCTTTTTCTTTTTTTTGGTAAATATGGTACATTGTCTACCCTTTCACCAACAACCCTGATCTGTTCTGTGCTGCTTATGCCAATAGCCGGAAGAACCGCAATACTTTTAACCATGGCCATTCTTCCTTATGCCCGACCAGGGGAAGGGCTGGGGCGCCTTTTCTATTCTTCCGAGAGTCGTAAGGCAGCTGTCACAGGATTAATATTTTGTGTTTTTATTTCTCTGTTTTTCTCACTTCAGATTGCTTTCTCGGTACTTGTTGCGATTTTAGTTACAGTTGGATTCTTTTCACTCTGGTGTCACAAGAAACTTGGTGGAGCAACAGGGGACACTCTTGGTGCTGTCTGTGAACTCACTGAGCTTGCTGTTGCCGTATCCATTGTTCTCGTCACCTCTCAGATCAGTTAGTCCATGAAAGTGAAACAGTCATCATATGAGCATGGAGGCAATGTCCATGCTGCTGCCAGCCAAAAATCCGCCTCACTTGAAGATATTTTAGACTTTAGTGCAAACATTAACCCTTTTGGTCCTCCTGAGTGGCTACGCCCCTGTATTAGCCGTGAGCTTGATTCAATTCTTCATTATCCTGATCCTTATGCCTCGAAGCTAAGGGGAATTATTGCTGAAAAATATAATGTTTCAAACGATAATGTTTTAGTTGCCAATGGGAGTACAGAACTTCTTTATCAATTACCTCATGTTCTTGAGTGTCAGAGGGCTGTTGTTCCAGTCCCCTGTTATATTGATTATATTAAAGTTATGGAATTGGCAGCAATTCCAATATACACAATTGATCTGGTGGAAGAGAATGATTTCACACCGGATATAAGTGAAATTGAACAAGCGATTGTTCCCGGAGATCTTCTCATCCTCGGTTCTCCAAATAATCCCACCGGCAGATGCTTTAATGCCAGGGAAGTTAAAGATCTTGCCTCCAGTAACCCGCAAGTTATGTTTCTTGTGGATGAAGCATTTCGGGAGTTTGTGGATGGTGCTGAAACTCTTGCCGGTGCGTGTTCCAATATTATTACCCTTCATTCGTTGACAAAGTTTTACGCCATCCCGGGATTACGCCTTGGCTTTGGCATTTTTCCTGATCCGGTTGCTGAAAATTTACGGCACATTCTGCCACCCTGGACAGTTAACAGCCTTGCTCAAAAGGTCGGTGAACGTGCACTTCTGGACACGGAGTATCAGGAACAATCGAGGGTTTATTGTTTAACCTGCAAAAAAGATTTACAGAATGATCTGGCAGACTTTAAAGATTTGAAAGTATTTCCATCAGAAGCCAATTATCTTCTCATCAGGCTTAGTGGAAAAATCACTGTTTTAATGCTGCAGGAGAAACTGGCAGAGAAAAATATTCTCATTCGGGATTGCTCTAATTATAAAAACCTTGGTAAGGAAAAGGGCTTTTTTCGTATTGCCGTGCGTAATCAAGCCGACAATAAAAAATTTATTCAAGTTCTTTCCAAAATTCTCCCTGCAACGAAAAAACACAGACGCATCAAAAGAACACCGGCCATTATGTTTCAGGGAACTTCTTCCAATGCTGGAAAATCTGTACTTACTGCTGCGCTTTGTCGCATCCTTCTTCAGGATGGTGTTCGAATTGCCCCATTCAAATCCCAGAACATGTCCCTTAATTCTTTTGTTACGCTACAGGGCCTTGAGATGGGAAGGGCGCAGGTGGTGCAGGCTCAGGCAGCACGACTTGATCCGGACGTGCTGATGAACCCAATTCTTTTAAAACCCAATTCCGATACAGGAAGCCAGGTCATAGTCCGTGGTAAACCACTTGGCAATATGACGGTCATGGAATATTTTTCGTATAAGAAAAAGGCAATGACCATTGCCTGTGACTGTTACGATGCACTTGCTGCAGACTATCAGGCAATTGTTTTAGAGGGTGCCGGTTCACCCGGTGAGGTGAATTTAAAAAGCCATGATATCGTAAATATGCGTATGGCACGTTACGCAGAATCTCCTGTCATTCTGGTGGGTGATATTGACAGGGGAGGAGTGTATGCCTCTTTTGTGGGAACCATGGAAGTACTGAACCAGTGGGAAAGAAGTCTGATTGCAGGGTTTCTTGTCAATCGGTTCCGCGGGAAAAGTGAATTGCTTCAGGATGCCCATGAGTATGTGAGAGCACATACTGGAAAAGATGTGCTTGGTGTGATTCCATATCTTGTGAATCATGGCATTCCTGAAGAAGATTCTGTGTCCTTTAAAGAAGGTCTTTTTGAAGGAGCAAAGCCAGATCAGGATCATATAGAAATTGGTATTATTAATCTTCCCCACATTTCTAATTTCACTGATCTGGAGCCCTTTATTGCTGAGCCGGATGTGTATTTACGTGTCATATCAAACCCTGAAGAATTTGGCAGCCCGGATGTGATTATTCTTCCGGGATCAAAGAATGTGATTGGTGATCTGAAGGTGTTGCAATCGTCTGGTATGGCGGCGAAAATCCAACAACAGGCAGAGTCAGGATGTAGAGTTGCTGGAATCTGTGGCGGGTATCAGATGCTTGGCAATGGCATTGAAGATCCGTACGGTATCGAGTCACAACAGTCTTCTTGTGCCGGACTTTCTTTACTTGATATGCATACTATACTGGCTACTGATAAAACACTGACCAGAAAGAAGGGGGTTCATCTTCCCTCAGGCGAGCCTGTGGTGGGTTATGAAATTCACCACGGTGTTACCCGCACAGATGCGACTGCTCTTTTCTCCTATGAAGATGGATCCGATTGCGGTGTCGCTGCAGCAGATAAAAAAATCTGGGGAAGTTATCTGCATGGCATATTTGATTCTGATCTGTTTCGTCGCTGGTTTATCAACGATATACGGCAAAGTAAAGGATTAGCCCACTACGACGGCCCCCTGTGCAGTTACAATCTGGAACCCGCTTTTGATTGTTTAGCGGATACAGTCCGCAAGGGAATAGATATGGACAGGGTTTACGAGCTTCTCAAGCTCTGAGTGCTGTCATGTATTTCTTTGAACTGCAAATCGGAACATCTGTACTTCTTGACCTTGTCTTTGGTGACCCACGCTGGATGCCACATCCTGTGAGACTTATCGGGATTTTCTGTTCCAGATCAGAGACCATTTTTCGCAGACTGATTACCTCTGAGCGTTTTGCCGGCTTAGTAACAGTACTGTCAGTTCTTACGCTGACCCTTGGCTTAAGCACAGCTATTCTTACAGTTCTACGATTTTATTCGCTTACATTAGCCGGCTTATTCGCGATTTACCTTTTATATACCAGTTTTGCAGCACGAGATCTTGTTGTTCACAGTCGTGTGGTTTACAATGCTTTGCATAACTCGGAATCACTTGCTGCTGCCCGTCAGGCAGTGGCACAGATTGTAGGTCGTGATACTGAAGCACTGGACAGACAAGGCGTTGTACGAGCTTGCGTTGAAACCGTAGCTGAGAACATGGTTGATGGGGTAACGGCACCTCTGTTTTATGCTGTTGCCTTCTCTCTTTTTGCACCATTAACAGGAATTGAACCGCTATCTCTGGCAGTCTTTGGTGCCATGGGCTACAAGGCAGTAAACACCATGGACTCAATGTTTGGTTACAAAAATGATACTTATCTGCTGTTTGGTAGAGTCGCTGCCAGGCTTGATGATGTTGTCAACTTTATTCCGGCACGAATCACTGGTTTGATTTTAATTCCCACAGCTTTTTTCCTTGGTCTGGACTGGAAAAATGCTTTTATGGTTTTAAAAGAAGATAGATTATCCCATGCAAGTCCCAATGCAGCACACCCTGAAGCAGCAGTGGCTGGAGCCCTTACTATTCAACTTGGTGGGAGTTCGATCTATTTTGGAAAAGAAGTCATGAAACCGGTAATTGGAAAAGCCGGACGGGAAATCGAAGAGAGAGATATTTTAAGAACAAATAAGCTTATGCTCCTGGGCTCTTTTTTCTTTTTATTGCTTCTCTTTTTATTGCGTCTCAGCACACTCTATATATTCACATGAAATCATCTTCAGCTTTTCTCATTGGCGGGACTGCCTCGGGATCAGGAAAGACTACCCTTACCCTTGGCATTATGGCAGCGCTCAAGGCAAGAGGGCTTGCAGTGCAACCCTTTAAATGCGGTCCTGATTTTATAGATCCGAGTCTGCACAAAATGGTTACTGGTGAAGTCTCCTCCAATCTTGATCTCAGGATGTGTGGCAGAACTTTTTGTAAGGATATTTTTACCTGTCGTTTTGCTGGCAAAGATGTTGCTGTGGTGGAAGGCGTAATGGGGCTTTTTGATGGTGGCATCGCCAGTTCTGCTGCCCTTGCCACTGAATTACAGCTGCCGGTAATACTGGTTGTGGATGCACGTTCCGCAGCGGAAAGTGTGGCTGCCGTGGTTAAAGGTTTTGAAGAATATTCTGCAGATGTTGAAATTGGAGGAGTCATTTTCAACCGTGTTGGATCTGCAAGACACCGTGAGCTGATCGAAAACGGTATGCAGGGGAAATGCCGTAGTCGCATCCTTGGTTTTTTCCCCCGTGATATCCGCTTTGAAATCCCTGATCGTCATCTTGGCCTGTACATGGGGGAGGAAAAGCCACTTGACGATGAACAACTGAATCAGCTTGTGAGTTCAATTGAATCTCATATTGATCTTGATTCTCTTCTGCAAATTTCTTCATGCCTGCCGGTTTCAGATAGTCTACAATCGTCTTCTGGTTCTCAAGGTAATTCCAGAGTGCGTCTTGCTGTTGCACGAGACAAGGCTTTTTGTTTTTATTATGAAGACAATCTGAAAATGCTGGAACAGACTGGTGCTGAATTAGTTTTTTTCAGCCCCTTGTCAGATCAAATCTTACCGAAAAATTGTCATGGTGTCTATTTGGGTGGAGGATATCCTGAATTGCATGCAGCAGAGTTGAGTTATAATCATACCATGCTGGAATCAGTGAGGGATTTTGGGGATTCAG
The DNA here is from genome assembly GCA_034722915.1 of Thermodesulfobacteriota bacterium. GTDB lineage: Bacteria > Desulfobacterota > Desulfobulbia > Desulfobulbales > Desulfocapsaceae > Desulfocapsa. The sequence goes on along the minus strand of JAYEOK010000269.1, from coordinate 3,435 downwards.
GTGGGATTATTTATGGCGAATGCGGCGGATTTATGTATCTTTGCAGACAAATCCTCACACTTGAACAACAATCCCATGAAATGAGTGGCGTTTTTCCTTTTCAGGTCAGGATGAAACCACGTTTGTCCAGGCTGGGATATCGTAAAGCAACACTGACTGACGACTGTTTTCTCGGAGCCAAAGAACAGAATCTGCATGGGCATGAATTTCACTATTCTGAACTTGTCGAATCCCCTGATATAATAGAAACGTTATATCAGTTGGATGACAACAGCAGAGAAGGATATACAGTTAATAATGTACTCGGCGGTTATCTTCATCTTCATTTTGGCAAATGTCAGAAGAATATACAGTCATTCATCAACCATCTTGGAAAATCCAAAATACTCACTTGATTTTACAATGCATAGAATAACAAAAATAGCACCACTGGATATTGAAGCAGAAAGTTTTCGTATTATAGAGCGGGAGTTTGAGAAACGGACCGGACTCAAATCGGAAAATTTCGATTCCGATGAGTTTGCCATCTTACGCCGTACGATTCATGCCACAGGAGATTTTTCTTTTACCCATCTCATCCGTTTTCACCCAATGGCGATCCAGGCAGGACTCTCGGCGATTCGTTCTGGAAAAAACATCCTCACAGATGTGAACATGGCGGCAGCAGGGATCAGCAAAAATTTGCTTGAACCATTTGGTGGCAAGCTTATCTGCAAGGTCGCAGAACCTGAAATAGCAAGAATTGCAAAAGAAAAAGGGCGAACCAGGTCCCAAACAGCTATTGAAGAGGGAATGCTTGACAATATCGGCATTGTGGCCATTGGCAATGCGCCAACTGCACTTATATCTGTTATGAATCTCATTGCGGAAGGGGGAGCCAAACCTGATTTGATAGTCGGTGTGCCGGTAGGGTTTGTTAATGCAGAGGAGTCTAAAGAAATTTTAGTTGAACAGTCATATCCTTATATTGCATGTGTCGGGAGGAAAGGCGGAACAACCGTGTCCGTTGCGATTGTAAATGCCTTACTGCGACTGGTTTGAATATT
>JAYEOK010000269.1:0-2289 GCA_034722915.1 Thermodesulfobacteriota bacterium | reverse complement strand
ATGCAGAGGAGTCTAAAGAAATTTTAGTTGAACAGTCATATCCTTATATTGCATGTGTCGGGAGGAAAGGCGGAACAACCGTGTCCGTTGCGATTGTAAATGCCTTACTGCGACTGGTTTGAATATTGAAAAAGCGAGGTGTCATGTGTGCGGTTTGCGGTAAAGACAAAGGCAAAAGACGGTGCATAGGGTATAGACAGTAGGGTGCACACCGCGCACCATTGTGTTCTCCATTGACACCCAACGGGCCACAATAACAAATGGCCATGTCTTCTCACCACTACATTTGGAGAAGTTACCAAACCATTTAAAATCCAGATTGTTTACCGGTCAAACTTTCTATCTCGACTTTGATTACTACTGTTCCCTTTAACCTGCCCTCAGGCAGTTGAAGTGGTCGATCAGAGTACCGTCCCATTATTGTACTCAGCGCTTTATGTTTCTCATCCAGGTCTTGAATAAAAGTGGCTTTGCCGAAACCTACAATGCTTCGATACTTCATGCTCCAGTCGCATGCAATGTCTGATTCTATGGTTTCTGTTAATAAATCGAATTCAAAGCAAACATTTGGATTTTCATGAAGAAGGTCGATCTTTTTGCCTTTTAAAGAACCATGAAAATAAAGGACATTGTCGCTGTAACCGAAACAGAGGGGGACAATATATGGCTTATTACCGTCAACCATACCAAGCCTGCATACCCTTGATTCTTCAATAATGGCCTGGATGATAGATTCATCAGAAATTTCTTTATCTTTTCTTCTCATAGCTGATCACTCCTTTTTATAGATTCAAGTGTCAATTCATCTGCTATGACCTGTAAGCCCGGTGAAGAACGGGAAAGCCAAGACTCCTGTTTGTACCCCCCACGGAGTCTAAGGCTTTCCTGTTATTACATAAATTTCCATTGCACACCACAGGACAAGGACCAAACATCTTTTTCATAATGAATACCGCGTGAGTCTGTTTCATCATTATAAAGTGAAGTGGAAACCCCTACTGTGAAATCAAGCGTGTCTGTCGCACTCCATACGCCTCCAAGGCCAAATGTATTGGCATCCAGTTTAGGCTCTTCCGGTAAGGCAAGAATTTGATCGACGTCAATATCCAAGTTAGAATAGAGATAACCAATGCTGGCCATCCATTCACTGTTGAAACGGTATTCTGCTGTAATACCCGCATCATAGCTGTTCCCAGCACCATCGAATCCAGTCTCCCATTCAGCACTTTTCTCCAGATAATAGATAAAGTTGGCGTCCACCTTGAGATTGTCCAATATCTTATAGGATGCACCTATTCCAAGCAGAGCAGGCAAGTCCTCCCGCTCTTTTCTGCCGTCATTGTATCCCATGAGTGCTAACAGCGGAGCACCCTGTTTCACGTCAAGTTTGAAATCCAGTTTGGTCTTCATTTCATAACGGAGCCCAATGTTCCACTTGTCGTTTGGAGCAATATTTACCCCAAATATCCCACCCCAGCCATCTGCATCATCTCTTATTTCAGTAACAGCATTTCCAAAGACAGGCAGCCCCTGGGCACTGAGGGTATATTCTTTATACGCATCGACATAACGGAGACCAGCAGAAAGTGAGACCATTTCATGAACAGAATAGGCCACACCAATAGTATATCCGATCTGAAGACTATCGGCCTTAACCTGTTGTGGAAAAGAATTGGCAACAGAGAAGGGGACACCAAGAAGACCGCTTATGGCTGTAATCGATCTGGCATTTCCATCTGCATAGTCAACCTTTCCACCGCCATTAACAAGACTGACAGCCACGTACCCTGCCCATTTATCTTCTTTATGGATGGCAAAAAAACCTGGTATCAGAGATGCTTTATCCTGATCTAATTTCCCGGTACCGGGAAATGAATTGGAATAATCTTTGAATATATATTGTGCATCCAGTTTAAGATATTTTCCGGTTGCCATTTTCATTATTCCTGCAGGATTGTACACTGCAATGTCAGCATAATCTGTTGCTGCCTGCCGGTTCAGGGTTCGGAAATAGTCGGCACTCATGTTTTGTTTATTAATAATGCCTCCAGCGAAAAGTGGCGTTGCGATAAGTCCTAACATGGCTGTCAATTGCATGGTGGCAAAATATTTTTTCATTATTAATTCCTCTCTCTTTTTGTATTCAGGTATTCAATGTCGAATTAGTGCCTTACTCCTTAATTCCTGTCATAAAAAACAAGAAAACGAAAAAGGCTTTAAAGTTAGGAGGTTGAATATACAACCAAGGCACTTATGCCGGCTTACCGTTCATCACCGGTATTAGTACCT
>JAYEOK010000268.1:0-1950 GCA_034722915.1 Thermodesulfobacteriota bacterium | reverse complement strand
CGCGAGGCGGGAGCATAACGGGTTACGTGAGCAACGAGCAACACAGAAGACGGAAAAAAATATGCCCCGGAGGAAATGCCCTTGGGGTACATTAATTTGTTCAAGTTATTTATTGTACGTTCCTTATCAACTATTTCTTAGTCTGCAACTATACCAGCCATTTGGTAAAGAGCAAAACCAGAAAGGTAGTTATGAGACAAAATATCAGCGCAGTTATATCTTCATTGCGATCACTGGAAAAAACAGACAGGGCACGCTCTTCCAGTTCTTCAGTATTCGCTCCGTCTGATAACTCAGTGGTTCCCTTGCCGGCATCACCGGTTTCAATAATTACTTTTTTTTCTTCATCACTCATAATAAACTCCTTGGTTGGAGATTAATTTAGCACAACATCTTTTACCAACCAGAGGACAACAAAGAAAGAAAGTGTCGCCTTGGTGATTCCTGCAATAACACCCATAACTATGGGCCAGCCACCGGCCTGGGTGATTGCTTTTTTGGTAATCTGCATACCAAGGCCGATTAAGCCAAAGGCAAAAAACCAGATCATAAAGTCAGTAAGGGTAACAACGGTTTTTGATTTTTTGTGTACCTGTTTAACCGCATGTTTAATAGCGGCTTTAACATCAGCAGACAATGTTAACTGCTTGGCTTTAGCCGCTGCAAGAACACCTTCCAACTGTGTCATGCGGGCACGACCGACATTATCAAATTCTTTTTTGTTGTTGCGGTCTTCAAAGTTACCTGCAATCTGGCGTTGCTCAACAAGATTGGTAACAGCTTCAAGCTGCTTTGGCGTTAGTCCGGAAAACGCATCTGTTGTCATGGCACTGTTCAGGCTTTCCCATTCTTCAGGGGTAACCTGAGTACGGTCATTATAGGATACATCTATATATTTACCCTTATAATGGCTTGGAGGTGAAAACAAACCTATTGAGGACATGAAAAAGAGCAGTAAAAAGCCTATGATAAAAACTGGAAACTTATCAATGACTACGCTTTTAAAGCTTAACTTCTGGCCGGTTTCCTTACCAAACCAGGTGGCAAGTACAAGAACAATAATAGGTAGAAAAAGAACCCGGGTAATGTTGAAAATTTCAGCAACTTTCAGGGTCTCAATATCCACCGCATTAAAAGCAAGGGCAGCAGCAGCAACTTGAGCAGAGTTCAGAATACCGGTTCCTGCCCATGCACCAAACTGCACAGGACTCATACCGGCAAGTTTTCCGATGGTTGGGAAGACAAACATACAAACGATACCAAAGGAAAGAATAGTTCCGATGGTGTAGGCCATTTCAGCACTCTTGGCCTTTACAACAGGGGCTACGGCAACAGTTGCCGAAACACCACAAACGCCCATTCCGGCAGAAAGAACTCCAGTCATGGATTTTGGTTGTTTAAAAATATTTCCCAGCCACAGTACAAGAAAAACAGTACCAAGCACGAAAAAACCTACCAGGAAGACCGAATACACACCAAGCTTTGCAAGTTCAGCAAAGGAATAGCGGGCACCAAGCATGATAACTCCCATTTTCAGGACAAAACGGGCACATTTGACTCCCGCAGCTGCAAATTTTGGGATGCCCCAGGTGTTTGTTAACAAAACACCGGCTAAAATTCCTAAAACAACATAGTTAAGATTCAAAACTTTATAAATCTTGAAACCAAGAAGTGGCTGCAGAGATTTACTCATGATTTTCATTAATGGTTCCGCGTACCAGCGGATAGCCATGGCCATCACCAGGATTAAAACAATCCCGCCAAGCGGTTGCAGGATAAAGGTATCGATATTAGAATTTCCAGGCTCCTTTACAGAATTAATCAAAGCTCCAACAATTGCGATTCCTCCAACTATCAAAGTCAGTGTAATCTGCAAATCTAATGTTTTATGGGTATGTAAATATTTTGCCACAGGCAACAGGGCACCTGTTTGCGCAATAAGTCCATAAA
>JAYEOK010000267.1:0-8710 GCA_034722915.1 Thermodesulfobacteriota bacterium | reverse complement strand
CTTGGGATAGACATCGCTTGGCAGTTTTAACTCTGCAACACCTTCCAAATTGAAGGCAAGAACTATTTCGCCGGCGATCATGGGCAGCAACTGGACACCCTCTTTTACCTGAGCAATTTCCTTGTCTTTCATGGCAGCGTCACTGGCTGCAAAATCAACCGTGTGATTGATAAAATCGCGAATACCCGCACCACTTCCTTTTGCCTGATAATCAACGATTGTACCCTTGTGAGCACGGCTGTAGGTTTTAAACCAGGTGGAATAAATTGGGAAAGGGAAGCTTGCTCCAGAGCCGGTTACTCTGATTTTTTCTCCTGCCATTGCAGCACCATCTGCAAAAAATGTCATGGCCAGTGCCACGGTGGCAAGTTTTATAAAATTACTGATTTTCATATTTTCTCCTGTTTATTATGTCTCTGTTTGAAAGAGATTAAAGTAATAAGTAAAACACTAAACAGTATGAATATTAGAATCAGATTCGGTTTTGGTTAGAAAATTGTTTTAAAATAGCAGCGACCATTACACTTAACCCCTCAATTTGAGCAGGTTGTAGAAATAGAATTGGATAGTCGAGATTTCTTTCACAGATAACTGCTTTAAAAATTGTATTGTCTCCCCGGATTTAAAGGGGGAAGTGCGACTGTTTTTGCATGGAGGATTTCAAACCTCGCCCTTGAGCTTGAGTATCTGGCTCGTGATGGTGAAGTGAAGAAGTTGAGCGACCCTCTGGTGGATTTGCAAGCTGCCTTTGATGAACTTGCGGCATGGAGGAAAAAACAGATCGAGCTTTCTCAGGAGCTGTCCGCAGTGAAGATCAACGTAAGCGCCAAACTAACCACACGCCATCCTCCTTGATTTATATTGGAGCTGCATCATGACATGCTGACGTGGATGTTAAAAGATGGGGTTTAATTGGCGCTTACCGACTATGTCTCTATTCTGGTATCCTTTTTCTATGTACTGAGCCTGTAGTCAAGGATATGCGGAGACCTTTTTAATAAATCAAGAAGGACTTGTGTAGCGCCAGTTGGATGTCTTTTTCCTTGCTCCCATTGCCGTATTGAAGATGGACTTACATTTAATAATTTGGCAAATACCGTTTGGCTCAAACTAAGATTTTCTCTGATTTCTTTAATCTGATTGGTTGTGAGTTGGACTTCAGGAATTGTAACTCCGAGGGAATTAAGTTCTTTTTCAGTAAAAGAAGTCTTTAAGCCAGAATTGACAACATCCTGAACAGTTTCACCTATTGCTTTTTTGATTGAATTCCTCATTCTGTTACCTCCAGATCAAACAATATTTGTTTTTTGGTGGCGTCCTTGATTTGCTTGGCATCAAGAGCCAGTAGATCACGGCCTAATTTTTTGAAATATTGTACTTCTGCTTTGTCAATATTGGATTTTTCATTTTTGCCGAAGCCGTAGAGAAAAATTGCTTTCTCTTCTTTTTTGTATATGACAATTGTTCTGAATCCCGAACTTTTTCCTTTGCCTGCTCGTTTAACACGAATTTTGAAAAGATTAGCGCCTAACTCAACAACCGATAGTCCTTTTTCTAAGTTAGGAACGGGAATTAAATAACCTGAACATATTTCGCCGCAATTTTTTCGTCAGCGACACTTTAAAAAGCTTTGCATACTCCCTGTATGTAACGGTTTTTAAAGTATTGCTGGCGGAACAGGTAAGCGAGGCACGAGACTCCGAAGGGCAAGAAAGATGTTCAGGTTATTTAATGTACGTTCCTTATCAATAGCCTCAAGTAGATTCAGCTCGCTGAGATTTGCCTTTCTTGCCCACTTCATAAACCATTTGGTGCATAGTTTTCTCACGAAACAACTATAACTCTTTGTGTTATGCTTTTCAAGTTTTCATCTAAGAATAGTGATGTTTTCTTGTCGGGGCCGCTGGTTCTGCCCAAGTTGCCACGCGAAAAAGGTAGTGCAGTTCGGTGAAGTCTTACGGGAGAATATCCTCTATCCGGTTCCACACCGCCAATATGTTTTCAGTATACCGATCATTCTGCGTAAATTCTTTATCTATAATCGTAACCTTTTATCGGATTTCACGAAATGTGCAGCAGATAGCCTCCTGACCTTTTTTCGCACAGCCCCTGGTCTTCCTGATGGTATTTGTGGTGCGTTAATGACCATTCAGACATTCGCCGCGAGCCAGGCACAGGCAATACAATCAACATAAATCCCCTTTCGAGTGACCCATGTCCGCCCACACATATTTTTTAATTGCTGAGCCGCAGGAGTTGCGTTCTCCTTTGTTTCTCTTAGAAGAGCGTCACATTCCGTCAAGATTCTATCGACAGCCTCACGACCGGAAGCATTGAAAAAATCAATGGCTGCAATCTCAGCTAATCGGCCTTGAATACGGGAAAGCTCTCTCTTCTTCTTCAGAACCAATGAACTGGAACCCTCTAATGCTTCAGTTGACTCTTTAAGGAACGTACACGAAATAACTTGAACAAATTAATGTCCTTTTGTCCGTCTTCTGCGTTGCTCGTTGATCACATAGCCCGCTATGCTCCTGCCTCGCGTCTTGAATACGAAAAAAATGCCTATTAATTTTTGTTCAACTTATTTCGTTCCCGTTCCTAAGGAATGATTGGGTATCCTTTACAATTTTCTCATATTCATCATCCCGGGCAACCTGGAAGAGAGATTCAATCTGTGCATCAGTTATCCCCTCAAGAAAAACTGCTTTTGCAAGTGACGCTGTCCCCCCGCCTTCAGTAATTTCTTTGACTATCCAGTGCAGATCCTCATACGCCTGCCCATTATTTGGAAGTACATATACCGATTATTTGATTGCCACAGCCCAGATCTTCTGTAGTCTTCGCCAGATTTTCACCCGAAAATAATCCGGCTTGGGCGGAATCTGGTGGATAAGAAGAAGCCACTTTGTTGGATTTTCATCACTCATACGGTTATCACCATAACTAATGTTACACGGAACATCTAACAGCTGTATCAATTGTCAACACCTGTTTATAAATCACTCCTGGGTTGACCAGCCCCGCAAAAACAAAAAATAGGGATATCAGCGTGTGGTCCCCTGACCATCTGCACAGGATCAGATAAGGTATTTAATATAATGACAAAATCTAACACACTCCTATTCAATATTTAACAATCCCATAACTCCTTTCTAATAATTACCATCTATGATCGTGGAGTGAAGATTGATTTCAATAGATGATTGATTTCAATAGATTCCAAGATGGCTTAAAAATTCAATTTCACTAAAGGAGAATGAAATGAAAGGAAGTAGTGTTAAAAAGTATACCCTGGCTGCTGTGGTAGCTCTTGCAGTATTCCCGGCTGCAGCTCAGGCATCGTCACCTGTTATTATTCCTGAACTTCCGGTTGTTGATCCCGGCTCGGAACTCACCATCCCTTTGTCTGCTCGTGATGGTTCAATTCGTAACCCTATCACCTGGGAACAAATTCATACCCTGCAGACCCCGAATACCAACAACGAAGGCCTGTACATTGACCTTGGTATGCCCGAGTTTTACGGCACCATCTACACCGGCCCCTACCCGATCGAGTATGGCAGACGAGACGGTGTCTATGATGCGGATTACGATTACCAGGCTTTTCGAAAAAACAGAAACCTTGAAGCCGGGGCCGGCAGCCTTCGCATCGACGACTATTTCAAAGACAAATATAATGCAAACGGCTGGCCCGAAGGACAGTGCGACAATCCTGATGACTGCCCGACGCGAACCATTGCCTATCGGCTGCACCTGCTTCGAGATGACGATAACGGCAATCCAGTCGATATAGGCTTCTATGACGGTCGGACAAGCTTCACCGGCACTGCAGCAGATACCTTTCAACCGGCTCTCACCATTATTGAAGGACCGTTCATCAACCAGGTTAAAAGCAATGGTCCCCGTAAGGTTATGGTCAACTTTGAAACCAATGAATCCTGTGCTGGAAGTGTTTTTATTCGCGAGCAGGGCATAACATATTCTGAAGCTGATAACGGCACTGATCATGAGATAATGATCACCGGCCTGAAACCTGATTCAACATACCATTACCAATCATTTTGTAACGGTGATGAGGTACGTTCCGGAGTCTATGATTTCAAAACCGCTCCAAAAAAAGGAAAGCTGCCAGCCGATGACGGTACGATATCTGTTGTTTTCGGCAGCGACAGCCGTGAAGGTGCAGGCGGCGGAGAACGTCGATACATGGGACACAATCTTTACACATTGAACCGAATTGCCAGCGAAGGCTACCATCTCAACAATGTTGATCTAGGTATTTTCGGCGGCGATCTGATCAATGGTTACACTTCCGACAAAGATGACTTTATCCTCCAATTCAAGGGATGGAAAAAAGCATGGGAAGGCCTGTGGCGACATGTACCGATCTATCCGGCCATGGGAAATCATGAAACATTGCATAATGTATTTGACGATGGCAGTGATTACGGTTTGTCAATGGACAAATGGCCCTATGAAACCGACAGTGCTGAGGCAGTTTTTGCTCAGGAATTTTTCAATCCAACAAATGGCCCTAAAACCAAAGACAAGCGCCGCCCCACATACAAGGAAAACGTCTACTCCTTCCAGTACGGTCCCGCCCTGTTCATAGCCTTCAACAACAATTACTGGTGGACCACCAACAACCAGATTGAGACATTCGGTGGTTCTCCGGAAGGCTACATAATGAACGATCAGCTCAAATGGATTGAACGAAAGCTGGCCAAAGCTGAAAATGATAAAACCATCGACTATATCTTTCTCTATGCTCAGGAGCCGGTATTCCCGAACGGTGGCCATGTAAAGGACGCCATGTGGTGGAAAGGAGACAACAATATCAAAGCCTGGACCAAAAAGAAAAACGGCAAAATGAAACCTGCCGCACAGGGAATTATTGAAGTGCGAAACCGTTTCTGGACAGCCATTGCGGAATCTTCAAAAGTTGCAGCCGTGTTAACTGGTGACGAACACGGGTACCATCGCATGGTGGTTGACAGTGAAACCCCTGTCGGCATCATGAGCGACGACTTAAACGGCAACAACAAGATAGACTGGTATGTGGCTGAAGGAGAAGAGCAAGAAAACGTTTCACCAAATCCATCCTTTACTCATGCGACCTACCATATCACCTCAGGAAATGCCGGGGCACCATGGTACAGCAAGGAACTGACTCCCTGGTCCGACCATGTTGATGTCTTTTCTTCCCAAATTGGATACACCATCCTCGACATCACTGCTGACGGGGTTAAAATGACCGCATATTCTCTTGACGGTGGTGTTATTGATTATGTCCCCAATCTTATGGATGTAAAGTAGCTTTATCTCCAATCAAAGCGAGCCGTAGTTCTTTACAACTGCGGCTCGCTTCTCTATCAAGTCTGAATTTTGTCCTCCTTTTTCCGTCTTAAATGGAAACCCGCCTGACACCAACAACTAATCAGTTTGTCAGACATTTGCGCATCCTAATCGCTTCAATATTTGAATTGATTACAGTGTATGATCCCTTGATTAAAAGGTGATTAAAAGGGATTAAAAGGGGTCAGAGTAAAATTAAGTATTACGGTGGGTAATGTTACCCTGTATATTATTTTTGCCAAGCCATTTTTATCACAAATACCAAGGAAAACTATGCCGCGGCTACCAAGAATATCCCCTGCAGGAATTCCCGTTCACATTATCCAGCGTGGAAATAACCGTCAATCCTGTTTTGTTTCAGACGAGGATCACTGGGCTTATACCGGTTGGCTCAAAGAGTATTCCACCAGGTACTCTGTTGATATTCATGCCTGGGTGATGATGAACAGCCATGTTCATCTGCTGTGCTCCCCCAAAAGTGATAACAGTGTGAGCCAAATGATGCAGGCAATTGGAAGAAGGTATGTTCAGTATTTTAATCGTGAGTATCGCCGAAGTGGTACATTGTGGGAAGGCCGTTTTAAATCCTGCCTGGTGCAGGATACAACTTACCTGCTGGAGTTGTACAGATATATCGAAATGAACCCGGTAAGGGCCAAGATGGTTAACGACCCTGGTGAATACCGCTGGTCAAGTTACCAGGTCAACGGCTTGGGAAAGGTATCTGATTTGTGCACACCACATCAGGAGTACTTATCCTTAGGAAAAGATTCGCTTGAACGTCAGAGTTGTTATCGCGAGTTGTTTGTTCATCAAGTCGAAGGCCAATTACTCAAAGAGATAAGAGAAAACACCAACAAAGGTATGGCCATAGGAAGTGACCGATTTAAAAGGGAAATAGAAGCTCTGACCGGAAGACGTCTGAAATCCAAAAAGAGAGGAAGACCTGTGGGCTGGAGGAAAGAAAAAGGTTGATTTTACCCTGACCCTTTATATATGACCCTTTATATATATTTTCCGTATATATATTTTCCGGAGAATAATATTGGCTTTCCTTGGACGTTTTCTATATATTACCTTAGTTGTCTGGGGAGAAATGCTAGGGGTGGATTTTTATTAAGCATTAATTCAGTTGCAATATTCACCTGTTTGCAGGGTATATGATAAAAGTTTTGTGCTTTTTGAAGTGTGTTGAGGGTACTTTTTTTATCTCTGGTCCTCCCTCAAAAAGCGATTACTTATCACCTGTGGGTTGGTATTCGAACCGAATGCGTGGAGATAGGCGCAAGGCCGAGCAAGAGGCACAAAAAAGTTCTGAAAAAGAAGTTGCAGCAAACGATGTAATTGTCGTGAGCGGTTTCAAGACGAAAAAGGTGCCGCCACTGATGTGGCGAGAGTGTATAAAGAAAATCTGGGAGGTTGACCCACTGCTTTGTAAGCACTGCGGTGGGATGATGAAGATCATCAGCTTCATCTATGAGCGGAAGGTGATCAAAAAGATTTTAGATCATCTTGGTATATACGCGGAAGACAAGCCGAAGCGGAATAGAGCACCACCTGCTTTCCCGGATTTTGTCGAAAGAATTATCGAGAAGTATGATGATGGCTGGTCCGACTATGAGGAGCCTTTTGTTGATGTACAAATGTTATAATAGCATATGTTAGAGACGTTTTGCCACAAGAACGTATGAGGTGAACATTAAAATATCAATCAGTTGAATGGCCATTATTGATGATTTGTGATAATCATATAGCCTGGTAAAGTCAGCGTGAATTTTTGGTGGATGGAAAATGCAGGATATCTGCCAGGAGCATAAAAGAATAATGGGAAAAATCTTGCAAGATCAACTTCAAAAGGATAATTTACTGGCTGTGAATGGAGCGGCTTCAGACCAAGAAGCTGATTTTTTAGGTACACCTTATAAAGCAACTACTTATCACCTAATTGGCGGTTTTGGTGCCGGTTCTGACTTGATGTGGGATGCAAACATAAACCTTGGTTATAGGTGGACATCTGGATTTTCGACAACAATTGGATATCGGCATTTTGAGGTGGAGTACGAGGATGATACCTTTCTTTATGATGTTGTACGGACTGGCCCCATGTTAGGAACGTACATTAAATAACCTGAACATCTTTCTTGCCCTTTGTTCCGCCAGCAATACTTTAAAAACCGTTACATACAGGGAGTATGCAAAGCTTTTTAAAGTGTCGCTGACGAAAAAATTGCGGCGAAATATGTTCAGGTTATTTAATTCCCGTTCCTTAGGGCTTTCCTGGAAATTTTAATGCAGTTCATCTGCTAAACATAATTTAGACGAAGGAGATAATAATGAAACACTATCGAAAAGTACTTTTTGGCTGCCTGATCATATCTTGCGTTACTGTAGCGCCCAGTATTGGTGGAACAATTGTTTACCCGACGCAAGGACAGAGCCAGGAACAACAAACAAAAGATGAAGGAGAGTGCCGCCTGTGGGCAACCGAGAAAACCGGGGTTGATCCGCTACAGGTAGCTAAAACTGCCTCCAGCCAGAGCGCCCCCCAACAGGAAGGTAAGGTAGTAAAAGGGGCTGCGGGTGGTGCACTCGCGGGTCTTGCTGTGGGAGCAATTGCTGGAGATGCCGGGAAAGGTGCTGCAATTGGAGCAACTGCTGGCGGAATAGGTGGTGGAGTGAGGAAACATCAACAGCAAAAGGCACAGCAGAGTAGTGCTCAACAAACTCAAGCTCAACAAAAGGCGAATTTGGACCAATATGAGAAAGCCTACCGTGCCTGCATGACTGGCCGCGATTACAGTATTCAATAACGAAGGTGTTGGATCAAAAATACATCTTCTGAAACCTGCAACAACTGCAATTACCAAAGTAGATGCTGTAAGTCGGCAACTGGCCAGGCCCGTACAATCAACACCGATGACAAAGAGCCAATTCGTCAGCCGATGAACGAAAAAAATGGAAACGGCTGAATCCAAAGAAATATACAAGCAACGGAAGGTTATACTAGGAGACTGTCCGAGAATGCCCTTTCTCCCCAACTCTTCGTTATTTTGAAAAAATAATGCTCAGAATATCAACTATATGCACCCCAAGGGCATTTCTTACAGGGCACCTGTGCTTATTTTTTAAAAATGCCTCGATTTGAGAAGAAATGTCTATTCTCGGACAGGCTCCTAGCAACACTGCATGAGCAACCCCTCCAGCCCACCAAACCAACAATCCCCCACCAACTTCCTGGCCAAATCCTCGATGCGGTATCCTCGATAAACAAGAATACCTTTTGTACCATCAATAAAGCTTACCTTGGTATCGGCAACAGTTACTCCCCTGAGTCCAATATTTTTTACATTAA
>JAYEOK010000266.1:0-8729 GCA_034722915.1 Thermodesulfobacteriota bacterium | reverse complement strand
AGCTGATATGGCAGGGAAGATGGATCGGATTGTAACCTTTGCCGGTGGCGTAATCCAGTCAAAAGATCATCGTCCGGATGGGACAGTGCTCACTGTGATGAAAGCTGAATAAAAAAGGCGGCATACAGGCAATCGTATACCGCCTCAGACAAAAGCTATCTGGTTAGTACCTTATAAATTATTTTCTCGGAGTCTACGCTTACCTGTTTTTTATTGCTTAAAATAATTTGATTAAGGTACTTATCGGGCTCTGCGTGGTTAGTGCCTTACTCCTGAAAAGCTGTCATAAAAACAAGAAAATGGAAAGTTCGATTAACGTTAGCAAGTTAGGCATACCAACAAGGCACTTATACCCCTCGAGGGGGTACTGAAATGAGTGCCGGCTTTACTTACCGTTTACCGGTGTTAGTAAATATTCGGGTTGAAGGAAAATTAGTGCTGCAATCCAAACATTTACTCAGACTACCAGCTTTTTTTCTCTATAACAGCACCTTGAGTGGAGATTGTGATCTGCTCAACCGGAACACTTTTTCCAGCACGTTCAATGGCCTTTTGGATGATCCCATTCATGGATGAACAGCAGGGAACTTCCATGATGAGAATGGTAAGGCTGTTCAGATTGCAGGTCGCGATAATTTCACTGAAGCGTTGAACATAATCGTCTGCATCATCAAATTTAGGACAACCCATCATTACCACTTTACCGGTGAGGTAATTCAACTGAAAATTTGGGGCAGAAACAGCGGCACAGTCTGCAGCAACCAGCAAATCAGCACCCTGAAGAAAAGGAGCAGTTGGTGGAACGAGACGAATTTGAACCGGCCAGTGAGTAAGAGATGAAGTTCCACCACCAGCTGCCATAACAGGCTTGTTTGCTGTTTGACAGGCAGTCTGTGGAGCAACGGTTTTCAGCTGTGTCGAAGGGCAGCCTGAAGCTCCAGGGGCTTTTGTTGCTTTCTCTGCGTTTTGTTTTGCCAGGTATTTTTCAACAGCCTTTTCGTCAAAGTCCTCAGCTTCTCGTTCAATGATTTTCAGAGCACCGGTTGGGCAGGCTCCGAGACAGGCACCAAGGCCGTCGCAGAGGTTGTCGGAGACCATCCTGGCCTTGCCGTCAACGATTATCAGGGATCCTTCCGCACAGTCAGGAACACAGAGTCCGCAACCGTCGCAGAGTTCTTCATCGATTTCTATAATTTTTCGCATGATTTTCATATTGGTATCCTTACTCCCGAATTTCTGTCTTAAAAAAACAAGACAACGGGAAGTGTTTTAAAATTAAGAGGTTGAACGTACCACCAAGGTACTTATACCCCACTGTGGGGTGATTGTATCCTTGTTGAGTAAAGGGAATAGTGATTGATTTCGCTTATACCATATCAGGTTATCACACGAACTCCTTGACCTGGGTCAAAGAGATGTGTTTTGTGACATTTTTTTTGTTTTGATTCCAATACGCCGGAAAACAAAAAGATAATGGTGGTGACTGGACAACGCCGTTCAAAGACCAGAATTCATGCGGTGCCTGCTGGGCGTTTTCAGCCGACAGTGCGACAGAAGGCGCCTACAATCTTTTGGTCGCACTACGATCGAGCCGGGTTAGGGTGCGCACCATTGTCCTATAGATTGGCAGCGCTGGTGGTTTTAAAGGACGGGGATTGTTCTGCAGAAGCGTCTGATTGAATGTCAGCCAGCAGGCAGGCGTCATGAAAAAGATCTGCAGAAACCTGTTCTGTATCAGAAGTTGGATCCTGTTGATCAATGAGCCTGCTCACTGCTTCGATCA
This sequence comes from Thermodesulfobacteriota bacterium, assembly GCA_034722915.1. Lineage (GTDB taxonomy): Bacteria > Desulfobacterota > Desulfobulbia > Desulfobulbales > Desulfocapsaceae > Desulfocapsa. The sequence continues at coordinate 6,946 of JAYEOK010000266.1, read as the reverse complement.
TTCCTGAATCCGCCTTTAACTCTTCAAGCATAGCGGCAGGTTTGTCGCAATCGATGAGCAGGGTGGCAGCAAGAACAGCCGCCATATCGCCACGCTGTTCTTCCTTGCAGAGTGTCTCTGCAATTTCGGTGCGTATACTTGCTTTTTTGTACAACTCTTCACGGCCAATGAGTTGTTTACGGACAACAATGGAGAGTTTGTCTTTAAAGAGGTTTTTTTGCTCGGCAAGAAGTTCCGGCGGCATGGAGCCCAGGCACTGTTCTGCATGCGAACAATAGGCAGCACAGCCAAAGTCAATACGAGGATTTAAAACACGATGCCCGCATTTTTTACAGCTTCGCTGGCTGTCATCCTTGAAGAATTCCAGTTCATTGCCACAGTGAGGGCAGGGTACTTCAAAGACTGCTTCACCATCCCAGTATCGATTGTCCTGTCCAGGGCATTGCATAAGGAGTTACTCCTTTTCTAAAGCTCGTTTTTTCAGGGCTTCAATTCCAAATTTTTCCATGAACCGCGCAGTGCGCAATTTAGGTCTTGCTTCCTCCTGATATACGGTAATGCATTTTTTGATCAGGGCAAGGACTTCTTCGTCGCTGAGATCTTTTGCCACAAGGTCAGCAAAACGGGGTTTCCCGGCACCGTTACCGCCAAAGACCAGAGACCATCCTTTTTTTGAGGCAATGATTCCAATATCGCGAACGTACGGTTCGGTGCAGCACATACGACAGCCTGCGACGCCTACTTTGACTTTGGCTTTCAAGGGCTGATCAAATGACAGTTCTTCTATTTTTTTACCGAGTTCCATGGAATCTGCGATGCCATATTTACACCACTTGATTCCAGGACAGGCCTGAACATAATGGACACCATTCTTCTTTTGATCGCGGACATAGGGCTTTAATTCCAGCTGCAGTGCGGCCATTTCTTCCTTGTCCATGCCAAGCAGAGCAAGACGTTGGGCAGATGTTATTTTGGTCGCAGGGACGTTGTATTTGTTTATTACATTAAGAATTGTCTGAAAGTCTTTTGGGGAGAACAATCCCATATTAAGACCAGGGACAACAGAGTAAGATTTGTTGATGTCTTCACTATTCATAGCAGGAGGTAAGGACATGAAAATAAAAAAATAAAAAAGCAGGGTACGTAGATTTCTCAACGTACCCTGCAAGGAGGAAAAACATAAAGCAACTCTTCAGGAGAATAGGAAGATTATCAAAAAGATCTCCTGAAGAGGGAGTACCAAAAATTATCCGAGGATGGTTTTCAGATCGTCAGCAGCGGTTTCACCAATCGGCATGACGTTGAAGTTCTCCACCAGGACATTTAAAACGTTAGGAGTAATGAATGCTGGAAGGGAGGGTCCAAGACGGATGTCTTTAATTCCAAGGCTGAACAGGGACAGAAGAATAACGACTGCTTTCTGCTCGTACCAGGAAAGAATAAAAGAGAGAGGCAGGTCATTCACGCCGCACTCGAATGCTCCGGCAAGTGCCACAGCAATCTGGATTGCAGAGTAGGCATCGTTGCACTGTCCAACATCAAGGAGACGTGGAATTCCACCAATGTCGCCAAGTTTTTTATCAAAGAAACGAAATTTGCCACAGGCAAGAGTCAGAATCATACAATCCTGAGGAATCTCTTCTGCCATTTCAGTGAAGTAATTACGACCGGGTTTAGCACCATCACAACCGCCAACAAGGAAGAAGTGGCGAATAGCTTTGGATTTAACCCCTTCGATAACTTTGTCAGCCACACCAAGAACTGTGTTACGGGCAAAGCCAACCATAACCGTATCATTATCAACCTCATCGGTAAAGCCGGGCAGGGACAAGGCTTTTTCGATTACTGCGCTGAAGTCTTTGTCACCGTCGCCACTTTCAATGTGTTTCACATCAGGCCAGCCAACAAGGCCGGTGGTAAAGACGTTATCTTTGTAAGAATCTTTTGGTTTCTGGATGCAGTTTGTAGTAAAGAGAATTGCGCCCGGGAACTCAGGCATCTCTTTCTGCTGATTCTGCCATGCAGTACCAAAGTGTCCGTAAAAATGGGCATGTTTTTTGAGCTCAGGGTATCCGTGACAGGGAAGCATCTCACCGTGTGTGTAGATGTCGATTCCTTTGCCTTCGGTCTGCTCAAGAAGCATTGCCATATCTTTCAGATCATGACCGGTGACAAGGATACATTTATTAGGCCTGTGTCCTAAAGGTACTTCTGTGGGAACCGGATGGCCGTATGTCCCGGTGTTTCCAGCGTCAAGGAGTTCCATGGCGCGGATGTTCACTTCACCTGTTTTCAGGGCAAGTGCCACGAGATCTTCAAGACCCATCTCTGTGGTAAGAGCTGCCATTGCGTGATGAACAAAGGCATATACTTCGTCATCTTCCTGGCCGAGAATGGCTGCATGTTCAGCATATGCAGCAAGTCCACGCATGCCGTACATGGTGATCTGTTTCAGGGACTGCAGATCTTCGTTGGCATCGAGTGTGGTGATGAAATTCAGTGCAGCACCCTGTGCTTCAAGCTCTTCAAGGCTGTCTGCAGGAGCGAAAGTAAGAGCAGCGGCTTTGGAGTCAATTGTCCCACCAGCGGCTTCAACTTTTGTTTTCAGTTCTTCGCGAAGTGCAACGGTTTTACGAATGAGATCTTCAAAACGGGCAGGATCAAAATCAACATTGGTGAGGCAGGCAAAGATAGCTTCACAGACAAAGATATCAACTGCGTTATCAATGACATTTACCTTACGACCGGCTTCAGCAACAATACAAAGTCCCTGGACAGCATGGGTGAGCAGATCTTCAAGTCCGGCAACTTCTTCATTCTTTCCGCAGACACCAATCTTGGTGCAGGCTACGCCTTTGGCGGTTTGTTCGCATTGATTACAATACATGGGAAAAGCCTCCTGTATATTTATTTGTAAGAAAAATTTGTGTAACTATGTGGCAGAAGTGAATGGCTGTCAAGATCAGCTTGATCCTTTCTGCATGTTGTGAGGGGAGTGTACTTTGCTAACTCTCCATTAACCTTGACATAGATCAAAAGGAAGACTTTTTTTGTCTTTTTTGTTTTGTTGACTGGATGGTTCAGGAGACCTGCGCTTCGATCAGCAGCATGGAGTCCTGTCCTGCAAGGAAAGGCCGGGAATTGTAAGCACCAAAGAGAGAAAGTTTGTTGAAACCATTGGTGTGCAATATCTCGATCCATTGTTGAACAGGAAATGCTGCCAGACGAAGAATGTGGCTTAGATCTTCTTTGCCCCTTATATTTCCCTCAGGTCTGACCCGATACCGTTCTTCAAGACGAATTTCCTGTTCGTGGGAGTGGTAACTGCGCAGGGTTTCTTTAATCAGTTTGCCTTTGCTGTGTTCCGGTAGAGAAAAAGTCTGGAACTGGAAAAGTTTGCCTCCATTCAAGTCAAGAAGTTGTTTGTCTGGAATATGGAGTTGGAGAAGAAGAGTTCCTCCGAGCTTCAGGCATGTATTAGCCTGCTGCAGGCAACTGCTGATGGCGGAAAGTTCTTTCAGCAGATTCAGAGTATTGTAAGGGATAAGGATATGGTCAAATTGAACACTGAAGGCCATCTCTGTCATGTCCATACATACATACAATGGTGGATTGACGATCTGTTTAGTGGCTTGTTGTAACATATGAAATGAATTATCCAGGCCAGTAACAGAGTAAGCAGAAGATGAGAGAGCTTGGCTAATGCGTCCGGTTCCACAACCAAGTTCCAAAATCCGACTGTTTTTTTTGCAATGATCCTGATAGAACCTGATGTCCTGAACAAAATTCTCCATCTCAATGGAATAAAATTCAGCATACTGTCTGGCGCTGAGTGGAAGAAAAAGTTCTTCGGGTTCTTTATGGTCAGCGAATAAATTACTCATTTTTCCTTTTGTACCCGGCCTGAATTCTATAATCAAGCATAACCTGTGTTTTTTTATCAGTAAGCCAAGGTGATAGTGTGGATAAAATGTCTATTCTCAGACAGCCTTCTGGTCTAAATTTAAATAAGACCATTAAAACAAATATTGGGTTGGCAATAAATACAATTTGCACTATCAATGAAACAGGGAAATGATTGTGTTTTATTGTGACGAAATATTGATTTTATTAATTTGAAAAGGAGAAATTATGACTGAACATACTACGCATTTGATGGGTGAAGTTGAGGTCATCGCACTTGCCACCGACGGTTCTGTATTCAGTGATGGTGCAGTGCAGGAAGCGATTTTTTTTGGCCAGGCGTGTGGTGCAAGTATTGTTGTTCTCAATGTGATTGCTATTGATATGGAGGCAGCAACCTTAGCTCATGCAACAGCAGCGTCTCATCGTGGAGATACAAAAGAGTACATTGACAACATAAAGAAAATGGCGGCCGACAACGATGTTGAGTGTAAGGTCATAATAGAAGAATCATACCAGCCTGATAAAACCATTGTAGAACTGGCTTATCAGAACAATGCAGATCTCCTTATTATGGGTCGCCATGGAAAAAAAGGGTTGCTGAAACTGCTTGTTGGCAGCATGACTTCCAAGGTTGTCGGTCATGGCTTTCCACAGGTTTTGGTTGTGCCAAAAGATTTTGCAATTACCGGAAAGAGAATTCTGGTGGCGACTGATGGCTCGAAGTTCAGCGACATGGCCATAGAAGAGGCAATTAGTATGAGTGTGAATTGTTCTACCCTTGAAGAGGTGTATATACTCTCTGTTGCCAGCACAGATAAAGACCTGGAAAAATCCAAACAAATCGTAGAAAGTGCTTGTGGAAAAGCAAAAGAACAGGATAGTGAAACCAGGTTTTTTCCCATGACTGCAGTGGGTCGGCCGGCAGAACTCATTGTCCGCAAAGCTCTCGAAAACAACATAGATATGATTCTTATGGGAGGCTTTGGAAAAGGGTATGGAAGACTACTCATGGGACATGTAACTGAGAAAGTTGTTGGTCAGTCCCAGTGTGCGGTTCTTGTTATTGCAAAGACAAAATAGTGTACGTTTTTGCAGAATGGTTGCCGGTAGTACGACAGCAATAAGAACAGGCGGATATTTTTGGGGTATCTTCATTGTCCGCTTTTTTTTGTTTGAAAATATTTGATAAGTTCTTAAAAATTAAAATAAAAAATTTTAATTCGCCATGTCTCTGCCTTCAGTCAAAATATATACGGATGGTTCCTGCAGCCCCAACCCCGGTCCCGGAGGCTGGGGGGCGGTTATTTTACCGGAAAAAGGCAGAAAAAAAGAACTTTCCGGAAAAGTTTCAGAAACTACCAATAACCGGATGGAGCTGCAGGCCGCTCTTGAAGCTTTACAGTCACTTCCCCATTCCTGTGCTGTTGAATTATACACAGACTCAAAGTATGTGCAGAGTGGCATAACGTCCTGGATCAACAACTGGCGTAAAAGAGACTGGCTTACTGTTGAAAAAGAACCTGTCAAAAATCGTGATCTTTGGGAATCACTGGACAAGGAGATGAAGCGGCATAAGGTCCAATGGCTTTGGGTGAAGGGTCACGCAGATGATCCTCACAATGAACGGGCAGACGCTTTAGCCGTTGCTGCAAGAGGACGGCAGGTACTTCCTCTTGCAGATGAAACAGCGGTGCATGTTTTTCTAGGTATAACCTGGAGACAGAAATTGAAAATAGGCTCCTGGGCTGCAGTTCTCAGATATCAGAACCATTATAAAGTGATTGGTGAGCTGAGCGAGAACTCTTCAGCCAATCGTATTCATATTCAATCTGCCTGCAATGCTCTTCGCAGCTTAAAAAGAAAAATTCCGGTTCATATGTATACCAGCTCAGGTTACCTCAAGGATGGCGCAGGCAACTGGGTAAAAGGATGGGAGAAAAATGGCTGGCAGACTCGTGAGGGGAAGGTCGTGAGCAACAAAGAAGAGTGGAAACAATTGAGTAGCCTGTTGCAGACGCACACAGTCTCTTTTCATGTGATAGACAAGGAAATGCCGCCATGTTTTAACCAGGAGGCAAAAGAAATGGCGGCTGAGTTGGTGATGGGTCGGGTGTGAAAATGTTGCTACTTGATATAAGGGAAATAATCACGAAGGCGGAGAAGCAGTTCGTTGACCCTGTGGCAGCCAAGTTTGTGCATGATGTTGGTTCGGTGCACTCGTACTGTTTTCGGGCTGATAAATAACATTTCACCGATTTCATCCGGGTTCATGTTTTGGGTCAGGAGATTGGCTATTTCGTGTTCACGCGTGGTAAGGATGGAAAGAGGGCCTTCGTCACCCTTGCCATTCAGGACTTGCTGCACAAGAGTTGGCGGAAGATTGCGACTGACGCAGGAACGCCCCTCTGCTGCGTCGCGGATGGCAGTGATAAGCTCATTGATCTCATCTCCCTTTAATATATATCCTGTTGCCCCGGCTTTGAATGCACGGTGGATATAATCAGGGGTCTGATGCATTGAGTAGATGACAGTGGCCGTATTTTCCGAATGATGTTTAATGTATGGAATAAGGTCAATACCACTGATTCCAGCCATGGTGATGTCGAGAACTGCCACGTCGGGTTGGAGTCTTTTAATTTCAGGCAGGGCAGCATCAGCATTGTGTGATTCGCCAACAACATTCATGTCCGGCTGTTTTTTGAGAACGGATGTCACGCCATGGCGAATCACAGGATGGTCATCAATAATGATTACGGAAATTTGTTCCACTGTCACATACTCCAGATAAACGTTTGGCTAACAGTTCAAAATAACAGATTATGTCAAAATGATATCAAAAGAGTAAGTGGAAAGTCAAAGGTTTTATCTTCGGCTAAGCCCTTCGCTTCATTTGCGGGATTTCGGGAAATAGTGTAAGGGCTCATTCAAAAATAACTTCGTACTCTGAGGCGCAATATAAACATTTAGAAAAACGCTATGCGATTATTTAATCCTCAACGTAGCTCGGCTACGCACCCCAAGGGCATTTCCTGCGGGGCAC
>JAYEOK010000265.1:3916-28024 GCA_034722915.1 Thermodesulfobacteriota bacterium | reverse complement strand
TCCGGTAACGGTGAAACTCAATTGATGTTCCGTGCCATCAACTGAGGTGATGGTGATCACATCTTCCGTTGTCTGACCTTCCCCAAGTTGCTGTACATTTTCCGCGTCATTGTTAAGGGTGTATGTCCACAAACCATTTTCATTTAGTTCGAGAGTGCCATATGTTCCCGGGGCGATATCCGCATTAAAATGATCTTCCCCGGCATCAGGATCACTGATGGAAAGTTGGCCTGAGATAGAAGTAACGCTATCTTCTGTAACAGTGCCGCCGATACCTGTAATGGTTGTTGGGGCGACTGTTGTGCTTTCAACGATGGCTTCAGGTTCAGGATCTGTCTCAGGATCTGAGTCTGGCATGGGATTAGAATCCGGGGCCGGAGTTGGTGGAAGGACTGATTTTTCAATAACTGTTTCAGAGAAGTTTACTGCAGGGGGGGGCATCGAGCTGGTGTCTTCCCGGGTCGTTGTATCGGTTACAGGGGGGCTGACTTCTTCGGAAATTGCTTCTGGCGGAACTTCAGTTACAGCAGGCTGGGCAACTGTGGCAGTACTCTTGCTTTTTTTTGAGGAGTGTTTTGTTGAATTGGAATCATCAACGCGTTCTTCAAAGGTTAGTGTGTCACTTCCACCACTTGTGGCAACACTTTCAGCATCTGTTCCGTTTCCATAGTCACCAGGCTTGGCTAGTGACGTTTCTGCATCTTTCTGGATATCTGTTTCTGATGATACTTTTTGGGATATGCCTGGTTGTTGCTCTGTGCTTTTATTTCCCTGTACGTCAGGAGTTTCAATGTGCAATGGGCGGTATTTGGAAGGATCTTCAGTGAGTTTGTTACTTTTATTCAAGTCTTTTTGTTGCTCTGTTCCTGTATGGATATTGCCATGGTGAGACCCATCGTCAACAACACGGCGTTGTGTTGTCCATTTTTTCGCCTTCAGGGTTTCTCCAGCCACATCTTGTTGGCCAAGATCAAGCCAGTCCTGCTCAGAGGTATCTGTTTGATTATTGATGGGATTGGAAGGGGATGTTCCGGGCTTGTTATTATCTGCAGGCATGGATTGCTCCAGTTCTATGTTTTGGCGTCAGTTCTATAAAGCACGAAAAAAAACCGGACTGCCCCCGTTGGTGGCAACCCGGCTGTCCCTGTGGGACCCTTGGCTTTCCGTCCTCACCTTGCGATGAGTTTGGCAATGTCACTGTTTTATGCGTTTGTTGTACTATTTGTTTTGTTGATAATACTGCAAAATTTATTCCGTTATTCCGTAAAAAATATATTGGTTATATTTTGTTGTTTCAGTTAGTTGTGTGTAGTGGTCAGGGCGCTTAGGCAAATACTCAGATCGTTTCGTAGTTCCAATTACAAAATTGGCATTGGCGGCTATCCCCAGAAGTCATCTTTATCCTCTGCCCCATCAGTTTTTATAATGCCGGTTACCTGATTTCCCTTCTCATTGTAAACCAGTTTGCTGAAGCAAAGCATGTTGGCCATGGCAATTCCCCGGCCATGATTATGCATGGCTCGCGAGGGGTCAACCTCCATGTACTGTTTCCAATCAAATCCGTCGCCTTCATCAGTGATCTGGATGTAGCAGGCATCTTTTTTTCGTTCAAAAATTACAGTAACCTGCCGTTCAGCGTATTGCGGGTCAGCCAGACGGTCTGAAACCTCCTGGTGCCATTTCTGTTCGGCTACAAGTGTACTCTTTGAATCATAACTGATACCAAGGTTCCCATGTTCCACTGCATTGACAAGAAGCTCTGAGATACCAGTCAGAGTCCGATCAGGGTCTGCAAAATAATTTGCCATAAATACAGAAAGCCCTTCGGCTTCATCAAGGGTTTTGAATGTACATTTCAGGATTTGAACAAGGCCGAAACTGACTTTTCGACGTTCCATCTCAAGGCGCAACTGTTTATGTCGTCGCACCTGTTTTCCTGCTGCGTCCACTATGGAAAGAAGCATTTCCCGATTTAGCGGTTTGGTCAGATAATAAAAGACACCAGCTGCGATTCCTTCGCTGATCTCTTCCGGATGGCTCGCTGCCGTCTGCATAATAATTGGAATATAGCGAAGTTTAGCATCTTTTTTCATGGCATTGCAGACCTCGATACCGTCCATTTCTGGCATCATTCGATCAAGAAGAATGATATCAATGTCTTTATGAAATTCATTGAGAACAGCCATGGCTTTTTTGCCGTTGACAGCTGTACGCACAGTAAAATCATTGCGCCCAAGCATGGCTTGCAGAAGGCGCAGTGTGGTTGGGTTATCGTCTACGGCCAGAATTGAGAGGGGGGTGTTTTCTGTAGTATTCATATGATTTCTAATGGTGTGTTTTTAATTTCATCAACGTTCAATAAATGCTGAATTCAGCGACCGATGGATGGGCTTTAACATATATGCAAGCAGGCTTTTTTCACCGGTAATGATGTCGGCATTCACGATCATACCCGGCAGAACCTTGTTCATTTCAGGATTGTTACCCACATAATGTTGTTCAAGCTTGATCATCCCTTTGTAGTACGGGGCACCCTGTTCACTGGTAAAGGTGGTGGCTGACAGGGCTGTAATGGTGCCGTTGATTGATCCGTAACGTGAGAAATCAAAGGTAGTGACCTTTACTGTAACATGGTCTCCGGTTTTGATATGGCCGATGTCACTTGGAGAAATTTTAACTTCAGCAATCAATTCCTTATCCAGTGGAACGATTTCCATCAGAGGCTGACCGGGTGGAATAATGCCGCCAATGGTATGGATTTCAAGACCCTTCACAATGCCATTTGCTGGAGAGATGAGTTCCAGTCGTTTGACCTGTCTGGTAAGTTTATTGATGAGGTCGTTATTGTCGGCAAGTTCATCTTCAATTTGACCCAGTTGCCGGAGAACATTATCTCTGGTTTTTGAGCCCTGAGACTGCAGGCGCCACTCAAATTCTGTGACAGCCAGTTCTGCCTGCCTGATCTGAATTGCCATGGCGTCAAGTTGTCCTTTGCGTGCATTGATCTCCTGGAGGGCATTGAGATAAGTTGTCTGGGGAACCAGTCGTTCTTCGTAGAGTTCTTTTTGGGTCTGAAAAGATTCCCTGGCAATCGTGAGGTTTTCTTCAATGGTTGCTTTTTCACGTTTGAGGAGACGGATCTGTTCATTTTTTTGGGTGATTTGCTCTTTTAGTACCTGGGTTTCATCTTTTTGAGCAAGAAGCATTCCTGAGAGGATGTCACGCTTAGGATGAGATATTCCTTCAGGTTTTGCTTTTGGAGTATCGTCTGCATCGTTACCGTTATTATCTATAAATGCGCAGAATCTTTGATGGCGCTGATCAAGGACATGTTTTTTGGTTAGGAGACGACCAAGATCAGCCTTTATGGCTTCACCACGTATTCGCAGCAGAATCTGCCCCTTGTTCACCAGCTCGTCTTCATCCACAAGGATTTCGTCTACAATTCCACCTTCCAGGTGTTGAATGACCTGAATGTGTCCAGAGGGTACGATTTCTCCCACGGTTCTTGCCACCTCTTTAATCTTGGCAAATCCTGTCCAGACAAGAAAGGCAAGAAAGGCCACGGAGACAATGACTGTGGAGGTGCGGATCAGATAAGGTGTGGTTGCCTCTTCAAGAACTGCCGTCAGTCCCAGGAGCCGAATTTGCTGGTTTTTATCCTGTTTTGTTTTTTTTGTCATGATAGTCTGGTCATATTATTCTTTCAGTGCAGCAAGCAGTTCTGCAGGATCTCCAGCCAGTACCTTCCCGGTACCCGTCAGGTAGATCAGTTTGTCGGCTTTCAGTATGTCTTCTTCTCTGTCAGTGACAAAGAGGATGGTTTTCCTGCCTTTATATTTCAGCATATATTCATAGAATAGAATGCCGGTCTTTTTGCCCAGCAGTGTTGGTGGCATTTCATCAAATAGAGTGATGGATGCATCACGCAGGTAGGAACGGGCCAGAGTCAGTTGGTAGGCGAGGGTAGAGGAGAGTTGTTCTGATCTGTAATCACCAATAAAATGCTCTATTCCATCGTCAAAATTGTTGATATCGTCGAGGGCACCGGCCATTTCCAGGCAGGCGTCAAGTTCTTCAGGAGTTGCATCTGGTTTGCACATACGCAGGTTTTGTTCAATGGAACCATGGAACAGTTCAGCAGTCTGTGGAGTGTAGGAAATGTTTCGTCTGAGGGCAATGGGATCTCTTTGGCGAATATCAATGCCGTCAATGAGTACTGCTCCCATCTGGGGAGGATACAGGCCGATTATCAGTTTTAACAGTGAGGATTTTCCCGATCCGTTACGTCCGGTAATCGCGACAGTTTCACCTTTCTTAATATCCAGAGTCATACCACTGAAAACTGCACCACAGTCTGCAGTATAGCGTAAACCAACTCCGTTGAAAGAAATGTTTCCATCAATATCAAGGGGTTGGTTAGACAGGGTGTTGATGTTTTCCGGTGGCGAGCACAAAAGTTTATGAACCTGACCCACACTGCGGAAAATATATCGGATACGAACCAGAGAGTTGCAGATGGATTGCAGGGGGGAAATTACCCGCCAGACCAGCATCATGGTAGCGATAAGCGCGCCTGTTGAAATTTGTGATTCCCAGACGAGAAATATTCCGTAGGTGAGGGTGGTGATGCCCGCTAATACGGAAAGACCATAGGCAATGGCCTCAACCAGCGCGGTCTGTTGTGAACTTTTAAAGGATGTGTAGGAAGAAATACCTGAGAGTTTTCTATAGCGTTCAAGCCAGATATCCATGACCCCATGGATACGAATGGACCTGAATTTGCGCATGGTTTCAACCATCAGAGTCTGCCGTTTAACACTGGCCGCAGCACCTTCTTCGGTACTTGTCTGGATGCGCGGAAGCATAATAAGACCGAGCAATATATAGCAGAAAGCAAGGAGCAGGGGGATCCGAACAAGAGGCCCGCCAATGATATAGATGGTTAAAATAAATATCAGGGTAAAGGGGATCTCCACCAGATTGATGCCAACAGGGCCTGAGAAAAAGTTCCGTACCGAATCAAAATCTTTCAGGCGTGCGATCTGAGCCGGGATAGAAGAGCTTTCCACAATTCTGGGGGGCAGGTAGAGCAATCGCTCAAAGATTGACTGGGTGATAATCGCGTCAATGCGGACACCGAAAAAGGCAAGGCTTCTGGCGCGCAGGTAGCGGAGGAGTGATTCAAAGCCAATGGCCATCAGCGCACCTGCTGCCAGGTAATACAGAGTCGCTGGAGAATTATTGCCGATTACTTTATCGTACACTGCCATGACAAAGAGCGATGAAACCAGGGCCAGCAGATTGATGACAAAGCTTGAAATAAAAATTTGTTTAAAAACCGGTGTGAATCGTTTACCCAGAGACCTTACCCAGCGACCTGGTTTTTCATGTACCTGCTGATCCAGCTTGTGTTTATCCAGGCCATCTTCATCCAGGGGGGTAAAGATATAGAGTGTGGCTGTATTTTGCTCAATGTCTGAAAAAGGGATGCACTCAAGACTGCTCCCATTAAAGGCATGAAGTATATCTTTCTCAGAAAAAATGATGTATGGACATTCCCGATCGGTCCCTTCATGGATAACCACAAAACAGGGAGCCAGGCGCTGGTCAAAATTCTGCAGACTGATGGAGGTGTGCTGGATCTGGTAATTCAGGTTCGCGAAGGTGTTGATAAAATCCACCCTGTCGATCTGGTCGGGATAATGCGGTAAAGATTCACACACCTGGTGCACTTCCCCGTTCCACAGAAGAGCAGTGAGAAGCGGAGCAACACACGCGGCAAAGGGGGACGGCGAACCGGTTTTGGAAAGCCAGCCATAAGGCTCCAGTTTGTTTTGCAGCATGCTGCTGTTTTTCAGGAGATCAGTTGTCACGCTTTCAACTCCCTGAATGGCAGAACAGTGAAAAATTTGGAATCAATTGGAGCGCTTTCCTGCAGTTTACCGTCAACAATGTAATACTCTTTGTCAGCCAGCCGGAGAATGTTGCGATCATCGGAAACAATGATCATGGTGGTATTTTTCTTTATACGGCCAAGTATTTTAAAGACCAGATTATAGCCCTCACGATCCAGGCCCCTGTCCGCATTGTTAAAAAGAATAATCCGTGGTCTGGCTGCAAGGGCCCGGGCAATGGCAATACGCTGTTTGAGTCCGGGCGGCAGAGGATCTGTTACAGAATCACTGAGAATCGTTTGAAAGCCATTTGGTAAAAGAGCCACAGCCTCACTGACTCCCAGGTGTGTTGCGGCAGTCATGGCATCATGTTCCGGGATAGTGCCGAAAAAAGTAAGGTTTTCCATGATTGTACCATGAAAGATAGCTCCTTTTTCAGGGAGGTAGCCGATATGAGAGGCCAGCTGCACCGGGTTAACCTGTGATGGATCTGCACCGTCTATGGTGATTGTTCCTTTTGTTGGAATATAGAGCCCGGCAAGCAGGTTAAGAAAGGTGCTTCTTCCTGAGCCCTGACCACCAACGAGTGAAATGGATTGCCCGGTTTTCAGGGAAAGAGTCACGTCTTCAAATATGGGAGGAGCATCTTCCTTATAACCGAATGTCATATTTTGACAGCTGAGCAGCCCGGTGGGTTTCATCAGCTTTTCTGTCTCTTTGTGAGAAGAAATCGGCAGGGCAAAGATGTCTTCGAGTTCCTGGCGATCAATGAAGAAACTTTGAAACCTTGTCCAGAGTCCAAGTGCGCGTTGTACCGGCTGCATGACCCGTCCCGAAAGAAGCAGGCAGGCTGCAAGCCCACCTGTTCCCATGTCTCCGTTCAACACCTTGAAAGCACCATAGGAAACCACTGATACTGTCATAATCTGGCCGAGCAGCATACCTGAACTCAGTGCGATGTTATTGGAGAGTGCGACTTGAAAATGAGCACCTGAAATACGACTCTGCAAACGATCGTTACGGCGGAAAAAGAATTTTTCCAGACCCTGGCTCTTAATAGTATGAATACCTGTAAGGGTCTCAATGAGAAAGTTGTAGCGGATTTTGTCGCTGAAATCCTGCTCTTTTACTTCACGTTTTAAGCGCATTCCCACAATCCAGGAAATGGCGCAGAAAAGGAGAAACAGAGTGAGTGGGACAAAGACCAGGTCGCCACCGATATAGGCAATGAGGAAGAGGAAGGTCAGTACAAACGGGAGGTCAACCATTGTCATCAGTGCCTGTCCGGAGTAAAAGCTCCGCAGTCTGCTGATGGCAGCCATTTTCTGGATGTAAGCACCTGCTCCCTGCTGTTCAAACTCCTGAACATTGGATTGAAGAAGATGGGCCATGGCTGCACAGGCGGTTTTGTGTTCAAAAACAGCGCCGGACCAGCCAGTGAGATAGGAGCGTGCGAGTCGGAGTCCCACTTCAAGAATAACAGCACAGACAACGCCTGAAATAAGGAGAACAAGAGTGCCTATACCATGGCTTGGCAGGATACGGTCATAGGTTTGCAGCATCATTATCGGCATGGCCAGTGCCAGCAGATTGATGACCAGCGTGGACAGCATCAGGTAAAAATTGTTGCCGCTTTTGTTAATAGTGTCAGCCGGAATATTGCTTTTCCGGTGTTTTTCTGCCATGAAAGTTCCTGTTTTAGAGTGACCCGTGTGAGATTTTATAATAAAATAAAGGGACTAACACCGGTAAACGGTAAGTGAGGCCGGCATAAGTGCCTTGGTTGAACTTGTAACTTATTCATTTTAAAATAGTCTCAAGTTTTCTTGTTTTTTTTATTACAGGAATTAAGGAGTAAGGCACTAAGATGATGGTATCGAAAATAGATAGAGAATTGAAGAAAAAAAATGGTAAGAGTATGCCTTTGGTTGATTTTTTCAGAAAAAAGCAGAGAGATACGGTATAAAAAAGATGAAGAAGGTTTTTTTGGTGCATAATATGGTCTGGGTTCTAAAAAAGATTCACTCGTAGGAGAACTACTGTGGGAAAACAGATAACCATTCTGGTTGTTGATGATGAGCAGGTGCATCGCTATATGCTCTGTTCCATGTTCAAAGAGTGGGGCTGGAAGTGCGTGGAAGCAGATGATGGTCGTACTGCTGTGGATGCGGTGCAAAAATTTGCATATGACGCAGTGCTTATGGATGTGCGCATGGCCAGAATGGATGGCAGGGAGGCGTTTAGCAGAATTCATGCTACCCATCCGGCGCTTCCCGTGATTATTATGACCGCGTATTCCTCGGTTGATGCAGCGGTTGAGGCCATTAAACATGGTGCCTGTGATTATCTGACTAAACCCCTGGATTTTGATCGTCTGCGTCTGACCCTTGAACGGGCTGTTGATAAAAAACAGGTGGTGGAGCGAAAACAGGAAGTTAAGGACAATAAGGATAATAAATCTGAGAGGAACTCTTCTGCCATCCTTGGAAGTTCATCCAGCATGCAGGAACTCCTTGAAATGATATCCTACGTGGCACCAACTGAGGCCACTGTTCTCGTAACTGGCGAGTCCGGTACAGGAAAGGAGTTGGTGGCAGCCGAACTTCATCAAAACAGTGAACGGAAGAATGGCCCTTTTGTGAAAGTGAATTGTGCAGCTCTTGCCGAGAGTTTACTTGAATCTGAGTTGTTTGGTCATGAAAAAGGAGCTTTTACGGGAGCTGATCAGCAGCGTGATGGAAAGTTTATTCAGGCAACAGGCGGAACTCTGTTTCTTGATGAAATTGGAGAGACTTCCCAGGCCATGCAGGTAAAACTGCTTCGGGTATTGCAGGAACAGGAATTACAACGTGTTGGTGGGCAGGAAACCATTCATGCAGATGCCAGGATTATTGCTGCAACTAATCGGGACCTGGAAAAAGAGGTTCGGGAGGGAAACTTTCGTGAAGATCTTTATTATCGTCTGAATGTGGTGACAGTCACAGTACCGCCCCTTCGGGAACGAAGAGATGATATTCCGCTGCTTGTTGATCATTTTGTTAAAAAATTTGCTGAGAAAAACAGGAGGGAGGTTACCGGTGTGACCTCGGAATGTATGGCACTGCTGACGTCCTACGCATGGCCCGGAAATGTGCGAGAGCTCGAAAATGCCATTGAACGTGGAGTTATTCTCATGCGCGGGGAGTATCTTACTGAAAAAAGTCTGCCTTTGCCCATTCAGAAACAGGAGCAGGAGACAAACATTCCAGGGAAGGCCGGGCAGGACTTATCTCTTGAGGCCCAGAATAAAATGCATATTCTTGATACGTTGGAAAAGACCGGCGGCAACAAAAGTGAAGCAGCAAGAAGGCTGGGGATTTCGCGTAAGACTCTGAAGAATAAACTGGATAAGTATGATAAATGACGGCTGAGAATAACAGTTTTCAGCCTTGGTTGACTATGCCTGACAGCTGTGGTATCAAAATAACGTGATCAGTAAATATTCGGCTGGCACCCCATCTTCGTCCAATCCGGCGTGTTCACATATGAGTCAATATAGTTCACACGCCGGATTGAACGAACCTGAGGCACTATCCAAACATTTACAATTCAGTGGTTTGTGCTGTTTTCAGGTGCAAGCCGAATATTTACCGTGATCACATAATTTTTTTATATAAACGGAGTAAATAAGATGAGGACAGATATCGTCCATATTGGTGCAGGAGAACTGACATACGAGATTCGCAATATCGTGAATGTCGGGATGAAATTGCAGAAGCTGGGGTTGAGCACTAACTGGGAAAATATAGGTGACCCAATCTCCAAGGGTGAAGAGATTCCTCTTTGGATGAAAGAGATCGTCTCAGATGCGGTTATGCAGGATATTACCTATGGCTATTGCCCTACCAGGGGCGTATTAAGCACTCGGGAATTTATTGCAGCGGAAACCAATAAGCTGGGTGGAGCGCAGATCGATCCGGAAGATATTCTTTTCTTTAATGGCCTGGGCGATGCTATTTCCAAGATTTTCGGGTTTTTGAAAAGGACTGCCCGGGTTCTGGTACCAACGCCAAGCTATACAACCCATTCCTCGGCAGAAGCAGCCCATGCCGGTGATAAGCCGCTCACCTATATTCTTGATCCTAATAATCACTGGTATCCGGATCTTGATGATCTTGAAAAGTCCATCAAGTATAACCCTGCTGTGGCCGGTATTCTGATTATTAATCCTGATAATCCCACAGGTGCAGTGTATCCCACCCCTATCCTGGAATCTATTGTTGAGCTTGCCAAGCGCTATGATCTCTTTATCGTCTGTGATGAGGTGTATCACAATATTGTTTATAACGGGACTTCCACGTCTCCTCTTTCCGCTGTGATTGGCGATGTGCCGGCAATTGCCATGCGTGGTATTTCAAAAGAGATGCCCTGGCCCGGCTCACGCTGTGGCTGGATAGAGGTGTATAACGGGGATAAAGATCCCATGTTTGCGAAATATATCCAGTCTATCCTGAATGCGAAAATGGTTGAGGTCTGTTCCACCACTCTGCCGCAGTCTGTTTATCCCACTGTGGTGCAGCATCCAAAATATCAGAGCTATCTGGATGAGCGGATTCGTCGTTATGAGAAGTTCTCAAACATTGCGTATGACTGTTTGAAGGATGTGAAAGGGGTGCTTGTGAATCGTCCTAATGGGGCTTTTTATATGAGTGTCTGTTTTGAGAACGGGGCACTTACTTTGAACCAGACATTAGCCATTGAGAACAAAGAGGTAAGGGAAATGGTTGAACAACTGGTGAGCCCGGAAGGAACTTCGGTGGACAAGCGTTTTGTCTATTATTTGCTCGGTGCAACCGGAGTCTGTGTCGTACCTCTTACTTCTTTTGCCACTGATCTTCAGGGCTTTCGAGTGACCTTGCTTGAACGTGATGAAGAGGTTTTTCGCAAGGTTTTTGAGACTATTGCGGTGTCAATCAAACAGTATCTGAGCAGTTAGGAGATAAGTCTTATTCGTTCTTTTTATTCAAAATTCGATATTCCTCCGGTGTTGTCATAGCACTTGTAAGCGGTAACACCAGCGGACTGAAGAAAAACCAGCTGAAACTGCTGGAACGCCTTGCCGGCAAGCGGGGAAGCAGGGAAGATGTCATCGGGCCTGAGATGGCACGTGCTCTCTGCCGGATTTCTTTTGAGCTGAATCGACAGATTGGTCTGCTCCTGCAGCGTTCCGGTAAGGTCGAGGCAGTGATTGTGGGTGATTTTAGAGGAATCATGATTCCTCAGCTCTCCCACATCCGGAGCCGTGGACGCCTTAAAGGGTTGCGCCTGGTTCATACCCACCTGGCAGGTGAGGGGATCAGTGATGAGGATCTCATGGATCTTCTGTTTCTAAGGCTTGATATGCTTTCAGTTTTGAAGGTAACTGCTGAAGGTCTTCCGGAACAACTCTATTCCGTACATCTCCTTCCTGATTCCCGTGACGGGAAAAACTGGGCTTTTCTGCCCCCTGTTCATCCTGCCAATCAGAACGATTCTTTTGAAGAATTTATTCACGCACTCGAAGGGGAGTTCACCAGGAAATCCAATACAAAAGAAGTTGAGAGCGGGCTTGACAGGGCGATTCTGATCAGCGTCTCCAGCCAGTCAAAGATTCGCGCTGAAGAGTCGATGCGTGAGTTATCAGAACTTGCCAGATCAGATGATGTTGTTGTTCTGGCTCGTGTGCTTCAGAAGCGGCGAAAAATAAATCCTCGTCTGATTCTGGGCAAAGGCAAGCTTGCGGATATCATGATTCAGGCTCTGCAATTGAATGCCAACCTTCTCATTTTTGATCAGGAACTGAACCCTTCCCAAATACGTTCCATAACCAATTACAGTGAACTGCGTGTCATTGACAGGACCCAGCTGATCCTTGATATTTTTGCCCATCGGGCGCTTAGTAGAGAAGGAAAGTTACAGGTGGAGATGGCGCAGCTGAAATATATGCTCCCCAGGCTTTCGTCCCGTGATGATGCATTGTCGCGTCTCACCGGCGGCATAGGCGCAAGAGGGCCTGGTGAAACAAAGCTTGAGATCGATAAACGTCGTATCAATGACCGTTTGGCAAGGCTTGCAAAAGAGCTGAAAAAAGTAAGTAAAGAGCGGTACCGGCGCAGGTCAAGACGCAGAAAGAAAGATCTGCCGGTACTTTCCCTTGTGGGCTACACCAATGCCGGGAAATCGACCCTTTTAAACACCTTGACCAAGAGTGATATTGTTGCGGAAGATAAGCTTTTTGCCACCCTTGATCCCACCAGTCGTCGTCTGCGTTTTCCCAGGGATATGGAAGTGGTAATCACTGACACTGTAGGATTTATTCGGCATCTGCCGGCTGATTTGCTCCAGGCATTTAAGGCGACCTTGGAAGAACTTGAGGAAGCTGATCTGCTTGTCCATGTTATTGATCTTTCTAATCCCTGCTTTCGTGAACAGATGAAGGTGGTGGACGATCTTCTGCGCGAGCTTGATCTTGGGATTCTTCCCTGTTTGAAACTTTTTAATAAATCAGACAAAGTTTTAAATGATGAGATGCTGATGGCAGATGTGAAGCGGGAAGGCATTGTGGTCAGTGCTCTGGATATTGATACACTTGGGCCATTTTTGAGCAAGGCTCAGGAGATGATGGGGAAAATCCTTCAGAAATGATAAGGAACGGGTAACTTCTCCAAAAGTGCTGGTAGACAAGAAAACACTGCTATTTTAGTACGATACGCCTTGTGGAAATTTTTCATTTTGCAACAAAAATTAGCCTACCGTTCGTTCGTAAAATATAAAATGACAGCGTTTCAGCATGTTAGCAATTCGGTAGTTTTCGTGAGAGTCTAATTTGGTCTCATTGCGTACCAGTGTAACCAGTTGTAACTTATAGGAAATTCACCTTACCAGCACTTTTGGAGAAGTTACAGGAACGGGAGATAAATAACTTGATAGTATAGGAATTTTCATTTTTTACGAAGCTTAAAAAAATGAATATCGAATATCGAACAAGGAATATCGAATATCGATCGGAATAAAAGACGACGGATCAAGGGCTCTTCCCCTTCTGCGGTTCGACATTCCTTGTTCGACATTCGACATTCTCTTTTTAAAACCCGCCCGCAGGGCGATAAGTTCAACAAAAATTAATAGGATTTTTTTTCGTATTCAAGGCGCGAGCATAACGGGTTACGTGAGCAACGAGCAACACAGAAGACGGAAAAAAATACATTAATTTGTTCAAGTTATTTATTGTACGTTCCTAAGCCTAACACCGGTGATGAACGGTGAGCCGGCATAAG
This sequence comes from Thermodesulfobacteriota bacterium, assembly GCA_034722915.1. Taxonomy (GTDB): domain Bacteria; phylum Desulfobacterota; class Desulfobulbia; order Desulfobulbales; family Desulfocapsaceae; genus Desulfocapsa. Next base: position 14,832 of record JAYEOK010000265.1, on the reverse strand, counting down.
TACCTTCACCAAATTCTTTTCAAAAAAACACGAAAAGAATTTATAAGGTACTAACACCGGTAAACGGTAAGTAAGGCCGGCACTCAGTTCAGTACCCCCTCGAGGGGTATAAGTGCCTTGTTGGTATGTTTAACCTGCTAACTTTAACAGAACTTTCCATTTTCTTGTTTTTTATACCCCTCAAGGGGGTACTGAAATGAGTGACAGCTTTTGAGGAGTAAGGCACTAATAACCCTAAGGCTGGAGGAAAGACCCCAGATTTTTGTTGATCTGCTTCTGGTTGATGAACTCACATCCGATAGAATTGTCTTGAATGGATCTGATCAGCACTTTTTTGGTAAGTTCGGTCTGGTTTTTATCGTTGAGTTTGAAGTTGATGAGTGCTTTTTGGCCAATATTGATATTGTGCTGGCCGGAAATAGAGAACCCTACGCCACTTCGTGAAATGTTGTGAACCTGCATTTGCCCTCCACCCCTGGCAGGTGAGCCAATAAGGGCATACATACCGATTCTGTTAATCGGTTTTCTGTAGTGTCTACGGAAATCGAGAGCGACCATAAAGGTGATCCCACAGCTACAGCGGGTCTTAAGGGTGTGTCGGCCATTTCGAAATTTGCTGACAGCAATATTTTTAACAAGGGAGCATTCTGGACATCTGATTGAAGCGGTGTCATTTGTTTTTACAAATGATTTTTGTATCTTCATGCTATATTGTTTTTCTTGTAAGATCATCATTACCTCCCTTTCCAGGCTCCTGGGGGGACTTTTTAACTCCTCAACGTATTCTATCAGGTGGTGAAATTTTTACCAGAGCTAATAAAACACCTGTTCTTTTATGATTCAGTCATAGATGATGACAGTATAACGTGCCAGGATCTCCTCTGTTTCCGGGTCAAGGTCGCTTGCAACTTCATGGATTTGATATTCCTGTTTGCAACCTGTGCAACGCAGTCGAATACGACGACACTGTCTAAGTACCTCAAGTTTTTCTGAACATTTTCGACATTTCATAGGATTAGCTGAGCAGTTGCTCGCGTGTGAAAAGAGCTTCAAGTTTGTAACCTGCCTCAGCCAGCACTTCCACGCCCCCTTCCTGTCGTTCCACAACGGTAATAATTTGACCCACTTTAAAACCTGCGGTTTCCACTCGTTCAATGACCTGGATAAGCGTACCGCCAGTGGTGACTACATCTTCAAGCAGGGTTACTCTGCAACCAGGTGTCATGTTACTGAGTCCTTCAATATAATTTCCTGTTCCATGGCCTTTGGCTTCTTTGCGTACGATGAATGCAGGAACAGGATGGCCTTCAAGGTGGCTCACAACTGAAACAGCAGTAACCAGCGGGTCAGCACCCAGTGTCATGCCCCCAACGGCTTGAATGGGTTCTTCAGCTTTCAGCATAAGGTCCAGAATGAGTTTACCGCAGAGATAGGCACCTTCAGCTGAAAGTGATGTCTGCTTGACATCAATATAAAAGTCAGATGTTTTACCGGATGTGAGGGTGAAGTTTCCTTTACGATATGATTTTTCCAGAAGAATTTCTTTGAGTCGTTGTCTGTTGTTCATAATGTATCTTTTTATATGAGGTTAATTGTTGATGGCGTCGTAAAAACTCTCCATCTGCTTCGTTGCTGCAAAAAAAATAGATCATTTTAATGTGCCTTAGTACACCGAAATTATTTGATTTTTCTAGAAAAAAACGGGTACAGGCGCGCCTCGAATAGTAAGCTTTTTACAAACTCATCGTAGATTTTGACTTTTTTTGTATTGTAACTGGTTATTGAACTGTAATCAATAACAGTAAATTGACCTGTTTTTGGATAAGGGACAAGAAAAAACTGGTAATTAGGAAAAATGACGTGTTAATCTACTATATTAATTGTTTGTCCACAATCATAGCGGAGCTATTTTTTTTCCTAAAACCAATGTGAGGTTCATATGTGCGGAATTGTAGGATATGTAGGACGAAGGCGTTTAGTTCCAGTGGTACTCGAAGGATTGAAGCGTCTGGAGTACAGGGGCTATGATTCTGCAGGCATCGTGTATTGTCAGGATGGAAAACTGATTAAATATCGCAGTGAAGGAAAACTTCAAAATCTTGAGAACATTCTGGGGGAGGCCATTGGTGCTCCTTCCCATATCGGTCTTGGCCACACCAGATGGGCAACCCATGGCGCTCCGACCACTGAAAATGCACATCCTCACAGTGATTGCAGTGGAGAGCTTGTCGTTGTTCACAACGGTATCATTGAAAATTATCATTCTCTGCGCAACGAGCTTATTGAAAAGGGGCATGGTTTCACCTCTGAAACCGATACCGAGGTTCTGGCCCATCTCATCGAAGAGTATCTTGATACTGATCTTCGTGCAGCCGTAACCAAAGCACTTGCAAGAGTGGAAGGCTCCTATGCCCTTGGTGTACTCTGGACAGGGATGCCGGATACGTTGATTGCTGCACGGAATCACAGTCCTCTTGTTCTTGGCATTCATGAGGAGGAAGGGGGCTTTATGGCCTCTGATGTTCCGCCTCTTCTTCCCTATACCAATCAGATTGTTTTTCTTGATGATCAGGAGCTTGTTGTTTTAAAAGCTGACAGCCATACTGTGTATTCTTTGGTTACTGGTGACGAGGTCGAGAAAGAGGTGAAAACCATTGCCTGGAATGCTGCCCAGTCAGAGAAGGGTGGTTTCAGGCATTTTATGCTCAAAGAAATTTATGAGCAGCCCCAGGCCATTATTGATACGGTGAGCGGTCGCATCAATCCGGAGACAGGCAGTGTTGATTTGCCGGAGATGAACCTCAGCGATGAGGATCTTGCCGGGATTGAACGTATTTTTCTGGTGGCCTGTGGAACATCATGGCATGCGGCATTGGTTGCCAAATACTGGATTGAACGCTGGGCCGGGATTCCGGTTGAGGTGGATATTGCCTCTGAGTTCAGATATCGTAAACTTCTCATTGACGAGCGGGTACTCACTGTTGCAATTTCTCAATCAGGCGAAACAGCAGATACTCTGGCCGGGATACGGCTTGCCAAAGAACTTGGCTCCAAAATTGTTACCATCTGTAATGTGGTGGGCTCCACCATGACCCGTGAAGCACATGGTACTGTTTATACTCACGCAGGTCCTGAAATCGGAGTGGCCTCTACCAAGGCTTTTATTTCGCAGCTGGCAGCACTTTTTCTTTTTACCCTTTTTCTTGCAGAAAAAAGAGGGAAAATGGAAGCGGAAAAACGTTTAGAACTTGGCAGGGAGTTGATTAATCTTGCCAAGGTTATTGAAGAGATTCTTCCTGGTCTTCAGGATGAAATAAAAGAATTGATTGAGAACTATTATGACAGTCGGGATTTTCTGTTTGTGGGCAGGGGGCTCAATTTTCCAATTGCTCTTGAAGGTGCACTGAAGCTCAAGGAGATTTCCTATATTCATGCTGAAGGCTATGCCTCTGGTGAGCTTAAACATGGCCCCATTGCTCTCATTGATAAGGATATGCCAATTATGGGCTTAACACCCAGAGATGCGGTGTATCAGAAATCAATTTCCAATGTTGAAGAGATTAAAGCAAGACAGGGACGTTTGATATTGATAGGCACCAAGGGGGATGAACATCTGAAAAGCATTACCGATGATGTCCTGTATCTACCTGAAGTTCACGAAGAGCTCAATCCCATTCTCTATACAATCCCAGCCCAGCTTCTCTCTTACGAGATTGCTCATCGGCGTGGATGTGATGTGGATCAGCCTAGAAACCTTGCTAAAAGTGTGACTGTAGAATAGATGATTTCCATCGGTCTTGAAAACCTTGCGGGGTCAAATGTTTCCCTTAAAGGCAAACGCTTAGGCCTGCTCTGCAACCAGGCGTCCACTAACCGCAATCTGCGTCACAGCAGAGATGTGCTGCTGGAATTGTACGGTGATCAGCTGAGCTGCCTGTTTTCCCCGCAGCATGGATTTTTTTCTGAGAAACAGGATAATATGATCGAATCAGATCATTGCAAAGATCCGGTGACTGGTCTTCCTGTTTTCAGCTTGTACGGAGAATCCAGAAAACCGACTGCAGCCATGTTTGAGCATCTCGATGTTCTTCTTATTGATATTGTGGATGTGGGAACCAGGGTGTATACCTTTCTTTACACCATGGTTTATTGCCTTGAAGCTGCTGCTGAGTATGGTAAGCAAGTACTTGTGCTGGACAGGCCCAACCCGGTGGGTGGAGCTGTGGAGGGAAATATTCTGCAGCAGGACTGCAGCTCTTTTGTCGGCCTTTATCCCATTCCCATGCGCCACGGCATGACCTTTGGTGAACTGGCTCTTTTTATAAACAGAGAATTTGAAATCGGGGCAGACCTGGAGGTTGTGCCCATGCAGGGCTGGAAGCCTTCCATGCTTTTTCGTGATACCGGTTTTCCCTGGGTATCCCCATCTCCGAATATGCCTACCCCTGAAACCGCATTGGTCTATCCTGGTCAGGTGATATGGGAAGGCACAAATTGTTCGGAAGGAAGAGGTACAACCTTGCCTTTTGAATTAGTTGGAGCACCATTCTGGGAGCATGAGCCAATTATTGAACGGCTGGCTGCAACAAAGCTGCCTGGATGTTATTTCAGACCCCTTGTTTTTCAACCAACTTCAGGGAAATGGGCGGAACAGGCCTGTGTTGGTTTCCAGATTCATGTAACTGATCAGGCGACTTTTTTACCCTACCGGACAACTCTGGCACTGCTGCAGGCTGTGATGCGAGTTTATCCGGAAGAATTCAGCTATAAAGAACCTCCTTATGAGTATGAGTTTAAACGTCTTCCCATGGATCTGATTTTAGGTGATATCGCTTTGCGTAAAGGTCTGGAAAACGGAGTTCCGGTGGTTGATTTGGAGCATGCGTGGCAGCCTGGATTGGATCGTTTTCTTTTGCAGCGTAAAGCCTACCTGCTCTATGACAATTAAATCAGATAAGATAAGATAAGATAAGATAAGATAAGATAAGAGGATAGTGTGAGTAAGAAAAGTTTCAGTCTTGAAGAGCTGGCAAAAGTTGCGACCGGAGAAATAGCAGGTGATGCACAGCTGGTGATTAGCGGTTTTGCCCCCCTGGAAACAGCAGTTGCCGGGGATATCAGTTTTCTGGCCAAAGCCGGGCAGGTAGATCTACTCGCTGAATTTAAAGGGAGTGCAGTGATAGTACCCATGGCCATAGAAGAGGCCACCGTTTCCTTGATCCGTGTACAGGATCCATATCTCGCCTCAGCCCTTATTCATACTTTGCTTCTTGCAAAACCATTTGTTGCCAAAGGGGTGCATGAACATGTCTGGCTTGGAAAAGATACCAGTGTCCCTGATCTAATTAGTATTGCACCTTTTGTCTCCATTGGCGAGCGGGTAAAACTTGGCGAGCGGGTAAGTCTCGAATCAGGAGTTGTGATAGGTGATGATGTTCAGATTGGAGACGACACCACCTTAAAATCTAATGTGAATATTGCAGAGGGCTGTATAATCGGAAACCGGGTAACCATCCATTCAGGAACAGTGATCGGTAGTGATGGCTACGGATATGCCACAGATAATCGGGGGTTTCACACCAAACGTCCTCAGGTGGGTATTGTGCAGATTGATGATGATGTTGAAATCGGAGCCAATGTCTGTGTGGATAGGGCTGTATACGGAGTAACCCGGATTAAATCAGGGACGAAAATTGATAACCTGGTTCAGATTGCTCATAATGTGGTGGTCGGCGAAAATAGTCTGATTGTTTCTCAGGTCGGGATTTCCGGCTCAACGACTCTTGGACGGAACGTGGTTCTTGGCGGTCAGGTTGGCGTGACCGGACACATCAGCCTGGGAGACGGGGTGATGGTGGGAGCACAGAGCGGCGTTCATAATAACCAGAAGCCTGGAGCCAAGGTTGGTGGTTCACCTGCTCTTCCCATTAAAACATATGTCCGTGCTGCTATCCAGTATGGAAAACTCCCGGAGATGGGACGTGATCTCAGAAAGTTGAAAAAAGAAATAGCTGTGTTGAAAGCAGATCACGAAAAATAAATTGTAACTATTATAAGAGATAAGAATGAGTGAAATAATAGAACCGAAGCAGATCGATATTTTAGAGATTTTACGCCTGCTGCCGCATAGGTACCCTTTTGTCATGATTGACAGAGTTTTGTCAATTGTTGTTGATCAGGAAGTTACAGCTTTAAAAAATGTGACGATTAATGAGCCGTTTTTTCAGGGGCATTTCCCTGAAAAGCCGGTGATGCCTGGAGTATTGATGCTTGAGGGGATGGCACAGACAGGAGGAGTACTGGCGTACTGCTCCGAACCTGAAAATATTGGTACCAAGCTTCTCTACTTTGCAGGAATCGACAAGGCCCGGTTTCGCAGTCCCGTGGGGCCGGGAGATCAAATAATTTATAAACTTCGTCTTTTGAAAAAGAAACGCGGAATACAAAAATTGGCTGCTCAAGCTTTTGTTGACGATAAACTGGTTGCCGAAGCTGAGCTGATGGCATCGTTTGGTTGAGAAATCCATGAATATAGATCCAACAGCTGTTATTTCCCCGGATTCTGAGTTGCATCCCAGTGTTACAGTCGGCCCATTTTGTGTAATTGAGGCCGGCGTTAGAATTGGAGCCGGTAGTACAATTGCCACTCATGTGAGGATTTCCGGCCCGACTGTCCTTGGTGAAAACAATGTAATCGATTCTTTTGCTGCCATTGGCGGAGCTCCTCAGGATCTTGGCTATAAGGGAGAACCTACGGAGCTGATAATCGGCAATGATAACTGGATTCGTGAGTATGCCTCTATTCATCGGGGAACGATTAAAGGCGGTGGAAAAACTGTACTTGGCAATAACATTATGATCATGGCCTATGCCCATATCGGGCATGATTGTATGATTGCTGATCATGTGATTATTGTGAACGCAGCCCATCTGAGTGGTCATACGGAAGTGGGGGATCACGCCACAGTAGGTGGGCTTACAGGTACTCATCAGTTTAGCAGAATAGGAAGGTTTGCCTTTATTGGTGGTGGGTCTGCGGTGGGTAAGGATGTTCCTCCTTTTGCCATGGTGACCGGAGAAAGAGGGCAGATGCGAATTTCCGGCCTGAATAAAGTTGGATTGCGCAGAAGTGGAATGAGTCGTGATACCATTTCCAAAATTGATGCAGCCTTTCGGATTCTTTTCTACTCCCCTGAATTGCTCCATAAAGAAGCCCTTGAAAAAGTGGAACGCGATCTTGGTGACTGCGAAGCTGTTGATGATTTGCTGTCCTTTATTCGAAACTCCAAACGCGGTGTGGTTAAACGCACGAAGAAAAGTTGATCTCTGTGGTTGTTGATCCGACGAAAATTGGAGTTATTGCCGGTTCCGGTCAGTTTCCCCTTCTTTTTATCCAGGCTGCGCGTGAGGCAGGGCGAAAAACTGTTCTCCTGGCCCATCGAAACGAGACCTCTGATGAAGTCGCAGATGCAGCAGATGAAGTGTGTTGGATAAAACTGGGACAGCTTGGCAGGATGATCAAATTCTTCCACAGCCAGGGGGTGGGGGAGACGGTCTTTGTCGGAGCCATTACCAAGACTAAAATATTCCGTGATATCCTGCCGGATTTAAAAGGTCTTACCCTTTGGAATAAAATTGATACCAGGCAGGATGATGCCATCCTCCGGGCTGTGGCAGGTGTTCTCGAGGACGAGGGAATCAAGGTTCTGGAATCAACCTGTTATCTTGGTCATCTTTTTTTCCCGCACGGGGTGTTGACCCGAAAAAAACCGAATGAAAATCAGCGTCTTGACATTGAGTTTGGCTGGAAAAATGCCCGCGCCATTGGTGCATTGGATATTGGACAATGTGTGGTGGTACGTAATCGTTCAGTGCTTGCTGTTGAGGCTATTGAAGGAACCGATGCAACCATTGCCCGGGGTGGTGCTCTTGCCAAAGAAAAGGTAGTGGTTGTCAAGGTGAGGAAGCCCAATCAGGATTTCCGCTTTGATCTTCCCGCAACAGGCGTCAAAACCATTGAAACCCTGGCTTCCGTGCAAGGCGCTGTTCTGGCAGTTGAAGCTGGTCAGTCCTTACTTTTTGATCCGGAGGCCATGATACAGGCGGCTGATAAGGCTGGGATTGTCGTAGTTGGGGTGACAGAAAACCCTGACGGTAGTCTGGATTATATGTAACCTAAATCCTGCAAGCGTCATGGGGGCTGTAGCTTTCTGAAACAAGGCGTGGCGCTATAGTAACCTATGCGATGCGTCTTGTTTCAGGAAGATAGAGTTCCCATGGCGCTCCCGAAGGGTAGTGATTTTTTAAAATTAATTGATTCACAACTTCACTAAAAAGGTGAATCATGATTTTTGTACAAAGTCTGTTTAAGCCACTATTATCAGCATTTCAATTAATTAAGAAAAATTGCTATGCAGGATTTAGGTGTAGCTATTCAGGAGCACCCCATCTCTGCACGGTCAGGCTGGCTCACATAGGGACTACTATAGTTCTCCAGCCTGTACCCCAAGGGCACTTCCTCCAGGGCGTCTGCACAGATATGGGGCGCTCCTAAACAGTTACATACAGGACAGCGGGTAGGCAAATTACCAGCCATTACATGAATAGCAATTATTGTTATTTATGGGTAGAAGTCAACTCTCCCTTTGCTCAAAATTCACTGTAAACCACGAAATGCTCAATTCAATAGTATATAATCTTGTTTTTACTCCTGCATTCATTGTGTACCTGCCCTGGTTTGTAAAAAGACTGGTTCAGCGAGGCGTTGGTACAGAAGGTTTTGGCGAACGATTCGGGCTTTTCAGTAAGGAGAAGAAAGGTCGTCTTGCTGCGTTGAAGGATCCAACATGGGTCCATGCGGTCAGTGTAGGTGAGGTTGTGGCGGCATTAAATTTTATGAGACGCTGGCAGGAAAGAGACAGCAGTGTCTGCTTTGTTCTTTCAGTTACAACGACAACTGCACATGCCATGGCAAAGGAAAAATTGCCCCCATATGGGACGCTTATTTATTCACCGCTGGATTTTTTATGGTCTGTACAATCTGCCTTGCGAGTGATCCAGCCAACAATGCTCGTTATTTTTGAGGTTGAAATATGGCCTAATCTTATCAGACAGACCAGGAAGTTCGGAGCCAGGCTTGCCCTGGTAAATTCAAGGATGTCTGATAAGTCCTCACGCGGCTATTCTAAAATGAGGTGGTTTTTCAAGCCCCTTTTTGATTCGTTTGATGTCATTTGTGCCCAGAGCGAGAAGGATGTACAAAGGGTCGAGAATATAATTGGCAGTGGGAAGAATGTCATTTTGTGCAATACAATGAAATTTGATCAGCCACTTCCTTTAGCCACAGGTTCAGAAGACAAAACAGCATTTGTGCATGAGGTGTTTGGGGATTATTTCCAAATTATTTCTGCAGCGAGTACTCACCCTGGTGAAGAAAAAATGATCCTGGAAGTTTTTCAACACCTTCAAACGCAGTTCAATGGACTCAAGCTGATTTTGACCCCAAGGCATACGGAAAGGAGTGGAGAGGTTGAAAAAATAATTTCACAATATTCACTCTCTTACTCGCTGTTAAAAACGGATAGCCCGGGAACAGGGGTAGATGTTCTTCTGGTAAACACAACTGGTGAACTCATACATTTTCTTGCCGTTTCTGACATTGTTTATGTTGGTAAAAGTATGTGTGGTAATAGTGGGGGACATAATATCATAGAGCCGGCAGTTTTTGGGAAAGTTATTGTTCATGGCTCTCAAATGCAGAATTTCAAACAGGTTGTTGAGATTTTTCAGCAGGAAAATGCTTCTCTGATGGTTGAAAATAAAAAGGAACTCCAGGATATTTTAAAACGATTGCTGGCTGATGAATCTTTACGAAAAAGTTATGCTCAGAGATCAGAACAGGTTGTCACTAAGTATCGTGGTGCAATAGACAAAACAATAGATGCCCTCCTTCAACTCTAATTTTATTCATTCAGTGAGTGGCGATGGCAGAGCAATGAAAGGAAGCAACAAAATATTAATCAGCTCATTGTTACTGATAGGTTGTTTTGACTTGTTCATCGCTTACCAGGTGATAGGTCTAAAGGCTAGTCATTTACATGCCGAAAATGGTTTTTTAGAAAATTTACAAGCAGTCTTGCTGGTGTTGAGCATCGTTGTTTTTTTATCACAGTTATTTCTTACAAGTAAGTATAATCGAATATTTCCTCTGGGCGGTGCCTTTCTCTGTTTCGCATTTCTTCTCCGCGAAATAGATATCGAAGACCTTGATGTGCCTGCAATAATAATATTTCTGGGGAGTGGGACGGGCCGAAATGTTATGGTGGCTTTACTTGCAACCGTTCTAATCGTATATGCCGTCATTCATTTTCATGAAATCAAAAATGATATACCCGCTTTTTTTATAGAAAAATCATCGCTTACCATTCTGGTCGGATTGATTTTATTAGTCTCAGGTGGAGTGTTTGATAAAAAAATTCATTTGGCTCATTATCAATTTTATGAAGAAATTATTGAGGTGACCGGATATTATCTGGTATTTACAGGTGCTGTGATGGCATGGCCCTTTCTGCAAAGCTCCAGGGAAGTTTCTTTCAGAAATCGTAATAAATGAGGATTGACAAGTTCGTAAAAAGGTCAATTTTGAGATGGCTAAGTAAAGCGCTTCATATGCGAGGCGCGTTTATGCCCGCTTTTGGGTGCAAAATTTTCATTATTTCGGCGTACTAGGGTACGTCGTAATGATAGAAATTTTGTAGCAACGAAGCAGATGAAGCGTTTTTACGACGCCATCAGGATTGGGTGGCTTTGATTTGTTGTCCGCAGGTATTCTCGGACAGTCCCCTGGAAACAGGAAGTAAAACTGATCATTATCCAAGCATACTATAAAAAATAAAAGATACTGTTCAAACTAAGGG
>JAYEOK010000265.1:0-3816 GCA_034722915.1 Thermodesulfobacteriota bacterium | reverse complement strand
ATCAGGATTGGGTGGCTTTGATTTGTTGTCCGCAGGTATTCTCGGACAGTCCCCTGGAAACAGGAAGTAAAACTGATCATTATCCAAGCATACTATAAAAAATAAAAGATACTGTTCAAACTAAGGGAACCACTTCTATAAGGATGATGCTCATCAATTCATAACTCACGTGCTGGAGGTGAAGGGAGATGTTGCAAGCAATCAGGTACAGTCTGACTGAACAGATTTGCACAATAAGGAGCTCGTCTGTCGCACTACGATTGTCCGTAGCACTGTTGGTTGGCATATTCTTTGCCGGTAGTCTGCCTTCTGCAGCTGCCGCTGAAAGTCCACTCGATTCTAAGCTGAAACGCCAGAAAATGGTGGCCAGCCAGCTGAAATCACGTGGTATCAGCGATCCTTTAGTCCTTCGGGCTATGGCCACTGTTCCCCGTCATCTTTTTGTTCCCTCCCATTTTCGGCGGCTTGCCTATGGAGATGGCCCACTTCCCATTGGCCATGGTCAGACCATCTCCCAACCCTACATTGTCGCTTACATGACTGAGATATTGCATATAAAACAGGAACACAAAGTACTTGAGGTCGGTACCGGCTCAGGGTATCAGGCCGCAGTTCTGGCTGAACTGACCGACCGGGTATATACCATTGAGATTGTCCCGGAACTGGCAGACACTGCCGCTGAGAGATTGAAAGAAACGGGCTGTAGCAGTGTCAATGTCAGACAGGGAGACGGTTACCACGGCTGGCCCGAGGAAGCATCTTTTGATGCGATTATGGTCACCGCAGCAGCGGAATTTATTCCGCCTCCTCTTCTGCAGCAGCTGAAAGAGGGAGGACGAATGGTCATTCCCGTGGGTTCACCCTTTACTATCCAGCACCTTATGCTGGTGGAGAGGAAACAGGGGACAATCACCACCCGCAGCCTGATGCCGGTGCGTTTTGTTCCCTTCAGGAGATCGCAGTGAACAGAGAAGGGGGGCCAACTCTGCGACTTTACCTGGCCCTTATCCTGCTCTCCGCTGCTTTAATCGCTTTTCAGCTGGAGCAAATGCAGCTTCTGGCTCTTGTACAGTGGCATCATTTTGCCTACCTGATAATCTCGGTTGCCCTGCTCGGCTTTGGGGCCAGCGGAACCCTCATCGCCCTCTGCCGTAACATCCTGCTGCGCCACCTGGAATGGCTTTTGCCTGCTTTGATGTTTGCCTGCGCCATTACCATGGCCCTGGCCTTGCCCGTTTCACAGGAACTGAGTGGCCGCTTTGATATCTCCCTGCTTTTTATTGAACCGGGCCAGGTAGCCCTGCTGCTGTTGAATCAGACTATCTATCTGCTGGTTTTTTTCCTGGGAGCACTGCCACTTGGTCTCGTCTTCATCGGTTTCAGCAGCCGGATCAACAGCCTCTACTGTGCCAATTTGGTGGGATCTGGTGTTGGTGGGGCAGGTGTGGTTTTATGTATGTATTTTCTGCTGCCGCAACAGCTCCCAGGGCTGACTGCCATTCTTCCCTGGGCTTCCGGTCTCCTTCTCGTATCCGGCTCCAGACGCCTTATTCTCCTTACTGGAGGCGCGCTCACCCTGGCAGTTATTCTCTTTGTTACATGTTACCCGCCGCAAATCCATCCTTCACAGTATAAGGATATTTCGCGCACCCTGGATCTGCCAGGTGCCGAAATCCTGGCCACTGAGCCAAGTCCCCTTGGGCTGGTACAGATGGTGACAGCACCATCCCTGCGTTACGCACCCGGACTCAGCCTGGTTTATGAGGGTGAGGTGGAGCCGCTCAGCGCTGCGGTTTTTAGTAATGGAGATTGGTTTGGTGCAGTGAACAGTGGAGAGCTATCCTTCCTGAATGCAAGCACAGCTGCTCTGCCTTATACCATGGCTGAACGAAATCGGGTTCTTGTTATTCAGGCCGGGACTGGTACGGATATCACCCAGGCCCTGGAGAACGGTGCAGAGAATGTCATGGCCGTGGAGCCGCATCAAAAGGCGATAACAATCGTTGCCGCTCTCAATGGCCTGAACGTGGACGATCCTCTGGATCATCCTCAGGTACATTATTCTTCTCTTGCACCACGAACCTGGCTTGCCCTTGACCGGGAACGCTATGACCTGATTATCCTTCCAACTGTTGGAAGCTTTGGTGGGGCGTCGGGCCTCTTTGCCCTGGAGGAACAGTATCTTTTTACCAAAGAGGCCTTTCTTGAACTGTGGAACCACCTCTCTCCGGATGGTATTGTACTGGTTTCAACCTGGCTTGACACTCCTGCCCGCAACTCCCTGCGTTTGGCTGCAACCATTGCTGAAACCATGGAAGAGGCAGGTGCAGACTCCCGGCGTCATTTGGCGGCAGTGGGGAGCTGGAACATGATAAGCTTTATCCTGAAACGTTCGCCATTCAGCGACCGCGACATCGTGCAGATCCGAGATTTTTGTAAACGGCTGCAGTTTGACCTTGTCCTGTTGCCAGGGATGAAGGTGCAGGAGCGGAGCCGTTATCACACTCCGGCAGACCCCGTTTTTTTTGATAATCTCGATGGCCTCTTTTCAGCAGGTAGCCGCAGGGAACTCATCCGCAGCTATGATTTTAACCTCGATCCTGTGAGCGATAACCGCCCCTTCTTTTCCCAGTTTCTGCGCTGGCAGTCCATCCCCCATCTTATCAGGCTGTTCGGTGAGCGTACCGTTCCTTATTTTGAGCTGGGCTACCTTATCGTTCTGGTCAGTTTGGGCCAGATGATCCTGGCGGCAGGCCTTCTTATCCTTCTTCCCCTTTTTCGTCTGGGCCTGCCGGTGCGTAACGGATTAAAGAGATGGAGTTTACCTTTTTTCAGCGGACTGGGACTTGGTTACATGTTTTTTGAAATCATGCTGATTCATGAGTTGGTCCTTTATTTTGGTCACCCCATATTTGCCGCTGCTGCAGGAATCAGCAGCCTGTTGATCTTTTCCGGTCTTGGCAGTCTTCTGTCTGAGCGCTTGCTGCCATTCCATGCAAATCATGGTGTGGCTGCAGCTTTGGTGAGTTTTATCCTTCTCATCTATCTATTTGTTCTATCACCGCTGTTACAGCTGACCATCACCTTGCCAATGGCTTGGAAGACGCTCTTCTTTTTGTTGTTAATTGCCCCTCCGGCCATGATTATGGGGATGCCGTTTCCCCTTGGACTGAAGCGGCTGGCCAGTCACAGCAAGAGTCAGGCTGCCTGGGCCTGGGGTGTTAATGGCTGCGTCTCGGTGGTGAGCACCGGGCTGGCCGTCATTGTAGCGGTTGAATTTGGGTTTTCAGCGGTTATGTTTATATCCTGTGTTGCGTATGGAGTGGCAGCACTTTCAGTTGGCATAGCACACAAAGGAGAACATGGCCGGCATCATGTAAGGGATGAATCGAGATGAGAAATTTTGATTTTACTCACAACATAATGACCCCTTTTATTCTGCCATGAAAAAGAATGAATCGTCTGATCCATTCACCAAACGGCAAACGGGGTAACCCTCAAACGGAATCAAACGGCATCAAACGGGCGGCATCAAACGGCGGATCAAACGGGGTCGGACCAAGCTATACCGCTGATATGGCGATAAAAAAGCCTCAAAAACACCCCGTTTCAGACCTTAGAGCCCGCTTTTCACCTTAGAAAAGCGAGTTCTAAGAAAAATAGACGGCATAAAGACGCCGAACAAAGGTATACTCGTGCCGAGCTAAATCCGGTGCCTCGGGATTCCCTTACCGGGATGAAATTGGCAAGTGTTACCCAGTGGGTGAGCGATCGAAAGACTCGCAAGTCCCACCTGCCTAAAGCTTATCCCGCAGG
>JAYEOK010000264.1:0-8816 GCA_034722915.1 Thermodesulfobacteriota bacterium | reverse complement strand
ACCAGGGAAGACTGCGAAGTACTGTACCTTTCAGATCCTGTAATTGAAAGCAGTGATATTCTGTCAGAGCAGCTTGTGCTGGCTTTACCAGTGCATCATTTTTGTGATGAAGCATGTAAAGGCCTGTGCGATTGTTGTGGTGTGAATTTGAATGAGAAACAATGTAAGTGCAGGGAGACTAATGAGAATTCTCCTTTTGCAGTATTAAAACAATTACGAAAAAGATAGACCATATACTGCCTGGTGGCAGTGTATCTATTGGAGGATATATCATGGCTCTGCCAAAAAGAAGACATTCCCGTTCCCGTACCCGTAAAAGAAGATCCCACGATGCCTTGAGTGCACCAAGTATTTCTACCTGTGCAGAATGCGGTGAACCTAAACAGCCCCATCGTATCTGCCCCAGTTGCGGAATGTATAAAGGGCGTTCTGTTTATAGTCTGGATGCTGAAATAGAATAGGGAGCATAACGTGCGTATTGCCTTGGATGCCATGGGGGGTGACCATGGACCTGATGTGCAGATAGCCGGGGCAATACAGGCTTTAGAAGAAACTGACCTGCATCTGATCCTGGTTGGAGATGAATCTGTAATCCATTCCTGTCTTGACCGGATGACTCCCGCTGATAACATAGCTTCCAGACTCCAGATTGTTCACGCTTCTGAAATGGTTGAAATGGGGGAGTCGCCTGTTGATGCCATTCGAAAGAAAAAGAATTCTTCGGTTATGCTTGCCTTTGATCTTGTCAAAAAAGGTGAAGCTGAGGCTGCTGTCAGCGCCGGAAATTCCGGTGCTACTATGGCAGCAGCTGTTCGAAAACTTGGACGTTTAAAAAATGTTTCCCGTCCAGGTATTGCCAACGCTTTTCCTACCCTGAAAAAACCTGTAGTGATGATGGATGTCGGAGCCAATGTGGATTGTCGTTCTCATCATCTTTTCCAGTTTGCTCTCATGGCGTCTGCTTTATCCCGCATTTTTGATATTGAATCACCCCGAGTTGGCCTTTTAAGTATCGGAGAAGAATCAGGAAAAGGGAATATGGTTGTGAAAGAAACCCACTCCCTGCTGGCTGCCAGTTCACTTAATTTTGTCGGGAATGTTGAAGGAAGAGACATCTTTCAGGGCGATGTTGATGTGATTGTATGTGATGGATTCGTTGGTAATATCTGTCTGAAAGTCAGTGAGGGGCTGGTTGAGGCGGCAACAGAAATGATTCGTGATGGGATTCTTGGATCGTTTACAGCCAAGATTGGGTATTGGCTTGCAAGGCCAGTGTTTCGTACTTTTAAAAAGCGGCTTGATTATGCCGAATATGGTGGAGCGCCACTTCTTGGAATTAACGGAACTGGAATAATTTGTCACGGGGCATCCAATACTCTGGCTATCAAAAATGCAATTATTGAAGCTGGTAAGATCTTGGAACACAAGGTGAACGAAAAAATTATAGAAAGCCTTGCTGAGAACCTTGAGCCTTTAAAGGGGGCGCAATAGTGGGAGCTGTGATTCTTGGTACAGGTTCCTGTCTTCCTGGACGGGTGCTGACAAATCATGACCTGGAAAAAATTGTAGATACCAGTGACGAGTGGATTCTCAGCCGGACAGGAATTTCCACCCGCAGAATCAGTGGTAAGGATGAAGAAACCTATAAACTTGCAAGTACGGCAGCCAGGCGTGCCATGGAAGCAGCCGACGTAACTGCTGATGAAATTGATCTGATCATTGTGGCAACCATGAGTTCGCATATGCTCATGCCTTCCTGTGCCTGTTTTGTGCAAAATGAGCTGGGTGCAAGAAATGCTTTTGCTTATGATCTTAATGCGGCCTGTTCCGGTTTTCTTTTTGCTCTGGATAGTGGTGATAAATATCTACGCATTGAGCGGGATAAGAAAATTCTAGTCATAGGCACTGAGACTCTGTCCAGTCGAATCAACTGGCAGGATCGTAATACCTGTATCCTTTTTGGCGATGGTGCCGGAGCTGTGGTCATGGAATACCAGGATGATCTTCGTGGTGTTGTTGGCTCCAATCTTTTTTCCGACGGCAGCTTATGGAAACTTCTCTATATGCACACTGCTCCGTCGCTTAACCCGGAGCTTGAACAATTTGACCACCCCGGCACTCATATTCTCATGGAAGGCAGGGAGGTTTTTAAATATGCGGTTAAGGCCATGGAAGGTGCTATCCATGATTTACTCGATAAGCAAAAGATCGAGATTTCTTCCATAGACCTGATGATTCCTCATCAGGCAAATATTCGTATCCTTAAGAAGCTGGTATCCCGCATTGGCATTGATCAAGAAAAAGTATTCATAAACGTGCAGAAATATGGTAATACATCTGCTGCTTCTATTCCCATTGCACTCGATGAGGCAAACCGTGAAGGAAGGCTGGTACAAGATAATTTACTTTTAATATGTTCCTTTGGTGGTGGGTTCACCTGGGGAGCATCTTTGCTCAGGTGGTAAACAGGAGAGATGATGGATTATTTTCTTACAGAAGAACAGAATATGATAATAGAAATTGCCCGTCAGATCACTGATGAGCAAATTATTCCACACCGTGCAGAGTTGGATGAGAAAGATGAGTTTCCACGTGAAATTTTAAACAGTATGGGACAGGCTGATCTTTTTGGTATACCGATACCTGAGGAATATGGCGGCTTTGGTGGTGGATGTCTGGATATTGTTCTTGCACTCGAACAGCTTGGCCGTGGTTGTATCGGTGTAGCAACTGCTTTTGCCGCAAGTGCACTTGGAATATATCCTATTATAATCGCTGGCTCTGAAGAGATGAAACAAAAATACCTGCCTTCGGTTGCAGCAGGTAAAAAGTTTGCAGCATTTGGTCTCACTGAGGCCAATGCCGGGTCTGACGCGTCAGGAATTCAGACCACAGCTGTACTTGATGGCGATGAATGGGTATTAAACGGCACTAAACAGTGGATAACAAATGGTGGCGAAGCTCAGATATATACAGTGGTTGCCATCACTGATAGAAAAAGAGGTGCTCGTGGAGCATCCATGTTTGTTGTGGAAGAAGGTGATCCCGGTTTTTCATGTGGACCGAAAGAAAAGAAAATGGGTATTCGTTCCTCATCAACCACTGAGCTGATATTTAAAGACTGCCGAATCCCCAAGGATAGACTTATCGGCCGCCAGGGGACAGGTTTTATTACTGTAATGAAGACTCTTGATTCCTCTCGTCCCGGTATTGCAGCCCTTGGTCTTGGTATTGGACAGGCATGTGTTGATGAGTCAACAACCTATGCCAAACAGCGTATTCAGTTTGGCAAGCCCATCATTTCATTTCAGGCTGTGCAGCATATGCTTGCTGATATGGCAATTCAGCTTGAGGCTTCAAGGGCACTTGTTTATGCTGCTGCCAAACACATTGATGCCCACCCCAAAGACATGTCCAAGGTTTCTTCCATGTGCAAAGTAATGGCAACTGATATGGCTATGAAGGTAAGTACTGATGCTGTACAGGTCATGGGTGGCTACGGTTATATGCGAGAATATCCGGTTGAAAAAATGATGCGTGACGCAAAAATTCTTCAGATTTATGAAGGAACCAATCAGGTACAGCGTAACGTGATCGGGCAGGAATTAAACAAGGAATATTCCCGTAAATAGAAAGCGAATTGAATTGATATGAAGATTATCGTCTGTGTAAAACAGGTTCCAGACGCCAAGGATGTGCGTCTTGATCCAGAAACAAATACTTTAGCCAGGGAAGGGGTGCAGTCTATCATGAACCCCTATGACCAGCATGCTGTTGAAGAAGCTGTTCGGCTGAAAGAACAACTTGGCGGAGAGGTAACTGTGCTCAGTATGGGGCCACCTCAGGCTGAAGATGTTCTCAAGCAGGCAATCTCATGTGGCGCTGATCATGCTGTGCTTGTTTCTGATCGCGCTTTTGCCGGTGCAGACACCTGGGCCACATCCTATACCCTTGCCAAGGCTGTTAATACGATTGGAAATTTTGATCTGATTCTCTGCGGTAAGCAGGCAATTGATGGTGACACTGCTCAGGTTGGACCGGGGCTTGCCATTCAGCTTGACATTCCTTTTGTCACCTGTGTCCAGAGAATTCGTGAAGCCACTGAGTCAGAACTTGTAATGGAAAGGATGATGGACGATGGCTATGACGTAGTAGCGGTAAAGTATCCAATGTTGCTGACTGTGGTAAAAGATTTGAATGAGCCTCGTGTTCCTTCACTTAAAGGAAAAATGAAGGCAAAAAAGGCAGAGATACAAGTGTTCTCGGCTGAAGATGTTGGTGCTGATTCGGCAAAAATTGGTTTAGCCGGATCGCCTACTCAGGTGGTTGATGTCTTTCCACCACCGCCGCGTGGTGAAAGAGCTATTCTGACCGGTTCCATAGATGAACAAGTTGAGCAGTTAGTTGAAAAACTTGCTGTCTACCTATAGACAGACAGGAGAAACTAACCCCGGTGATGAACGGGAAAGCCGGGATAAGTACCTTGGTGCTATTTGCAATTTACTAACATTAAAAATACTTTCCATTTTCTTGTTTTTTATGACAGGAATTAGGGAGTAAGGTACTAATAACAATGCTGATTGTTGATAATGAACTGTGTACCGGCTGCGGGGTCTGCGAAGAGAGTTGTGCTTTTGCTGCCATTGAAGTAGTTGACGGACTTGCAGTTGTCGGTGATGCCTGTACGCTTTGTGGAGCCTGTGTAGACAATTGTGAAGTTGAGGCTCTTCGAATCGAGGGTGCTGAGAAAAGTGTTCAGGTAGATCTTGAGAGCTGGAGTGGCATATGGGTTTACTGCGAATTCCGCGCCGGGAAGCTGGCACCTGTATCGCTGGAACTTTTAGGTATTGGACGTAAACTTGCTGACGCCCGTGGAGTGAAACTCTCTGCAGTATTGATTGGATCTGAGACCGGTGACAGTGCTGAAAAGTTGATTGCACATGGTGCTGATATTGTTTATAGAGCCGACAATCCAGCCCTTGCCTATTTTACAGATGAGATTTATGGGACCGTACTGACAGATTTAATCAAAGTGCATCAGCCGGAAGTTGTTCTTGCCGGTGCCACTGCAATTGGTCGTTCTTTTATCCCTGGTGTGGCAAATACGTTAGGTGCAGGGCTTACTGCTGACTGTACACAGCTCGACATTCGGGCGGATGATGGTGCTTTGCTGCAAACCAGACCAGCTTTTGGTGGAAATATAATGGCCACGATTGTCTGTCCAAGTTCCCGGCCCCAGATGTCGACTGTTCGACCAAAGGTTATGAAGGAACTTGAGTACGATGGAAATCGTGTTGGTGAGATTGTTGAGGTAACGATGGACCCTGCCAGGCTGCAGTCCAAGGTTCGGGTTTTGGAATCTGTCCTGTCTGAAAATGATGATGTGAATATTCAGGAATCTGATATTCTTGTCGGAGGCGGCCGTGGTCTTGACAGTGAAAAAGGTTTTGAACTTATACGAGAACTTGCAGCCAGCCTGAATGGTTCTGTTTCAGCAAGTCGTGCAGTTGTGGATTCCGGCTGGATAGGATACCCGCATCAGGTTGGGCAGACAGGAAAAACTGTGGCACCTAAACTCTACATTGCATGTGGAATTTCCGGTGCCATTCAGCATGTTGCAGGTATGCAGTCATCTGAGACCATTGTAGCCATAAATCGCGACGAAAATGCTTCGATTTTTGATGTGGCGGATTTTGGTATTGTGGGAGACCTCTTTGAAGTACTCCCCAAACTTATCAGTAAAATTGAAGGACGTCGAAAATCATGAGTCTGAAGGGCAAAAATGCACTTGTAACCGGAGGCAGCAGAGGAATAGGACGTGCAATCTCCATTCGTCTGGCTTCCATGGGAGCTCATGTTTTTATAAATTATGTCAGTAATCCCGAGGCTGCGGAAGAAACACAGAAAGTGATTACTGATGCTGGCGGTACTGCTGATCTTGCTCAGTTCAATGTTGCTGATGCGGATCAGGCGCAGGCAGCAATCAAGGGTTTGATTAAGGATGCCGGCTCTCTGGATATTCTGGTGAATAACGCAGGAATTACCCGGGATGGATTGATGGCAAGGATGAAAGAGGCTGACTGGGATGCAGTGCTTGATACCAATTTGAAAGGTTCTTTTATCTGTGCAAAAGCTGCAGCCCGATCCATGATGAAAAAGAGATGGGGACGCATTGTGAACATCTCTTCTGTTATAGGTTTTGCAGGAAATGCAGGCCAGGTAAATTATGCTTCTGCCAAGGCAGGCATGCAGGGTTTAACAAAATCAATGGCAAGAGAATTTGCGGCTCGCAATATTACTGTGAATGGTGTGTCTCCGGGGTATATTGTCACTGATATGACTCGTGATCTTCCTGAAGAAATTCAGGAAAAAATCAAGGCAGAAATTCCATTGGCAAGTCTTGGAGATCCTGAAGATGTTGCCGGCGCTGTTGCGTATCTTGTTGGTGATGATAGTGGATACATTACAGGTCAGACCATTCATGTGAATGGTGGCATGTATATGTGATTTACAGTTTGTTGAGATTTTGTTAATACTAGTTTTCGTGTCCGTAATCGAACTCTCGGAGAAATCGAGGTTCATTAAATAGAATAGATAAAACATACAGGAGTTTAAAATGGCAATTGAACAACAGATGGTTGATATTATTGTTGAGCAGTTGAGTGTTGATAAAGATAAAGTTGTTGCAGGAGCATCTTTTGTCGATGATCTTGGTGCGGATTCTCTTGATCTGGTTGAACTGATTATGGCCATGGAAGAGGAATTTGACGTGGAAATTCCCGACGAAGAAGCTGAAAAAATCGCAACCGTGCAGAATGCAATTGATTTTGTTAATAATTTGAAATAATTGCTTTTCCTGAACGTATTTTAGTTTTGGGAACTCAAGAGGGTTTCAATGCTTAAGCGCAGAGTTGTAGTTACTGGAATTGGTTTAGTAACTCCATTAGGGACAGGAAAGGATAAAACCTGGAATAATATCATAAACGGAAAGAGTGGTGTTGGGCCTATTACCCGTTTTGATGCTTCCGGGTTTGCCTCTCAGGTGGCCGCAGAAGTTACGGATTTTGAGCCATTAGATTACTTTGACAAAAAGAGCGCAAGGCATCTCGATTTTTTTGTTCAGTATGGCATCGTAGCAGCTCGTTTTGCTGTGGAAGACAGTGGTCTTACCATCACTGACAAGGATTGCAACAGAGTTGGGGTGATAACCGGTTGCGGTATGGGGGGCTTACCGATTATTGAAAAGAACCACAATACCTATCTTGATCGCGGGGCAAAAAGAATTTCACCATTTTTTATTCCCATGGCTATTCCAAATATGCCTTCAGGGCATATCTCCATGCAGATTGGCGCTAAAGGTCCTAACCTTTCTCTTTCTACTGCCTGCGCTGCCGGAACGCACGCAGTTGGTGAAGCCTTTCGGTCCATTGTTTATGGCAGCAGTGATGTTGTCGTGACTGGAGGAACCGAGTCAGTGATTTGTCCTTTAGGGATTGGTGGTTTCAGTTCCATGAAGGCTCTGACTACCAGGAATGATGATCCGACAAAAGCATCCCGTCCTTTTGAAAAGGACAGGGACGGTTTCATTATTGCCGAAGGTGCAGGGATGCTGGTTGTTGAGGAACTTGAACATGCGTTAAGTCGAGGTGCGAATATTTATGCCGAGGTTATTGGCTCCGGTGCGTCAAGTGATGCTTATCATATCGCAGCACCTCCAGAAGATGGAAATGGTGCTGTTCGTTGTATGCAAATGGCACTTCATGACGCTGGACTTACTCCTTCCGACATTGATTATATCAATGCTCATGGTACATCAACCCCTCTAAATGATCGTTGTGAAACCACAGCCATAAAAAAAGTTTTCGGTGATCATGCCGCAAAGCTGGCCATCAGTTCCACCAAGTCCATGACTGGTCATGCATTGGGTGCTGCTGGTGGGCTTGAGGCTGCTTTTACTGCCATGAGTATCAAAGATCAGATTGCACCACCCACCATAAATCTTGAAACACCAAGCCTTGAGTGTGATCTTGACTATGTCCCTCATGAAGCCAGAAAGATGGAAATTAAAGCCGCCCTTTCGAATTCTTTTGGATTTGGTGGAACCAACGGTGTTGTGGTCATGAAACGTTTTGATGACTGATTGAAATTAAGGGGAAATTGTGAAGCTAGCAATAGGATCGGATCATGGAGGCTTTGTACTGAAGGAAGTCGTTCTTGCTTATTTGACGGAACTTGGACATGACATTCATGATGTCGGGTGTTTCGCCAATGAATCAGTTGATTATCCTAGGTTTGCTGATCTTGTCTGTGAACAGGTTGCAAAAGGTGAGGCAGATAAGGGAATTCTGATTTGTGGAACTGGAATTGGTATGTCCATGGCAGCCAACAAATACACTGGCATTCGTGCAGCACTTTGCAGTGAACAGTACACTGCTCGTATGAGCCGTGAGCATAATGATGCAAATATTCTCTGCATGGGAGAAAGAGTTACAGGTTTTGGAGTAGCAGAAGAGATTGTTCGTACCTGGCTCAGTACACCATTTGAAGGTGGCAGGCATCAGCGTCGTATTCAGTTGTTCAGTTCAAAGAATTAAACTCAAACTCATTTAAGTTTATTGTTTAAAACCGGCATGCCATTATGGTTTTGCCGGTTTTTTCGTCTGCTTTGAGTCTGGTTGCAGCGTATATACTTTAGTACCTTATAAATTCTTTTCGTGTTTTTTTGAAAAGAATTTGGTGAAGGTACTTATGCCGGCTTACCGTTCATCACCGGTGTTAGTGCCTTACTCCTTAATTCCTGTCATAAAAAACAAGAA
>JAYEOK010000263.1:0-8831 GCA_034722915.1 Thermodesulfobacteriota bacterium | reverse complement strand
ACATATTTCGCCGCAATTTTTTCGTCAGCGACACTTTAAAAAGCTTTGCATACTCCCTGTATGTAACGGTTTTTAAAGTATTGCTGGCGGAACAGGTAAGCGAGGCACGAGACTCCGAAGGGCAAGATAGATGTTCAGGTTATTTAATGTACGTTCCTAAGGCACTAACCCCGGTGATGAACGGGAAAGCCGGGATAAGTACCTTGGTGGTATTTGCAATTTACTAACATTAAAAATACGTTCCATTTTCTTGTTTTTTTATGACAGCTTTTGAGGAGTAAGGTACTAAACAACTCCTGGGCCGGTTAGCTCTTGTTGAGGTGACCGGCTTTTTCTGATGCCACGTTTGTGGGCAGACCATTGTTTTTCGCGGGAACACTGAACCTGCTGACACTTATGAAGATGACACAACTGAATTAATTGCTCCCAAAGCGATCTACCACTCCAGTGAACAGATAGAATGCCGAAGCTGTCACAGAGCCCATAAGCCCAATGGTTTTGACTCAAACACAGGAGTTGATGAAGGGTACGTATTGGCAGAGGTTAATGTCCAGAATGCGGTACTATAGTCTTTTTTACGAATAATCGACATCACCCCTTGGTTCGGGTCAATCAGGCCATCTTCTTGCCATGTGTTTTTAACAACTCCCCAACACACTTCAATTGGCTGTAACTCTGGATGGTATTGTGGGGCTCGTAGAATTTTATGGCCAGCCGCTTCTGCGATCCTGTCAATTTTGTATTCAGACCTGTAGGTTGGGTTAGCGTTTTATTAAGGGCAGATGGGTCAATTCTTATTAGCGGTGAAGGTCAGGGGGTAAGAGAAAATGAGCGTAACCCAACATTTTCGTGATTATTCGCTCAATTTCAATCTACCTTCCCTTGCCACTTGCAACAAAAAAATTTATACTCTCAGATATTCCGGGCAGGTGTTGGGTTTCACTTGTACTCGTGTGTCTGCAATGCTTCAGGACATAACAGACAAGTCTCCCCATTCAACATCATGGATTTTTATCCGTTCAACCCAACCTACTGTATAACCATGCCATTTCAACACCATACAATATAGCCGTTTATGCCCGTACGGTAAAACTCAACATGAGAACAAAGCACCCAAAGCCATCACTTCAAAATTATGCAATACAGACGGGCACGGACAGAAGGAGGGACGTATTTTTTTACGGTTGTAACCCACAGGCGTCGTCCATTTCTCTGTGTTGAAGAAAATATTCAGCTCTTAGGGTTCGATAAAAAATAACTTGGCATTTTCCGGTCATAAATGTGCTGCAGGTTCAGTCGATTTTATATATTCACAACCGCAGCGTAGCTGGCTACGTGAGGATTGTGAATATATAAAATCGGCTGAAGATGTGGTGCAGTTACGAATTGGAAAGTCCAAGTTATTTTTTACCGAACCCTTACGCTCAATCTTCGTTGAGATCAAACAGGAACACCCTTTTGTTATTGATGCGATTGTCGTCTTGCCCGACCACCTGCATTGTCTGTGGACCCTGCGGGCAGGGGATGTGGATTATTCCATGCGCTGGGGTGCAATACAAAAAAGTACAAACAGAACGTCCAGCATTACACATTTGCCATCTACTGATGAGTTGGCTAAAAACAAACCATTAATTAATTAGTGTCCATTATATAGGCATTGTTGGATTCAATTTACTATGTCTGACTATGCATGTTGTGCTGTGTTCTGGCTGGTATCGTTCTCCATCTGAGTTCCACGAAAACCCGTAATTAGTTGTTCATCACCATTGTTAATTTTTAATATTTCACACGCTCATCCGTCAGCTCTTTGTACCTTTTCACCTCAACTCTTCGTAATTTTAAAAAAATAATACTCGGAATATCAACTATATGCACCCCAAGGGTATTTCTTACAGGGCACCTGTGCTTATTTTTTCATAATGCCTCGATTTGAGAAGAAATGCCTATTCTCGGACAGCCTCCTAGTGTCGGGTAGCCATTTGCCCCTACCTGCGCCCTTTCACCTATGCCACATTCTTTCTGAAAGTTTTTCATATAAAAAAGGCCCAACACTCCCCCCCAGCTACCATATTGATATTTAATGTTTTTTACCTGGAAGCATCAAAGTTTTTCTTTTTATATTTCATCAATACCCAGAAGGATCGAAAATTGCATATACAATTGTAATGTTTCTTGAATCATATTAGCGAGATCACCAATTATCCCTGGGATCACCATATCAATGTACATTCCCGGGCATCTGAAATTGAAACTCACTAACTACGCGGAGCCTGACTCTTTTAAGTACCCCCTTGAGGGTATATTCAAGCTCTTAACTTTAAAAGCACTTTCCGTTTTCTTGTTTTTTTATACCCCCCAGGTAAGCGATAGGGGTAGGTTGGGTTGAGGAACGAAACCCAACAATATCGGCTGATGGATTCGTATTTATGCCCTTTAGTACCTTACTCCTGAAAAACTGTCAAAAAAAACAAGAACCTTGGAAAGTTGATTTATAAGCAATGAGTTGCCTCTACCACCAAGGTACTTATGCCGGCTTTCCTGTTCATCACCGGGGGTAGAATAAAAACTCTTCATCTTCTTCATTGCTGCAAAAATTAAATCATTTCAACGTACCTCAGCACACCGAAATGATTCAATTTCTCCACCCTGAAAAATAAATATTCGGGTTGAAGGAAAATTAGTGCAACAATCCGTCAATTGTAAATGTTTGATGGCGTCGTAAAAACTCTTCATCTGCTTCGTTGCTGCATTTTGTATTTAATTACAACGTACCTTAGTACGCCGAAATCAAACACAAAATGCGCGCCTCGCATATGAAGTTTTTTACTTAGCCATCGCAAATGCAACCTTTTTACGAGGTTGTCAATGTTTGGATAGCGCACCTCTAATCTGAAGTTTTTCGAAATCGGAGTTTATACTCTGGTTCTTTAGGGTGCTTATCTACAAATCCACCTTAAATTTGACCTTTTTACGAGATTGTCAAAATCACTCAAGCAAAGGAGTTCACAGTGAAAATCAGAAAAACAGGATTTGGGTTAGTGCTGACCAGTGCATTTCTGGCAGGTACTGCCTCACTTGCAGGAGCATGGACCTTTGGGGTCGACACCTATTCTTACACGGGTTCACCTGCTCTTGTCGGTACCATTCCGGGTGTAGAATATGTCTCCAGGGTGGCTGTTATGGAAAAAGAAAGCGGTGATGACGATCTGACTGTTGCTCTTCATTACGGGGCTTGGACAGGAGGGTATCAATACAGCCCCAATGATGGAACGAACTGGATGTCCATAGATAGCTCCCTCACAGAATACACATTCACTGGTCTTAATGCAGGTGATACGGTCTGGCTGCGGGTAGTCTTGATCAACAATGATGGTAATGTCTACCACCGCTTATCTACCTCACCATGGGGGCAGGCTGATGTGGCCTCAGGTGATGCCTACTATTTTGCCTTTCCTCCAGGTGCCCAGTATTATGACCGCAATACTGATAACGTTAATATAACAGGCTATGTGGCAGTTCCGCAAGGTCACGACCTTGGGGATGAAGTGGTATGGTATAATGATCTGATATGGCAGCAGCATAGTGCAGACATTGATGGAGATGGCGTTATTGACGATGTCAGGAACAGTCAAGGCCCGGATAATCTGAACTGGCAGGATGCGATTGACTATTGTGACGGCTTGACTTTCGCTGGTTTCGATGACTGGCGTCTGCCGACCAACGATGAGTTGAAAGGGTTGGTTGTCTGTACCAATGGCACCGCCACTCCGTTGAATGATAAAGGCACTGGTGGTTTGTGGTTTTGTGGAGATGGTGACCCTGCCTATGCCCGGCCAACCATTGATCAGGAATTATTTGCTGCCAAGACCCAGGATTACTGGTCAAGCACGCCAGCGGTTGCTACCACTAACTATGCTAAGAAGGTAAATTTTTATTTCGGTCATTCCGAAGAATGGCCTGTTGGTGTCAGACGCCGTGTGCGCTGTGTGCGTCAATACTGGTAGAATGTGTATTGTTAAATAAATAGAATTTTTTCTACGGGGGTGCTTTGCGCCCCCTTTGTGTATCCTTCCACCATCGCCATTCGGCTCAACACTCCTCACGACCACGCATAACACCAAATGGTGTTGCCCACAAGGTACGTCACAAAAAATGTACCGGTGTTTTTGAATTTTTTTGACAATTAAGCAAAAAATAACTGGACGCTTGCGCCTATTGTATTACACCTTCTTAATCAATCTTCAATCACAAAATCCGTATCTCAGACAGATCAAGGCTAACTTTAAATGTAAGTACGAGAACAACAATCGTTTCCAAACAAAACCTTATAATTGTTATCCGGATGAAAGCTGTAATAAAACTAATCATACTCCTGGTAACAACCACAATAATAACACCATGGAACATAGGATTTGCAAATCCTTGCGACTCTGCATGGGGATGGTTTCAGGAGGGCTTAGCCCTCTACGACAACTCCAGTAGAGAGGCCTATTATTACCAGAAAGCCATTGAGGTTTGTCCCGAATTTGTCGAGGCCTATAACAGTCTTGGCCGGGTCTATCTTAATCAGGGTGAATATGATTTGAGCATTCAGGCGTTCAAACAGGCCTGGATTCAGTCTTTATCCAGCGACCTTTTCAGCTCCCGTCCCGGTTCCAGTGACCTGTTTATTGAGCCGATTATCAGTTTAGGTGAAATCTATCGAATGCAGGGAAAATATAATCTCGCAGCCGCAGAGTTTAAAAGAGCCCTGGAAATTAACCCTGATTCCTTTGCCGCCCAGAATCATCTTCAATATATTTACAAAAGACTCCACAACTACGATTTTGTTTTATCTCCCCGTAATAAAATGCTGACAAATGGTATTTTTGCGAGAATTCCTGGTACCACACTCCCCCAGGGGGGAATCGCCTTTGCCATGCACTATCGTAACTGGCGGCAGACATCACGCCTGACCATTGATATGTTTGACAATGACCAGATATTTTTGGCCGAGCCTTCGCCCAGCGAGCGAACCACACGAATACAATCAAGCGTTATGGGGATACGCTATGGCTTAAGCAATAATTTCACCATTGGCCTCATGGCACTCTATTTTGAAAGGGACGTCGAACTCCAGTTTGGATACAAAGGTATGCAGGAGGTTAATGCAAACCCAGTGGTAAGAGGTATAGGCGACCTGCAGTTTATGGTAAAATATCACCTGTGGGGACACAAAAGAAACCATCTATCCCTCTACAACCTGCTCACAATTCCAACCGGTAAAGAAAAAATTGCTACTTCTGAGGACTATATCTGGACCTTTGGCGAATTTACCAAAGTCACACGTAAAATCCCCTTGGGATCAGGGAGTTATGATTTCACCCCCGGAATTGCTTTGACGACCTTTTATGATCCCGTCATTTTCCAGTCAAATATTCAATACCGAATCACTGACCACAAACGTGTCGGTGATGAGTTGGCTGCCAACTTCGGAGCAATATACCCTTTAAACGACTCTGTGAACGCGCTACTGGAGACTGGCTACCGCTGGCATGGTGACACCGAACGGGATCAAACCATGTATGTACTCCTGCTGCGACCGGACTATCTCGGTCCCATGTGGATTCCCGGCGGGCCAGAGGAAATTGAGACTTCCCTTACTTCAAAAGGCGGCCACTCTCTTTTCATTGCACCTGGCCTCCAGTTTATGCTGGCCAGAGGACTAAAACTTGAGTTAAGTGTTAAATTTCCTATTCTCAAACAAGCTGAAGGATGGCGCGAAGGTATTGTCTTCCATGCTGGACTTGTAATGATGAGATTTTAGAAAAATGTTTAGCATGTCAAAAAAATTTCCGGATATTCTTATTATTCTTTTGTTCGTTTTTGTTTTAACGAACCACCTCCCGGCACCTCCAGAATGTCAGGCCATGGACCGACGTCCCTCTCCTGAAACACCTGCTGCAATCACCATGGAAGACAATACAATCTATCAAAACGGTCGTGCCGGTTTGAGAATTCGTGGAAACACCCCTGTTGAGGTCAGTAATTGTACACTTTACAACAACGGCAGAACAGGATTAAATCTCGAACAACAGGCGGATGTTCTGGTCAGAAACAGCAGTATCCATCACAACGAACTTGGTGGAATAAGCCTTAACGATATCAAATGGATACAAATTGAAAATAATAAAATTCACCAAAACGGTAAAGCCGGCGTACGCATACGAAAAAGCTCACACAGTCAAGATCGCAGCTCAACAGTTATAGTGAACAAAAACAGGATTTTTTTGAATAATGCAGGAGGAATTCACACCATACCAACCGCTGAAGCCTCGATACAATTAACAGTAACTGATAATACAATTAACGGGAATAAGAGGGGTGGAATACGAGTGGAAAACAACACCATTCTCACAGCAGCACACAACAGGATATTCTCCAATGGTACAGCAGGTATCGCTTCTTTTGCAGCTGAAAGTTCCTCCCCGTTTCTGAACCTGTACCAAAACAGAATCTACTTCAATCAGGGGAGTGGAATTCATATAGACAGTGGTGTAACCGGTGAATTTGGCATCAGCAATAACTGGATCTACAATAACCATCGGGCAGGAATTTCCTGCGGCTTATGGAAGGGCACTGGAGATGATCTGGTCGATATAGTCATATTACATAACACCATTGTCGCAAACGGCAGCAACGATCTGGGCGCAGGAATCAGAAATGACAGTGACGGCGATGTCATAATCTACAATAATATCGTAGCTTATAATTTTGCCACCGGTATTTTAAACAATAACTGCAGCGATGCCTCGTATAACCTTTTGTTTGCCAACTGGGAAACTTCCTCCTTTGATGAAGCCTCTGACAATACAATATTTCAAACAGAAAAGGAGCAATATTCCGGTTGCAGCGGCCGTGCTAAAGGAGACCTGATCACAGAACCCATGTTCAATGATCCTGACAACTACGATTTTACGCTGACAAAAGATTCTCCAGCAAGAGGTGCTGCAAAAACAATGACATCCCCTCCTTTTTCTTCTTTTGCAAATGATATGGGTGTGGTTGCTCCCTTTGCCGGCAAACACCAGACAGAATCATCCAGCAACAAAGGCAATTGAGCATTATTACCTGCTCTATTAAGAACCCACTCAGAAATCAGAAAACGAGATCAGATCTATGCAGGCGACAATCAGGAAGAACAAAATGCTTGTATTCCTTTCCATAATTTTTTTTCTGATTTCTGTATGTGCAGTGGAATGTGCAGAAGAGCTTTCCCCCAGTGATCTCTATGCTGGGGATATTCAACCCATGCCGATTGAGAAGTGTATGCAATGTCATCCACTTATCGCGCAGCTTCTCATTTCAGCAGGAGCCAGGCATGCACATGTGGAGTGCCGGGAATGCCACCTGCAGGTACACAGTTATTTTCCGGGGAAAAACAAATACGAGGATATTCTGCCCAAATGTGCCAGATGTCACGAGTACCCACACGGCGAAGAACTGGTAAATTGCAGCAATTGCCATCAGGAAGCCCATGCACCTTTATTCATTCCGGCCAGCAATGATCTTGGACAAGGGTGTTATGTGTGTCATGAAAAACTCACAAAAGATATGAATACATTTGTCACCCAGCATACAGAACTCTCCTGCACCGCTTGCCACCACACAAGACATGGTAAAACCCCTGAATGCCTGGAATGTCACCAGGGCCATAAAGGTTCGCCGCCCAGTACAGGAGCTATGATGTCCGACTTGACACCACTTGGACAATGTTTAAACTGCCACCCTCCCCATAAAGCGCTCAAGGTTATTTATCCTGATGACACACCCGACACGGCCTGCGCCTACTGCCACAGAAAAGCCTCAGCAATGCTGGACAAAACCATAAGCAAACATTCTGCTCTTCAATGTATTCAATGCCATCCACAGAAGCATCGCAACATTAAACGGTGCAAAGAGTGCCATGGCAACCCGCATCCTGAAGAAATGACCAGCAATTTCAACACCTGTGGCCAGTGTCATGGAGTTGCTCACAGTATCGTTCGATAAATGTCTGTCCGCAAAAAAATCGTTTCCTGGCTGTTGTTAGGACAGATACTCTCTCTCCTCTTTCCCCTGAATATGCAGGCGGAAACCACTCTGCCCGCCGGTTCGGAAAAAAAGAACCAATACACAGATCACAGCAACGGTACAGTAACAGATAACAGCAGCGGCCTCATGTGGCAGTCGACTGAATCCATTCCACAAACCTGGCAACAGGCCATTATTTATGCACAATCCCTCGAGCTTGCCGGTTTTAATGACTGGCGTCTTCCCAATATCAAAGAACTGGCAAGTCTGATCGATAGCACCAGAAGCAACCCGGCCATTAATACGGATTTTTTCCCGGGATGCCGCCCGGATGCTTACTGGTCATCCACGCAATACGCTCAAAAACCCGGCTTTGCCTGGTATGTGGATTTTAAATATGGCCTGGAACAAAACGGCGGTTTTAAAAGGAGACGTTACTTTATCAAGGTCGTAAGGGGTGAATCCCCTTCACTGCAGGCGCAAGTCGAAACGCCCTCTCTGTTGGCGGAGAGGCCTCCTGAGAATAAACAGGAGATGAAGAAAATGAAAGCTTCAATCCCCAGACAACGTCCGGAGACAAAAAAAGGAACTGATATCCTGGAACCTTATCCCATTGGCGTGGGAGATGATGGGGAATTAATCAGACTGGAATATTAAGGAACGGAGCGCAAATAACTTGAACATCTCGCATCTTGTCTTCAGGCCATCTTTGGCCGATCATCAATCACAAAGTCCTCAACGTAGCCCGCTACGCCTGCGGCTTTGTTCAATCAGATCGG
>JAYEOK010000262.1:0-8836 GCA_034722915.1 Thermodesulfobacteriota bacterium | reverse complement strand
TTGTTTTGATGCATTAGGCGGGATCGGTTTTTAAAAAAAGTATAGGGAAAATAACTGCTGATCCAGATCTTATTAATATTTTAGCTATAGCACTGAACCCCAGACCCCTTCGAGGGGTCTTCCCCAAGCCACGTCCTCTGGGCGTGGTCGGTGATTTATTTGTGGTGGTGTTGTTTTGCTTCCGCGTAGCGGCTCCGTCCAACAATGCATTAAAGCTGAAAAAAAAGATATGGGGTCTTGCCAAACTCCCATCCCGCTCTTAGCCCATCGGTAATTCAAGGTTCATCTTACGTACTTTTTTTCAGCTTAACGCGGTCGTGGGGCTTCTGAAATATGATCTCAAACAGGTCAATAATTAGGTAAAACTCATGGCCCTAATTCAAATTTGGGTAAATTATAACGTCATAAAATCTTGCCAGAAATATTAGAGGTTGCCAAACAACAAGGTATCACATACAATACTAAGCATGAGGCCGCCTAAAATAGTCATAGATACAAACATTTTAATATCCGCAATGTTGTCCAGCAGAGGAGCTGCATTTAAGCTTATTTCATTAATAGGCAAACAACATTTTGACTATGCTATGTCGGTTCCTCTAATGATAGAATACGAAGATGTATTGAAAAGAAAAAATTCAAAAATTCTGTTGAGCCAAGAGGCTATCGACAACATACTTGACAGACTTTGCTATCACGCTGATAAGAGAGAAGTATTTTATCTTTGGAGACCCTACCTTAATGACCCAAAAGATGATTTACTTCTTGAGTTAGCAGTAGAGTCAAATTGTAATTCAATCGTTACCTACAACTTAAAGGATTTCAAGAATATTGAGAAATTTGGAATAGAAGCAATAACACCAAAAGTCTTTCTTCAAAAAATAGGGGTAATACAATGAGTGCTATAAGTCTACGATTGCCAAATTCAATACATAATAAGGTTCGTGAAGTTGCTCAACAAGAAGGAACTTCAATTAACTCCTTTATTGCTACAGCTTTGGCTGAAAAATTGTCTGCATTTTTAACCAAAGAATATTTAGAAAAAAGAGCTGAGCGAAGTAGCGAGGAAAAATTCCAAAAAGCTTTATCAGAGGTACCAGATATAGAGCCTCAAGATTATGACAGACTGTAAAAAGACAAAGAAATACATCGAAATATAACAAAGTTTGTCGCTAATAATAGCCCAACAATGGTATTCACTGGAAAACAAGCAGCGCAGTTTTCCAAATAACCTTCATCAGTTACCCAAGCAGCTAGCTGCGAATTACATTGGTCGGTTACCCTGCTTGTTTCTAGTGATACCGGCCGTTCCCGCCGAACCGCAGCGCCCTTGCTCCGCTACGCTCCTCAAGGATCCTGCGTTTCGTTCGGCGGGAATGTCCGAGCTGAGCGGATAAACCTGCTCGATCGATTTGTCATCGCTACGCTGCGCTCAGCTCGGACATTAGCGACCAAAGCAAATAATTTAGATGACTGAAAATTCTGAAAAATACCCTGTTGAACTTGATGATTATGAGTGCGATCTGATCATAAAAAACGCTATTGTTTATGGACAATTAAAAAGTACTTTAAATCGAATGTCCAAAAAGAAAGGTATTCATATAATACACATGTCTTTAAGGGAAATAAGCGACCTTGCAGGTTGGATGGCGGCAGAATCTAACCATGCCCACTCTCCTCAAAAAGCTGATGAACTAGGATTGCTATGTGACCATTTTGAACATATTGAGTTTCAAATTAAACGAAAATAATCGCACCCAAACACTAAAAAAGAGTGTTGCAATAATCAGCGGAACTCATTTTTTTAGACCGAAAATTAGCAAAACGACTTTCGCCACAAAATAAGTAGATTATTGCAACACCATTTAAAAAAATCACACAACCAAGAAAATGAAAATAAATTTTGAATGTAAGAAATGTGGCGGCATTTTTGATTGTGATGTAGGGAATGTTGGAGTCGATGAAAAGACTTTGAGGCCGCAATTTGAAAATGACATTTCATGTCCAAGTTGCGGAAAACGTTCAATTGACGACGTGCTGTTAACCGAACTTGGCCAGGGGCAGCTCACAAAAGCCACCCTTGATTTTGAACCAGAAAAAATCATTCATTCCGAAGACGATGAATTGTTCGGTTTTAATAGTACGGGTGAGTGCCAAGGTTGCGACACTATTAAAAGCCTCAACGATTTGGGCCTATGCGACGATTGTGCTGGAAAACTTGACCGTGACCTAATCCGGCAACGTGACTGGGCATATTCATCATTAGCTTTTGGAGTACCTTCATCAAAGCATGAGGAATTGCGTCACAATATTATCTCAGTGTATGGTGAAAAATTAGAACTCATTGGCCCCTCCAAGAATTCATCCATCTCTAAAAAACGTAAAAAGAAACGGAAGAAAAAAAGAGTCAAAGGAATGCCAAGGCGATAAATTCGCTAATCGGGTAGCCGGGGGTTTTTCTCCCCCAGCCCCCACAACACCCTGCATGCGGCTCCGCACGGGGCGTTTCATTAAGATTGTCGGGTCGAAACCGGACGTAAAAATTTGAGCTGGTTCTGTTGATTAACGCCTGAACACTACTCCTCCATTCGGATTTAACGTATATTCTGGGCCATCAGCTACCTTTGCTCTCCTTAATGTTCAGCCCTTCACCCTGTCCAAGGCATTACCCTAGGCGTTTGGCTACTATGGCTTCTGCTGACTTCTGTATTCTCACCATTCCAATTGCTCAGCGTGGCGCCGTACATCCTCATTTCCTGTCTGCCTTCTTCGGAGTCTCGTTCCTCGCTTACCTGTTTCGTATCTCACAGAAAGGGCGGGACACTCCCTGTCTGTACCGGGATATTTGTTTACCGGAACCCCACCGGTGATTTCACTGGAAATAATTTTATACTGCAAGGGATACAGATCTCCCCGGATAATGACGTGAACTTCCGATATGCAAACGTATCATTTACCGTATCTCCTGTTCCAGGGCTTTATCATATTGTGCTGACTTAGGAACGTACATTAAATAACCTGAACATCTTTCTTGCCCTTTGTTCCGCCAGCAATACTTTAAAAACCGTTACATACAGGGAGTATGCAAAGCTTTTTAAAGTGTCGCTGACGAAAAAATTGCGGCGAAATATGTTCAGGTTATTTAATTCCCGTTCCTTACCCAGAGACTCGGCCTTATATGA
Source organism: Thermodesulfobacteriota bacterium (assembly GCA_034722915.1). Taxonomy (GTDB): domain Bacteria; phylum Desulfobacterota; class Desulfobulbia; order Desulfobulbales; family Desulfocapsaceae; genus Desulfocapsa. The sequence goes on along the minus strand of JAYEOK010000262.1, from coordinate 5,657 downwards.
TATTTCTGTTCGTCGCCTCATATCTTCGGAGTCTCGTACCTCGCTTACCTGCACTTAGGCTTCCTTCAGACCCTACCTCACGGTAACGCCCTTGCCATCGGCTAGTAATTTATGTTACGTTTCACAACGTTACATGGAACACTTACAGGGGACTTTAACCCCATGAGTTCACGCCCATGCCGGGCGTACACAATTTAATGCACTTGACCGCAAGAAGCTCGGTCTATCGGCCAGTTGTCAGCCCTTTCAAAATGCTGTGCATGGTGCACCGATCTCTCGGCGGCAAGTGATCAGGACGTTAACATAGCCATGCCGAAGATCTCAATATCCTGTCAATGTCCCAGGTTAATAGATCTACTGTTAATGTCTCATTTCAGGAGTCAACATATCTCCCATGGACCTGGAAAGACTGATTGGAAATCAGTTGACTTTTTTTACAGATCTGTCCAGATTTTTTACCCCTGTTTTTAGTATTTCTACGAATATTTTGAGACACCACTCAATTAAAACGAACCCTACATGGTTTTTAAGTAAGCAAAATGCATTTTATTAACAGCAGATTTTGGGAATCACTAAAAGATTCGATTTTTACCCCAAAAGCAGGCGGCGTAGACGCCAAAATAAACGAGGTTAAGCAGCGCCTGCCGATTCCAGTCTTTTGGTTATTAGGTAAAACGCAATCAGGTAAGACTTCCTTGATACGGGCACTGACCTTTAGTGATGCTGCTGAAATCGGCAATGGTTTTCAGGCGTGCACAAGAAGGTCGCGGTTTTATGATTTTCCATCGGCGAGCCATCCAATACTGCGGTTTCTCGACACCCGAGGTTTAGGTGAAACAGAGTACAATCCGAGTGAAGATTTAGCTTGGTGCGCCAATCAGGCGCATTTGTTGATAGTTGTGATGCGGGCTTTGGATATGAACCAAGCGGAAGTGGTTGCAGCCGTTTTTACTATTCATAAGCAACATCCGGAATGGCCTATCATTGTGGTACAAACCACTTTGCACGAAGGATATCCCTCCGCTGATTCTGAACACATTCAACCCTATCCTTATCAACAATCACCGTTTGCGCCGCAAGTGCCGCATGCCTTAGCACAAGCTTTGCTGCATCAACGCGACTGGTTCAAATCATTGTCAGTTCATTTTGTGCCCATTGACTTCACGCTGCCCGAGGATGGCTACGAGCCTAATGATTATGGTTTAAATGCCTTATGGGACACCATGGAAACTGTGTTGCCACTAGGTATGATAGGCCTATTGCGGGGTACTGAGCAGCACAAAGAATTGCTGGATTTTCACGCCCAACAAGCCCACCCGCATATCATTGGTTACGCTCTTCTTAATATTGGGATGGGGGCGATACCGCTGGCTGGGCTACCCTTGGTGATGGCAGTGCAAGCCAAATTGTTCCACAGTATTGCATCAATTTATGGCCTGGAACTGACCGGCACTCTTTATGCAGAATTTGCTGCATTAATGGGCACAAGTGTAGGAATAGGGCTATTAGGGCGAGAACTGTTAAAACTTGTCCCTGTGTACGGCTGGGCGGTAGCGGGTGCTGGTTCGGGAGCAATGACGTATGCACTCGGTAAGGTTTTTTGCGTTTATTTATATGGTGTTAAACGTGGTGCAATGCCAGATCAAGCGAACTTGAGACAAGCATACAAAGAAGCGTTTAACACAGCGCGTCAATATATCAGCAATAAGGACTAAGGCTATGCCAGTACCTGTAACACGCTTTACAATCATAGTCTCTGGAGTGTTTTTGCTGCCTTGGCTGGCATTACTCGTTTTAGGAGGTTACTGGCTGTGGCAGCACGATTGGCTTTATCGGGGCCTGGCAATTTTATCGGCTAATTTTGCGCTGACGTATTGCTTATTGTACTGGCGAAGACAGAGGGATAAGCCAGTGTTCGTAGATACCTTAGAAATTGAGCCCAACCCGAATTGGCCGGACAATGCCCAGTCGATTTGGATGGAACTTGAGCCATTAGCCGAGCGTTGGCAAAAAGAAGCCAATGTATTGACCGACGCCTGCAAGGTCTGGCAACTGACAAATGAAGTATTGACGGTGGTTGCAAGACACTTCTATGCCGATTCAAAGCGTCCTGTTCTGGAGTTCCCGCTACCGTATTTGCTTAAGTTGATTACGCTGGTTTGTAACGATATTCAACATGAAGTACTCGATAAAATTCCGGGTAGCCATGCGGTTCGGGTTGGTGATTTTTTGCGCGCCAAGCAATCTCTTGATTCCATCTATAACCTCAAATCTGTTTTTAATGTTGGTAATTGGCTATTTAATTGGCCAGGTGCTGCGATGACACATGCTCGCGGTTTATTATTCAGCAAAGGAATGAATACCGTAACCTCTGAAATATCGAATCGCCTAATTAACGCCTACATAAAAAAGCTCGGCTATTACGCGATAGAACTCTACAGTGGGCAATTAACCCTGGATGATATTGTCCCCACTGAGCGTTTGAGCTCCGCCTCAAAAAAAGATACATCCAAAAGCCTGGATCGAGACCAATCCATTGAGCCGCTTCGTTTCCTGGTTTTAGGCCAAGTCAGTAGCGGCAAGTCCAGCTTGATTAACGCTTTGTTTGGCGAAGTAAAGTCTGCGTCGGGAATCCTGCCCACGACCTCTGGCATAACACCTTACGTACTAGAACGTGATGGTCTGCAACAAGCAATCATATTAGATAGCGCCGGTTATGGCGGTATATCGCTGGATCAGAAGCACGCTGCACTTAAAGGGGAATGGAAAAATATAGATGTCATAGTAGTCGTTTGTAATGCAACCCAGGCTGCCCGCCATGTGGACGCACAACAATTGCAAGCTGTTCGCCATTACTTCCAGCAAGAATGTCAAAACCAAACCTTACCTGTTATTATTGCAGTGGCTACGCATATCGACCGTTTACGGCCTGTACGTGAATGGAAACCGCCTTATCAAATCTTACAACCGGATAATGCCAAAGCACACAGTATCCGGAAGGCTTGCCTGGCAATATCCAAAGAGTTGAACCTGCCAACAGAATGCATCGTTCCGGTGTGTCTTGCCCCTGAAAAAATGGCTTATAATATAGAGGAAGGTCTACTACCATTGATCCACGAACATCTTAATGCTGCACAACGGGTACGCTATTTACGTTGTTTACGCGAGCAACAGGCGGAAAGTTATTGGCGGCACTGGCGCAAGCAGGCAGTAAAGGCGGGACAAATACTTCTTGAAAAGGTCTAAGTGGCAACATAGAACACTGGCAGGTCAACGTGCAACTCGCAAAACCGCACGCTTGGCTATCCATGATTTCCTGTGGAACGAATCTTACGGAAAAAAAGGGGGTCGGATTTATTTATGGAAGTCAACATATCTCCCATAAATCAGGCCAAAATAAGTGGAAATGTATTTAACTCTGGAGACAAGCAATCACTACTCTCAGATATTTGTAATATTTCAGCGAGTTAATCGACAATCATGTCACTAAACGGAAAAGTGCTACGCTGCCAAAAAGTTTATGAGGATCATTATACAAAATTGTTGCAAAATGGTTATTCTGAAATAGCTGCAGTAGAATCCTGCGCCCACAACTATCTTGATGGAAAGCCCTCTACCAAAGGATTAACTCTCCTTGACCGCTCTGTCGCATTTTGGAAGTGTAGTTTTTGGCAGACTATCCCCACGAATTGTTATGATTTAAACGCAGTAGCTTTTGCACTTAGCCGTGCCATCCATTCTGGTATGTCTGACTTTACTGCTCTTGAGCGAATAATCCAACGCACTCCAGAACTATTGAAACGAGGAATACGCTATTCACAAGTATTCCTCCGGCATGAATCTCCCCTATGGCTAACAATTCTCAGTTTATCCAGAAACTCTTCTGAAGATTTTAAAACTTTTGTGAAAGTTTGCGATCGTCTTCGTGAGACGCTCTCTAGCCATGATAAAATCATTGAAAATCTGAAAGCACAACTTGTCGAATTGACAGTGTTCGAATTCCTTTTGTATGGAAGTCTTTTTGCTTTTCAAAATCTCGTTCCTGAAAAATTCAATAATACCGAAACAGATACGCAAAAGTTTGAAAAAATGCAGGAAAATTCTGACATATTGAATCAACTTCTTGTGTGGAAGCTTAAAACACGTCCTGAAAACGATTTTCGATTGAATGAACGTTTTCTTGCTAACTCTCTGAAGCGCCATCTAATTCCTCTTATTCTTCCAACAGAGAGAACGCCAGCGTTATGCACACATAATCTTGATGTGTTCACTTCCCTGACTAAAGCGATGGTCGATCGTAATAATTTTTGGAATCGAACAATCATGCAATTCTGCTTTGATGACGACTATCTTTATAAGTTTGACGGCGATCATCTCACCATCTATCCTCATGAAATTCCAAATGAGTCTGACTGGGATCGAAATGGTAGAAAGCTTAACATCCTCCATCAATATTGGTTAAACAGGGCTCTCATCGAATATGCCATCTCTGAGCTCGACGATACACCTTTTGGTAATCCAGAGAATGATGCTGGAAACCGTGAGGCATACATAAACGCGACCCAACTATTCTTACAGCTTAATGAAATATATGGATTAGATGATAAGGTTAAGGTTTCTGATTCTCACCCACAAGGTGATATTAAAGCAGCTGAAGCTATTCTTTCTTTCTGAACTAACGATCTTCACACACTTGCAACCAGCTTAAAAAAATATCCGAATATGCCTGTACCAGAATTCCATGAACGGCCGATCTTGCAACTGGGTAGTTACGGATTCCAACTGCCATGGTTAATGGCTACACAGAATAATTCAACTGCTGCTGTAAACAATTTACGCCGGATTGGCTGTCGCCGTGGTGATCGAAAAAATGAAACACACCGCATTGAACAGCGATTAGGGGAATTATTCGAAAGCAAAGATTTTTCCGTGGTTAAAGGCTATCAACCAACGAAATCACTCACTGATGATCCCGGAGAAATTGATCTGGTTTGTTTTTTGGATGGGCATTTATTTATTCTTGAAATTAAATCAACGTATATCAGGAAGACTGTGCAAGACGCCTGGCTTCATTACACTACGACATTGCGCAAAGCGACACAACAACTCAACCGTAAGCAGAAGGCAGTCTTGTCAGCATTAGAGGATGATGGAGATTTTCGAGCCAACCTTCGAATTTCTGGTCAGATAAAGGACATGGTAATTCATACTTGGATTGTTGACACATCGATTGAATATGATCAGACTGTTATTGATGGATTTCTTAAAATCTCATTGGAAGGATTAACTGTGATTTTAAGGAATGAACGATACCTGTTGAGGGGGATTTTGCACGAGAATGAACATCTTCCCAAGGATGATCTGTTTCAGGAAGGCTTTTCAGCGAAACATTTTGCAGAAATTGTCGAGGAGGGGAAACTCTGGTCTGTTCTGGATGAATAGACTTAACAGTAGTGAACTCTAAAACATTGTAGTCAACATATCTTAGTAATGCCCCGGAGATGGAAGTAGAAAGATATCAGTTGATGTGTAGTTGTTTCGGCTAGAATAAAACCGTAAATTTCACTTCAAAACAAGGTAACACTTTTCCTACAATCATGCAGGAGAAGTGCTATGACCCAAAAGCGACATTTTAGCCAGGAAGAAAAATACGCCAT
>JAYEOK010000261.1:0-1984 GCA_034722915.1 Thermodesulfobacteriota bacterium | reverse complement strand
ACTGTACGCCGGATCATGGTCAAAATAGTGCCTCCATCTTTCCTTTGTTTTCAGCTGATCCTGAATTATCATTACCTGTGGAACAGACCTTGATTCATTGTTCAAGGAACTGGTTTCCTGATGATATAATTCCGCATAAGGCGTCCAAAGATTTCTATAGCCCTGCTCAAGCAATTTTAAACAAAAATCCACATCATACATACTGGCATCCAACTCCACCTCATCCAACCCACCAATATAATCAAACAATTTTTTCTCAACAAACAGACAAGCCGCACTGACAGCAGAAAAATTCTGAATGAGTTCCGCCCGCCTTCTGTAACCGGGAAATCCTTTGACAATTCCTCGGTGAGCATGCCCAACATTCCCTCGGATTCCAAGAACTATTCCTCCATGCTGTAAGGTGTTATTGGGGTACCATAACCGTGCCCCGACAGCGCCAATTTCCTTCCGGCAGGCGTGAGAAACTAATTCCTCCAACCAGTCAGTTGAAATCACCTCAACATCATCATGAAGAAACCCCACCACCTCACCCTGAGCCGCCTGCACTCCTGTATTGTAAAAATGGGCATCATAGTTTTCAGACGCATCCACATGTACCACCCTGATCACATCAGAGTTTTTCAGATCTTGCAGCCAATCAACAGTATTTGTACTTTGGCCACCACAGTTAACAATGATAATCTCATAGTATTCATAAGTTGTTTTTGCCAGGATACTTTCAACACATATTTTAAGATTTTCTCCTGCATTCATCGTAGGTACAATAAGAGATACCATTGGTTGAGAAGATGGTACGGCGTATCGTATGCGATATGAATTTTCTTTTAATTCACAGACAGCCTCTTTCTTGTTTCTTTGCAAATATTCACTGATAGCTTTTCTGCCGGCAGTAAGGGCATAGGGTTTTGCATCAGTCGCAAGTGCTGTACTCCCTTCAAATGCTCGCCAATGATACAACACATGTGGTATGTGAACTATCTGGTCAAATCGAACATGTTCAGTGCATCGCAGAGCAAGATCATAATCCTGGGCTCCTTCAAATCCTGGCCGAAACCCTCCAAGCTCTCGTATAAGGCTAGCTCTGTATATGCCAAAATGTGAGAAAAAGTTATGTGATAAAAACAAATCCGGGTTCCAATCACATTTAAACAATGGAGAATGTCTTCTTCCCTGAAGATCAATCTTATCTTCATCCGAATAGATCATCTGAACATCAGGCAAACGATTGATAGTATCCACGACCATAAAAAGAGCATGAGAAGGAAGAAGATCATCATGATCCATCAGAGCAACAAATTCCCCCTGTACCAGTTCCAGTGCAGAGTTGGAAGCCATTGAGATGTGGCCGTTATGCTGTCGAAAGACAACTTTAATCCGGTCATCCGCTTGAGAGTATTTCTGCAACAGATCATGAATTTCACTATTTGTCGATTTATCATCGGCAATACAAAGTTCCCAATGGGGATACAACTGGTTACAAACAGATTCTATAGCATCTTTAAGCAGTTCAACAGGAGGATCAAACACAGGCATTACAACGGATATCACAGGTTGATGGACAAAAGAGTCTATCCGATTGCGGATTATTTTTGCTGTCTCAAAAGCCAATGTATCATAACGATGTATCCACTCCCCATAATCATTGCCGTCGACAAGATCATCGATTGAACCATTAACAGGGACCAGGATTTTTTCTGATGGCCCATGCAAAGCATAAGCAATACGCAGTTGAATACCTTTCCAGCCATCCTGACTGATGATGCTCTTGAGCTTAGCCACAGCATGAACAGGATTACCTGCTGTGCCAATTTTACGAAACAACGAAATCGCTCTTAATTTATAATTACCAACACTACGGATAATCCAGCTATATCGCCAACTGGAAGACAAATACAAAGAACGCAACTCCTGCTGCATGCTTCCAAGGTGTGCCTCAAGCAAATCTATTCGTTGCTGCTGGTTATCTATATAAGAGAAACAA
>JAYEOK010000260.1:0-8880 GCA_034722915.1 Thermodesulfobacteriota bacterium | reverse complement strand
GCAGGCGTAGCGGGCTACGTTGAGGACTTTGTGATTGATGATCGGCCAAAGATGGCCTGAAGACAAGATGCGAGATGTTCAAGTTATTTGCGCTCCGTTCCTAACTATTACGGAAAACCTTTCAAACACCATCATGTACAATAATTCCTCAGAAGTCGTTCCACTGAAAACGCCTGTCCATCTTCAGGCATTCCTGCGTCCATGGTTTGACGAGAAATGTCTACAGGAAGGCCTGAACCTTATCCGTGAAAACAGAATCCAACACTTCTTCTTTTATCGTCACGCTGCTGCCGGGCTCCTGGATGGTTCCCAGTCACTGCATATATTATTTGCCACCACTTCCAACATCAGACAGGGCTTCACCCTGCAGGAGCATTCCTGCAAATGCTGCGGGCTAAGAGTTGCAGGAGACAAAAACCGCTGCCCGCATCTTGCAGCACTCACAATACTCAGCCTCAGCAAAAGGGAAGGAGATGAAAGAAATATTTTCCCAATGCCTCTCCATTTCGATACAATCGGCTGGAGTCAGATTGAAAATTTTCTCTATACCTGGCTAAGTCGCCAAGCCGGAAAAACGATTCACAGCTTGCAAGATAATATTTTCATTCTGGAAAAAAAGAATGAGCAGGAGGGAATCAGGGTAAAACTGCCATTTTTCATGGAATCACAGCAAAGAACTTTTTTTACTGACAAAACAGAAACAGTAGAGAAAGAAGCTCTTCACTCCCTTCGTAGAGCGATGAAAAGTCTGACTCTCACTAAAAATGAGTCTCAATTATTAAACAAGAACGCAGAAACACGGGGCAGCAAACGCGACTCATCAATCTGGAGCTGGCTCTGTCGCGACTTTGCACTGCGGGCAAATGGTGCTCTACCTGCCCTGCATTATGATACTGACAAAAAGATGATCACACTGGTGACCAGGCAGGATGAGACAGAGCTTGTTATCACTCCTCCTAAAAACCGAACCTGGGAGATTCTGTCATCATTGCGTGATTATGATCTGGATGTGACCATCCTTGAGCCTGCACAAGAGTGTTTTCAGGTGGATTTCCTTTCATCCGGAACGATTCAGGTTGTGCCTTCGCTTCGCATGGATGATGGCAGTCTCACCCCCGCCAGTGAACTTGAAGAACAAAAGATGGGATCCTGTTACTATCTGCCTGGGATAGGATTCCTTCCAGTAAAAAAACAATCCGGCAAGGGAATAATCAAGCATCCGGATAACAGTGGTCAGGCTACACTGTTTGATTTTGCCAAACGCACCCGGGAACAGACACAGGAGTTCACCATTGATGCCAACCTGATTCCTCAGTTCCTGCGACAGAACAGTGCGGCTCTTCAGCATCCGGATAACAGTGTCGACCAGGCCATTCTGGAGATTAAAACAGTATCCCTTCCCCGGGAACTGATCATAGACACATTCGAAGAAGACCAGGACTGGTGTTACCTCTCCTGCCATTACGGCATGGGGGATGCCACCATAACACTTGATGACATCCTTGCCGCAGCAACAGCAAAGGAGGATTTCATTCCAGGAAAAGAGTGGCTGGATTTATCGAATTCACCCCTTTCATGGCTCCATGACCTGCTGCCTGACCGTTTAATCCAGGGAAAAAATGGTCAGGCTAATGTTCTCCGTTTACGTCCAAGCGAACTTATGGCACTCACAAGCCTCGTTCCTGAGGTTCGTAATGAGGTTACCAAAAAAGATTTTCGCAAACAACTGACTGCACTTCTTGATTGTGATTCATGGAGTGACGCATCTCTGCTGCAGGACTGCCCGGAGCATCTGCGAAGTTACCAGCGCAATGGTCTTGCCTGGCTCAGCAGCCTCTATCGTTTCGGCCTGGGCGGCTTACTTGCAGACGACATGGGGCTTGGAAAAACCCATCAGGGTCTTGCACTCCTTGATTCGATAGCTAAACAATCAAAAGCTGGTCACTCCGCCGGGCTCATCATCTGCCCGGCATCCGTACTGTACCACTGGAAAAATAAGATTGATGACTTTTACCCGCAACTCAGCTACACCATACATTATGGGCCGGGCCGAAAACTGGATAGTGCGTCAAACCCCGGTCTGCTCATCACCACCTATGCAATAGCCAGGGTGGATCAGAAGCTGCTGGCTGAGATTCCCTTTGACATCATCCTCCTGGATGAAATTCAAAATCTGAAAAACAAAAAAACCGGCATGCATAAGGCGGTCGCAATGCTGAACGCAAAGGTGAAAATTGGTCTTACCGGCACGCCAATCGAAAACTCACTCACCGACCTCCATTCCCTTTTCTCACTTTGTTTACCGGGTTTTTTAGGCAGCACAAAATACTTTTCCACACATTTTCTCATTCCCATAAAAGATCACAAAAGCAAGAAAGTGACAGAGAGGCTCCGCCGTTTCATTGATCCTTTTATCCTGCGACGCAACAGAAAACAGGTACTCACAGAACTTCCGGATCTCACCATTGACGATAGAACCTGCGAACTGAGCGAGACCCAGGTAAAACTCTACCGGGATACAGTGGATGAATCAGTTGACCTGCTTGATGAAATGGAGGCAGAAGAATCCTCAATCAAATATATCAATATCCTGGCCATGCTCACCCGCTTGAAACAGATCTGTAATCATCCCTGCCTTCTTGAGGGCTGCAACGATGCGGAACAATATGAAAGTGGCAAATGGAATCTTTTTATTGAGCTTCTCTCCGAATGCTTAAGCGCTGATCTCAAAGTAGTTGTTTTTAGTCAATACACTGGAATGCTGGACATCATCGAACGTTACCTTGAACGGACAGGCATTGATTACGCAAGTTTGCGTGGCAGTATGGCGGTGACACAACGTGAAAAAATGCTCAAAAAATTCAGTAAGAAAAAGAAATGCAAAGTATTTTGTGCCAGTCTCCTGGCAGGTGGAACCGGTATTGATCTGGTTGCGGCCCAGGTTGTCATCCATTATGACCGCTGGTGGAATCCAGCCAAAGAGGCACAGGCTACGGCCCGGGTACATCGCATGGGTCAGAAGCGACAGGTACAGGTATTTCGTCTGATCACAACCGGTACCCTTGAAGAAAAAATCCATGCCCTGCTCAAACGGAAACAGGACATGGCGGATTCCCTGATCAGTGAAGATGAAGGCGGAGTTATTAAAAAATTGGATCGTAAGCATTTAAAAGAACTCTTTCGCCTTGACTAGTCACCTACATCTCGTAAAACCATTGACAGGATGCTACATTCTCAGTAAACGAGTGAGTAAATTTAATTCCCTTCTATGTATAGATAGAGACATCTCAATCTGAAAACAATCATGAGCAAAGAAAATACACAAGTACTTAAACAGCGTCGGGAAAAAGCCGATGCCCTGGCGGATCTTGGTGTCAACCTCTACAGCAATGGTTTCAAGCCCGCAAACAGGGTCAAAGAACTGCTGCCAAAAGGCGAGCATCTTGTTGCTGAAGCCTTTGACGAGACCAATTATACCTACTCCATTGCCGGACGCATCATGTCCATGCGAAAATTCGGCAAGGCAGCCTTTCTCCATCTTGCTGACAGCTCGGGCCGGATTCAGGTGTATATCAAAAAAGACGCTTTGGGTGATGAAATATTTGCCACCTTTAAAAAATGGGATATTGGCGACATTGTTGGAATTGAAGGCAAACTCTTTAAAACCAAGACTGAAGAACTCTCTGTCATGGCTGATAAGCTGGTGATGATCTCCAAATGTCTGCGTCCCCTTCCTGAAAAATTTCATGGCCTCACTGATGTGGAAACCCGTTATCGTCAGCGCTATGTGGATCTCATTGTTACCCCTGAAAGTCGCGAGACATTCCGTAAACGTGTAGAAATCATCCGCTTAATGCGCGAATTCCTTGCCAACCGCGGCTTCATGGAAGTGGAAACACCCATGATGCAGCCGGTTCCCGGTGGTGCCACAGCAAAACCTTTTAAGACCCACCATAATGCGCTGGATATGGATCTCTACCTGCGTGTTGCCCCGGAACTTTACCTCAAACGACTCCTGGTGGGAGGTTTTGAACGGGTCTTTGAGATCAATCGAAACTTCAGAAATGAAGGCCTGTCCACCCGGCATAATCCCGAATTTACCATGCTGGAATTCTACCAGGCTTACGCCACCTATCATGAGCTGATGGAACTTACTGAAGAGATGATCTCCTGGCTCTGTGATGAAGTAAACGATACCATGGAAATTGAATACCAGGGTACCAAAGTCAATCTGGCTCCGCCGTGGAAACGAATGACCATGGATGAGGCTCTGGCTGAGGTTGCGGGCATTGACCCTGCTGTCTTGCAAGACGATGAAAAAGTTCTGGCACTGGCCAGCGAAAAAGGGATCAAGCTGGAAGAACAGGCTGGTCCCGGCAAAGCCAAGACCGAGCTCTTTGAACTGCTGGTGGAAGAAAAACTTATCGATCCCACCTTTATCACATCTTACCCCACTGAAGTTTCCCCACTTGCCCGAAGAAACGAGGACACCCCTGATGTTACCGACCGGTTCGAGCTTTTCGTCACCGGACGTGAGTTGGCCAATGCTTTCAGTGAGTTGAACGACCCCGTAGATCAGCTCCAGCGGTTTGAAAGGCAGATCGCCGAAAAAGGGGATGATGAAGAAATCCATCATGAACTTGATGAAGATTTTATCCGCGCCCTTGAGTATGGTATGCCATCAGCAGCAGGAGAAGGAATCGGCATTGATCGTCTGGTGATGTTGCTTACTGATGCCCCGTCAATTCGTGACGTTATCCTTTTCCCTCACCTCAAAGCCGAAGTGAAGCAACAGGGGAAAAAGAAAAAAAAGAAGAATCAAAATAATGTTTGAGTGGTTTGTCAGTTGCCGCTACCTGCGGGCAAGACATAAACAAAAATTCATCTCACTCATTTCACTTATCTCTGTTGCCGGTATCACCATGGGCGTAATGGCGCTCATTGTGGTACTGGCAGTCTATTCCGGTTTCACAAATGGTCTGCGCGACCAGATCCTTGGCGTCAACTCCCATATCATTATTCAACGCATGGGCGGGATTATTCCTGATTACACTCTTACCCGTGACAGAATCATCACAGTCGATAATGTCACTGGTGCCACCCCTTATCTCTATGCCCAGACACTGCTCAGCGGCCCAAGAGGCGGAACCGGGGTTGTACTTCGTGGAATCGACCCGGCAACGGCCAGGGGAGTAATTGCACTGCCTGAACAAATGGTGGAAGGAACGATTGACGACCTGATCCAGAATGAAGATACCAGACTTCCCAACATAATACTGGGTATTGCCATGGCCTCTAATCTTCATGTGTCCACAGGTGACAAGGTACGACTCATCTCCCCTTCAGGCCCGCTTACTCCCATGGGTATTATTCCCAAGATCAAAACCTGCCGCATATCTGGCATATTTGAGTCAGGTATGTATGAATATGATTCAAGTATTGCCTACATGAATATCCCGGCTGTACAGAATTTCCTGGAAAGTGGTGACATTGTCCATGGAATCGAGGTCACTGTGCAGGAGAAGGAGTTGAATCGGGCTGACAAAGTTGGCAAAAACATTGTGGAACTGCTGGGTAAAACCTTTGTGGCCAAAGACTGGATGTCCATGAACCGTAACTTGTTTGCGGCCTTTAAACTTGAAAAAATCGGGATGTTTATCTGTGTTGCCCTCATCATCCTGGTGGCAGCACTGAATATTGTCTCGGCCCTTATCATGGTGGTCATGGAAAAGGAAAAGGATATCGCCATTTTAAAATCCATGGGCGCCACTTCCAAATCTATCATGAAAATCTTCTTTAACCAAGGGTTGGTTATCGGACTCTTTGGCACATTTCTTGGTGTAACGTTGGGTCTTGGACTCTGTGAAATTCTTTCCCGCTACCAGTTTATTGAGCTCCCTTCCAATGTCTACCCCATGAATACACTGCCCATTAAGGTGCTTCCTCTTGATGTGACAATTATTGCAGTTTCTGCGATTGTCATCACCCTGTCTGCCACCATCTATCCATCATGGAAAGCATCAAAGGTGAAGCCAGCAGAGGTTCTCTCATGACTCTTTTCAAAGCTGAACACCTGTGTAAAAGTTTCCAAAGCGGAACAAAGAAGATTCAAGTACTGAAAGGGATCGACTTCAGCATTGATAAGGGCGAGATGATGGCCATTGTCGGGGCTTCCGGCTCTGGAAAAACAACCCTGCTCCAGATTATCGGCACCCTGGACGCCCCGGACAGCGGTGAGCTTCTTTTTCAGGGGAAAAGTCTTACTTCCAGAACTGATAACGAACTCTCTCTGTTCCGCAACCGCTCTGTAGGCTTTATTTTTCAATTCCACCATCTCCTGCCCGAGTTTACAGCCCTGGAAAATGTGATGATGCCCGGCCTGATTGCAGGCAAGACAAAAGAAGAGATGGAAAAACCGGCTCAACAGCTGCTGAAACAGGTCGAACTCGACCACAGAACCGGTCACAGGGTAAATGAACTCTCAGGTGGAGAACAGCAGCGCACAGCTTTGGCCAGAGCCCTTATCATGAAACCTGCTCTGCTCCTTGCCGATGAGCCAACCGGAAATCTCGATGCCCGCGCCGGCAATCTTGTCTTCGATCTCATCAGATCCCTGTGCAAAGACCTGGCACTTGCCACCATTATGGTTACTCACAACCATGAACTTGCAGGGCAGATGGATGTTTCCCGAACCCTTGAAGATGGGGTTTTTCTGTAAATAGTGCCTGAACGAAAAGTCCTGTTCAGAGAAAATTCGAATATCTAAATTCGAAATACGAAACAATAAAAGAAAAACTGACAGAAATCAACCAGACAACCAGGGGTAGGACCAAGCTATCAACCTGAATTGCTGGTATTTAAGTCAAAAAAATAGCTACTATCTGGCCTTAGAGTGTTCTTTTCACCCTCAAAAAGCGGGTGATGTGCCAAACGCATCCAGGTATGTAGTGTCTGTGCGCTCTCGGCATAAACAAGTTTGGTTCTAGTTTTCGTTTCAGTAATCTCTAATTCCTTAGAAGGTTCTTTTGGGGGTGAAAAAGGAGATCCTAAGCGAGAAAAATGGGTGTTTTACGGCAGACTTTAACGATAAAACAATCTGTTGCCGTGGTTCGATCCCGTAACCATATTAACTTTTTTGCTAACCTGTAATTATTTCATTGAGACCGTCAATTATCAATTGTAATTCTTTGGCTGTTACTTGGCCAATTTTCTTGCCAAGCCTTTTGTTTGACAATGTTCTAATTTGACTTATTTTGGCCCACGATTTTTTTGGTAGTTTGTCACTACTTAGCTCAAGGGTTAAAGGAAAAGCTGCTTTTTGAGCTTGGCTTGTCAGGGCAACGGCTATAACAGTGCCTGAATGTTTGTTAAAAAAATTACGACTGAGAATTAGAACAGGCCTGGGTCCAGTTTGTTCATGCCCAATGGTTGGGTTCAAATTTGCCCAGAAGACATCCCCTCTTAATATTCTGGCCATTCTTGAATCTCCGAAGAAATCCCTTCATCGGCTAAAGCTTGTTCGAATGCTGGGTTTAATTTTGCACATTCGATTTCAAAACGATTACTTTCGATTCTGTGTAATTTTTCACTAACTGCCTCTTGAATAGCTTTACTACGGTTTGGGAAAAAATGTGACTTCACCAATAGATCAAGACGGTTCAACATATCTTCTTCAATTGTAATAGCAATTTTTGCGGTTGTCATTTTACCACCTCCTAAGTATTACAATACATCATACCTGGATGCTTGACAAGGTTCCTACTATAAATTTGGAATTTGCAAGGCTAACGGCTGAATTAACCTGCCTCAAGCAGAATTACCGACCAACGAGGCAATGCTTCTTGGTAATCAATTTCGGATGAGAGAAAAGAAGTGAGTAAAAATAAAGTGGTGGGTCAGTTTATGTTAGCACTGGTGGGTCAATTCTGATTAGCGTTGAAGCTGAATTTCGAAAAACCGCGCTGCCCGCTGGTCGCCTGCAGTGTGTTGTTAAGCGGAATTTTCTCTTATAAATCAAGCAATTTTGCTCCGTGCACAACACGGAGGATATATACTGAATTGTCAACGATTTTGTATACAGCACGGTATTTTTTATGGAGAAGATGTCTGTAGTTAGTACCAAAATAATTATTCTCTGGGATATAGGGGGGCAACGCTCTGGAAATGTGCCCAAACTATAGATTTTCTTTTCCAGTTCTAGTATGAACTTTTTTGCATTATTAACGTTGTCGGAAGCAATATAAAAAAAATGCTCAAGGTCGTTCTGCGCACTGTGGGTGATGTAAACGCTAAATTTCTTTGGCACGTTTGAATTCCTTAAAAAAGTCTTTTGTTGCAGTATAACGACCTTCTTTTACATCCTCCTCTGCTGGTGCTAATAGCTTAAGCAAATTAAAGGAATTAGTTATTTTCTCGTATTCTTTTGCATCCAAAATGACTGCTTCTGCTTTACCGTTAACTGTTAAAATTACAGGGCGTTTAGTTTTATGAATTTGCTCAAGGACGGCAGTTGTATTCCGTTTGAGGTCAGTAATTGAACGAATATCTTCTGTTATGCTGATAGGCACTGGATTCCCTCCCTAGGTCTTTTGTGAGTATTATATGGTGCCATATTGTGTGCGAATATGGTACGTAGGTCAAGGGGGTAAGATGGTTGCGCTGGGCATGGTAGGGAAAGTACTCTTTGCGAAAATCGAGGGTGCCTTTGCCTAGATGGCGGTAAAGCACCCTCGAGGAACATACTACTAAGTCGTTTTTTTAAATAGAAGCGTCAACTTTTGCTACAGCAGATGTGATGGCCTCTTGACACTGAGGAGTAATCTTGTCCATATTTTGGTGGTAGCAAGTGATAATCCTACCTTGACCTTTTTTAACGTCTCC
>JAYEOK010000259.1:0-1994 GCA_034722915.1 Thermodesulfobacteriota bacterium | reverse complement strand
TGAGCCGTTTACTTGAAAGCCTGGGTTATACAGAAATTCAAGGTGCTGGTTCTCGTGTCAAATTTGATAATGGAAATCCAGATCAACGGATCAATTTACACAGACCTCATCCAGGGAATAAAATTAAAGTTTATGTTATTCGGGAATTGCGAAGGAAGCTAAAAGAGTGGGGGATGATATGAATACGATGCAATACAAGGGCTACCATGGATCAGTGGAAATCAGTCCTGAAGATAACGTTTTGTACGGGAAACTCCTTTTTATCTCGCCCCTGGTTACGTATGAAGGAACTACTGCACAGGAGCTTGAGGATGCTTTTAAAGATGCCGTTAACGATTATTTAGCTGATTGTGAAGCTGATGGTGTCGAACCAATAAAACCATGTAAAGGCTCTTTCAATGTACGGGTTGGCCATGATTTACATCTTGCAGCTGCAGTAGCGTCACATCGTGCATCAATTAACTTGAATGAATTTATGAAACAGGCTCTTGCTGAAAAATTACAGCACTGTGAGGCATAGCAAGATTTAATTTCTGGTGCGAACAAAAGTAACACCAGGCACAAAAAAAGGGTTACAACCAAAATGGCTGTAACCCGTATTTTTCAATGGAGGAATGACTCATTTTTTTCATATTATTTGACAATCATACTGCGTGATTTTTTTATCATCTGTCATGAGAGGATACTTATGAAACAGACTTTGGCAAATTAACATGCGATCAAAAGGGTCTTTGTGATGGAAAGGGAGATTCTGTAAAAACAATGCAGCCTGGCTCGTAAAGTCAAGAAGTTCAAAACCACTTTGACGTGCAAGTTCCCCAGGGTCAAAGTCAATATCAAGCTTTCCAATAGATGCTTTAAGCATTATTTCAGCAATAGTGATTGAGCTGACATATATAATATTGGTCGGCGTTTCCAGTTCTTTGAGTTTATCTGTTGCTATTCGTGTGGGGGCAGCCAGTGACCAGAGAAAAATATGAGTATCAATGATAATTTTCATTACATATTCTCTTCATCTTTTCCATAAAACATTTCGTTGATATCAGGGTCTTCATCCATTATGTCGTCAGGAACGTCAAATTTCCCAACCAGTAAGCCAAGTTTTCTTTTTCCTTCAGGCTGATGGATGACAAGGTCAACAAGAGGTAAGTTGTTCTTTGCAATAACAACCTTTTCTCCATGGTGTACCATGTTCACAAGTTTTGATAAATTAGCTTTTGCCTCGGAGATATTTACAATCATGGTATTGTTCCTATAATTATCATTGCAATTAATTTCCTATACCTAGGTCTACAATACCCATTCGGTCTAGTTGGTCAAGCTGGGGCTTTGGCGAATGCTGGAAAAACGACTTTATTGAGGGATATGTTTCCAGATTATTCGTATGTAAATCTGGAGAATCTGGATCAGGGTTGGAAGAATTTTACTATGGAATGATGACCTCAGTCCTCATACCCCACAGGTAAACAATAGTCTCCGATGGGGTACTGAAAAGAGTGACAGGTTCTCAGGGACTAACACCGGTGTGAGCGGTAAGTCGGCACTCATTTCTGTACCCCTCGAGGGGTTGTAAGTGCCTTGATGGTACTTGCAACTTATTCATTTCAAGTCACTCTCTCCAGGTTTCTCGGAGTTGTTACGTTGCATGCCCTTTGTCACAGATCACTGGTTCCGGTTGCATGTTCCGTGCATAGGCCGTTTTGGGCATGGTTCTTGCCGTGCCTCTAGGAGCCTGTCCGAGAATAGACATTTCTTCTCAAATCGAGGCATTTTTAAAAAATAAGCGCAGGCATATAGTTGATATTCTGAGCATTATTTTTGCTAAATAACGAAGAGTTGGGGAGAAAGGGCATTCTCGGACAAGCTCCTAGTAGCTTCTATGCCCGAGTCCCCCAATGCCTAACAAAACCTACGAGTTCTGAGGCGAAGCCGAAGAATCGTCGTTATTACGATGCTTTCATGAAACATCGAGCTCCACCAATAAACGTTCCGTT
>JAYEOK010000258.1:23515-28290 GCA_034722915.1 Thermodesulfobacteriota bacterium | reverse complement strand
TCAGAAACAGTGATTACTTTTGACGAATATTAGTACCTTACAGAATATTTTCTTGTTTTTTCAAAGAAAATATTCTGATAAGGCACTTATGCCGGCTTACCGTTCATCACCGGTGTTAGTACCTTACTCCTCAAAAGCTGTCATAAAAAACAGGTAAGCGTAGACTCCGAGAAAATGAAAAGTTCGTTTAACATTAGCAAGTTGGACATACCAACAAGGCACTTATGCCGGCTTACCGTTCATCACCGGTGTTAGTGCCTTACTCCTCAAAAGCCGTCATAAAAAACAGGTAAGCGTAGACTCCGAGAAAATGAAAAGTTCGTTTAACGTTAGCAAGTTGGACATACCAACAAGGCACTTATGCCGGCTTAGCTTACCGTTTACCGGTGTTAATATGTTGGGAATATTTTCTTGTATTTTTAGCAATCAAGTGGGTAAGGAACGGGAATTAAATAACCTGAACATATTTCGCCGCAATTTTTTCGTCAGCGACACTTTAAAAAGCTTTGCATACTCCCTGTATGTAACGGTTTTTAAAGTATTGCTGGCGGAACAAAGGGCAAGAAAGATGTTCAGGTTATTTAATGTACGTTCCTAAGGAACTGAGTGAAAAAAATTATACTGGTACCAAGATCGAATTTTTTTGCAGGGAGCAATAAAGGATGTTTATACAGGAAGCCCGGGAAGTTTTAGCAATTGAAGAGCAGGGACTGGCGGCTGTCCGGGAACGAATTGGAGAGGAGTTTGACAGGGCAGTGAGGAAGATTCTCTCCTGTTCCAGCAGGTTGGTAATCACAGGCATTGGAAAGTCTGGAATTATTGGCCAGAAGATTTCTGCAACCTTAAATTCAACCGGCACTCCTTCGTTTTTTCTCCATCCCGTTGAAGCCATGCATGGCGATCTTGGTATGGTTGCACCCTCTGATGTTGTCATTGCTATCTCCTATTCAGGGGAAACAACGGAGTTGAATAGATTGCTGGTCAGCCTGAAAAAGCGGGGGACAAGTATCATTGCCATGACTGGTGGACATGATTCAACCCTTGCACATTCCAGTGATATTGTACTGGATATAAAAGTCCCCATGGAGGCATGTCCCCTGGGGCTTGCACCCACTGCCAGTACAACTGCAACTCTTGCCATGGGTGATGCTCTTGCGATTGTCCTTCTGAGGCAAAAACAGTTTCAGACAGCTGATTTCCGTGAAAACCATCCGGGCGGTAGTCTTGGTGAAAGGTTAAAGGTGAATGTCAGTGAGGTGATGCTTAAAGGAGATGCAATTCCCAGTGTAAAGAGAAAGGTCACAGCTGCAGAGGCCGTGACAGTACTGAATAGAGAAAATCTGGGTGCTGTTCTTATAATTGACGAAAAGAGTGAAGTGCTTGGCATTATCACCGATGGAGATGTGAGGCGTACAGTTGCAGAAGGAATAGAGTTGAAAAGTGTATATGTTGATGAACTGATGACTGCAAGCCCTGTAACCATACGGGCTACTATGCAGGCAGTTGATGCCCTGAGTATCATGCAGAAACATGAGATTACCATTTTACCAATCGTTGGCAGGCAAGATGAGCTGATCGGCATTTTGCATCTCCATGATTTGCTTGGTAAAGGTGAATTTAGATTTTTGGTGTGAGGACAGAATATGTGTCAGATGAGTGTGCTTGTACGTGAGAATGAAGAGGAAGAGCTGGTGATGGAAAGTGTTACCCGGCTTGATGTGAAGGATGGTGGTGTTGAGGTGAGTACTTTTTTTGAAGAACCGAAATTTGTGCCAGGGGTTCAGGTACAGACCATCGATTTTCTCGGCGGAAAAGTATTTTTAGGAAAAACCCTGAAAGGATAGGAGAGAGGATGAATCAACTGGAAAAATTACAGGTACTGCTTCCCCATTGGATTGAACATAATCAAGGGCATGCGGAGGAGTGCAGGAAATGGCTTGATGAAGTGGAACAGGAAGATGTGCAATCCAGCCTCAACGCTGCATTAGAGGCTATGGATCAAGTTACAAAATATCTGGGTAAGGCACTTGATGCCGCTGGCGGGCCTGCAACAGAAGACGGGCATGGTCATCACCATCACCATCATTAAGGTAAAGAGTCACTTCAGGGTTTAATAACGTTTTAGGCAGCGACTTGAAAGGTTGCTGCTTTTTTATTTCTCAAAATAAAATCTCCAGGTATTGCTGGACGGAGAGTATAGGTAATCCATCTGCAGACGTATTGCTCTTCCTCCTGTTGCTTCAGTGCATTGCATTCTAAACAGCAGTTTACTGCCAATGTTTTTCAGGTACTCGACCTTGGGCGATTTGAGTGCAGAACGTGTTGCTTCCGGATAGTGTTTGAGAAATAATTTTTTATAGTTTTTAGTCAGGTATGTGGTCTGTTTGATGAGAAATAATTGTTTTTTTACATCTTTAACCTGAGGTCCAATTTCTTTAAGGATATTTTGAAAATCGGTCTGGTCAGCAAACTGGCTGCTGGTAATGGATCGTTTTATGTTGTTGAGTTTTTCAAGAGCCAACGCATATTGTTTAGATTTGAGATACTTAGCCACATCCTGTTTATCCTGAATAATTACAACATGAAGCATGATTCGGGACAGCTTGGCGCGGCTTTCTTTGGTGTTAATCCGGCTCAGTAATTTGGAGTTTTCTTCAAGAATAAGAATTGCTTTTCCATATTGGACGATGACATCATCCCACTGTGAAGCGGCAAATGCTTCTTTTCCCTTTTCGATGGTCAGGTAGATTTCTGTCTTGGCAATATTCTCATGCAGACGGGATATGGTGTCCGGGTCAGAGACGTCAAGCTTCTCAAGAATAACAAGGGCACTCTGATAGCTGCTGAGCGCCGCACTCCATTCTTTAGCGCTGAAGGCCTTGTGGCCCATGTCGCGCAGGGCATTGAACTTTGCCTGGTTGGAGAGGAGTTCCAGTTCAGTGATAGTTTCCGGGAGTACCTGGGGGTTTGCTTTGGCCAGTTTGAGAGCCTTGCTGAAATGTTCGGTGGCTCCATTCCAGTCGGAGGTGGCCAGGGATTGTGTGCCCGCCTGCATTAACTGGTTCAGCTGGCAGCGTGGGAGTCTCTCGCGGATTTCAGCAAGTACGGGGGCATCTATAATGTTTGTGTTTTTGCCAATGTCCAAGGCCTTGGTATAGCTGCCGGCTGCATCATCCCAGAGTTTTTTTTCAAAGAATGAATCACCGTTTTCCCTGGCCTCTTTAAAAGCCAGAAGGAATTTTTGCGTAGACTTTGAGACATATTTTCCCTCAAACAGGGTTCTTCCAGCCAATCCCTCCCGAAGTTTTGTTGAATCAAGCAGGGTTTGTATCTTTTTAGCAAGTTTTTTCTTTTCAAGCAGTTTGACCATCTGTACTTCAGCTGTAAGGCTAAGTGCTTCAGTGCATTTTTTTTCAGCCTCATGAAAATTATTCTTATCAAGTTGACTTTGGCATTCATCGTACCGTTTGCCAGCTTTTTCCAGGCTGGAACCAAGAAAAAAATAAGAGAAAATAAGAGTGGCAACAAGGGCGATGGATCCGCCTCCAAGGGCAAAGAAGAGCAATTTACGGCTTGCGGTCTTTTTGTCTTCGAAAAAAGTCCTTTTTTCCCTCCTTTCGGGAGAGGAACTATCGGTTTCCGGGTGGTCGGTTTCCCTGGAAATTTCACTGTCCAGATCGTTTGCTTCAGTGCTTACCCAGTCGCCAAGCAGGTCAAAGGCCTGCTGTACTCTCTCTTTTGATTCATGGAGAAGAGGATAATCTGAGACCAGATTTTCAACAGCCTGATATTTATCGAGTGCTTTTTGTTGTTCCCCCTTGTTTTCAAGTTCGTTTGCAACGCGAAAGAGTGCCATGGCCTCATCCATAGCTGTTTGTACCTGTTTTTCCAGTTCTGCGCGATCGTCAAATTGTTCATCGATTATTTTGAGTTCTTTCGAAAGAGCATGAAATCTCCGATGCTTGGCCATGATACGCAATCGATCAGTGTCAATATCCAGTTCCAGGTGAGGGGCTTGTGCAGTGGGAAAGGATTGTTCGAAATCAGCATCGTTCAGGGTGTCAATAGTATCCAGTTCGTTTTTTTCAGCTCTTACAGGGGAAGGCGATGATGCCGCAAGCTGTGCAAAATCGGTGTTATCAAAGGGGAGTTGATCGCGGTTTGCAAGGTACCATTCAGCCGCGTCCTGGTTAAAGGCATTGGATTCAGAATAGATTTCCCCGGAGATCATTCGACCAATATGAAGAATCAGTTTAACAATGGACTTATCAGCTTCCCACACATCTCCGATACAAATAGCAGAGGAATCAAAATCCGGATGAAAAGTGGGGCTTTCCGGCAGGCAGTTGGGGGGGAAGTGGGGGAATCCAAAGGGAAGTGATATGGATATGTCATGATTCTCACAGGTATAAACTTCACCGTCAGATTCTTTGCAGACGCCTGTTATCTGGTAATTGACAGAGTATTGGTCAGGAGGGCTTCCTTCCCCTGGAGTTATGGTGATACGGGGAATGTTGGCAAAGTGATCCGTTACTTCCTGGAAAACAGTTTCAAGCTGGGTACTGGTTTTATTCATAAAAGATCACTGGTTTATAAAAAAGAAAGCAGACTGACATGTAGATTCGTGAAGTTCCTTGTTCCCCCACAAGGGGTGCTGTAAAGCATAACAGTCTGTCTCCCGTTTATCACCAAGGCTAGTGGTTGATCCCAATAATAGTTCTTTCAAGTATAGCAGTAACTTTAAGTAAAACAAAAAAAATATTACAATTATAAAA
>JAYEOK010000258.1:0-23415 GCA_034722915.1 Thermodesulfobacteriota bacterium | reverse complement strand
GGGGTGCTGTAAAGCATAACAGTCTGTCTCCCGTTTATCACCAAGGCTAGTGGTTGATCCCAATAATAGTTCTTTCAAGTATAGCAGTAACTTTAAGTAAAACAAAAAAAATATTACAATTATAAAAAAAAGTTTTTTTTATCTAGACAGCGTGGTTTGTGGTAATCTGAGGAGTAATGAAACAGTTGATATTTTATTTTAAGATTATTGTAGACAACAACTGTCCCCTTTATGAGCAGGAAGAATTGCTTTCTCTTTCTGACAAGGCACTGTCCTGTCCTGAGAATAAGGCGACCTGTCTGATTCTTGTTAGGGAAATGACCAGTATCCTTTTTGACCTCCTGGATTCCGGAGTTCAGCAGGATGGGGCACCAGAGAAACTTTACAGTTGCAGTGGATGTACCGGACTTATCAAATTTAAGCTTATTTCAGAAGCTGAAGCCAGTCAGGATAGTCAGGCTTTTTCAGCTTCACCTCCTGCCCCACAAGGTGACGAACTGTTGGCAGAGATGCGAAACTTTCCATTGATTCAGGCGATACCTGACGCGGAGATCAGTAGTGTCGTGCGCTGCTTTCGTAAAGAAAGCTTGCCGGCAAACTCAACCCTTATCACTAAAGGGCAAAAGAGTCTTTACCTCTATATTGTTCTTTCCGGCAGTATTGTGGTCAGTGACGGTTCGTTGGTTGTCGCTTCCCTTGGGCCTGGTGATATCTGCGGTGAAATGAGTTATCTGGGCGCAGATGTCGCAGGTGCAGATGTCAGAAGCATAACAGAAGCTGAGGTACTTTCTATTTCCGGTGGTACTTTTAGTGAACTCCTGGATAGAATTCCGGAGATGCAGGCATTTATGGCCAGAATTCTCGTTAAGCGATTGACTCAGTCCAATGCCAGTAAATTTAAAAATTTTGATGCCTGTATGAGTGGATGGATTCGTGATATGCCTCCTGCAGAGCTTTTTCAGATTTTTCATATGAATCAAAAGACGGGTGTGCTTTTTCTTGAGTTTTCTGGGGGGGAGGCAAAAGTTTCTTTCCGGGATGGCTGTGTTATTAATGCCCAGTATGGGAAAGAGACGAACCAGGCAGCAATTTTTGAGATGTTGAAGGAGAAGGAGGGGCGTTATTCCTTTTCCACCGGGTTAACTCCGGAAGAGATGAAGGCTGCGGAAATAGGAGATTTTATGATGCTCCTCATGGAGGGTATTAAACGAGTAGATGAAGCAGAAGAAGAATAAAAGAGATTAACAGGATGTGTTTCTGCGTATTACTGAGTGTACGAGTGTACTTATGCTGGTTTACTTAGGGACGGAGCGCAAATAACTTGATAGCATAGGAATTTTCATTTTTTACGAAGCTTAAAAAATGAATACCGAACATTAAAGGACGAATATCGAATATCGAACAGGTAAGCGCAGACTCCGAGGAATGTCGAACCGAAGAAGGGGAAAGGCCCTTGATCTTTCGTCTTTTATTCCGATCGATATTCGATATTCCTTGTTCGACATTCTCTTTTTAAAACCCGCCCGAAGGGCGATAAGTTCAACATCTCGCATCTTGTCTTCAGGCCATCTTTGGCCGATCATCAATCACAAAGTCCTCAACGTAGCCCGCTACGCCTGCGGCTTTGTTCAATCAGATCGGTCAAACATGACCTAAATCCAAGCGCGATTTTGTTCAAGTTATTAACGCTCCGTTCCTTACTGTTTACCAATGTTAGTACTACTGAAAAGGTGGCAGTTTTAGAATGTCAATGAAACTGCTGACATGATATTCTGCCGGAAGGTTTTCGTTTTTAAACGCAATCAGTCTCATACCACAGCCTGCTGAATGTTCGCGGTCAATGATAGAGTCTCCAATATAGATGGCTTCGTCAGCCTGGCAGTTACAATGTTCTAATATTTCTAAAAGTGCATCAGGGGCAGGTTTAGGACGCCTGGCATTTTCCGCTGTCATCACTTTGACAAAATAATCCTTCAGCTTGAAAATATCCAGAATCGGTTCCATGGTATTGGTTCGATTGGTGGACACGGCCAGTTGGTAACGAGGTGTGCAGATATCCAGAAACTGAATCAGGTCTTCTTCCATTTTCATGTATTGCAAAAACGGAGCATACCCTGTTTCCTGTCGGAATAGATCAACTTCCTGAAGATTTTGTTCGGGATAGTGACGAAAGATGTGGCGTGTTGATTCATTAACATTGTGGATATGGACGAACTCCAGTTCCTCATCATCCATGACCGGATAGTCAAAATGCTGGAGCAGATGATTGTAGTAGGTCTGGTTGGCAAACTTGGAGTCAAACATCACTCCGTCACAGTCAAATATTACAAGTTTGAGTTTCATGAGTTAAAAAGTATTCCCTGCAGCCATTCGATCGCAAAGAGAAGGAGCTGTTCATCATCTGTACAGAGTTCTTTTTGGGCTGGATATTGATCCTGATTTGGAAGTTTTTCCTGGTTTAACTGTTTACGAAAGTTGTCAAGATCATAGAGAGCCAGAATAAAATACTGTGTTTGTACTTTTGTCAGCTGCATTCCTCGGCGGATTTTTTCATGCTGCAGGAGCATGGCGACCTTGTCATTGAACAGGTTGTACTCTTTCAGACCCTGCCCTTTGCTGTATTTTACGGCTGTCTGTTCATCTTTTTCCTGAAAGCCATTGCAGTGTGATTCTTTCAGGAGCACAAAAAAATCCTCCATGGAGTTGTCATCCTGACGGATGACTGCCCTGCCCATGGGGTAGGTTCTGCATGCTCCGGGGCGTCCCGGATAAACCGTACATCCTGTGTCTGCAACAAAGACGCAGGAGGCCTGCCCATCATCAACCATTGTGAGGTAGAAGCGTGGAAAGGCGTCTTCAGCCTCCTGTTCCTGAATTACATAGGTGGCAAGGAAACTACTGGAATCGAGCTTTGTTTCCTGTTTCAGGCGTAGCACATCGTATGGCGTCAAGGCAAGCTCGAGTTGTCGACAGCAGTTGGTAAAACAGTCCACCTTCGGATGACAGGAAAAATTGAACAATTCATCTTCCTGTATCCGGGTGACATTTTTGGGGAGCTGTATCTGATCCATTCTGCTAGTTCTTTTTTGCCGGCCACAGACTGAGAACCGGGCTGGCGATGAAGATTGATGAATAGGTACCCACCAGCACACCAAGGAGCAGGGCGAGTGAGAAGTTGTGGATTACTGATCCACCAAAGAAGAAGAGAGCAAGAAGTACCATGGCAGTGGTCAGTGATGTGACAAAGGTACGGCTCATGACTTCATTAATACTTTTATTGATCTGCTGGAGTAGTGAGTGGTCTTCTGATTTCTGCATATTTTCACGGATACGATCAAAGACTACCACCGAGTCGTTTAAGGAATAACCAGCCAGGGTTAACAGGGCGGTTACAATAAGCAAGGTTATTTCAATATTTAATAACCAGCAGATACCGAGCACCACGATAACATCGTGGAAGGTGGCAACGGCAGCAGCCAGTCCGAAGCGGATATCAAAGCGCATGGCCAGGTAGACAATAACACCCAGCAGTGAAATGAAGATAGCCTGGATGGCCTTGTTTCGAAGTACAGCACTGACTGATGAGCCAATTTCTGACTGACTTTCCAGGATAAAGCCTTTGTCCGGCATATCAGTTTCAAGAAGTGCGGTAATCTGCTCACTGAGATCCCCAACCACTTCCTCTGACTTCTTAATTTTAACGATCAACCGGTGCTCACCTTCAACTTCCTGCAGGTTGGCATTTTTCAGGTCATTGGCCCCAAAGACCTTTCGCACTTCATCCATGGTGAAGTCACTTGTTGCCTTGTATTGCAGTAATGAACCACCAGAGAAATCAACACCCATATTCGCCTTACCACGTGCAATCTGGATAAAGGCGATGAGCCCGATGGCAACAAGAACACCCGAAATAGCAAAGGTGATATTGCGGATACGCATAAAGTCCAGGTTCGGTTTTTTCACAAACTGCATGAAATTCAGTTTCTTCAGAGAGCGGAAAGAGTAGAGGGTGTCAAAGATTAAGCGTGAACAGAAAAGAGCGGTGAAAAGGTTGAAAATAATACCTAAAGAGAGGGTAATCGCAAAGCCTTTAATGGGTCCTGTACCAAACATGAACAGTGCCATGGCAGTGATGAGTGTTGTTACCTGGGAATCGATGATGGTCCAGAAGGCCTTGCTGAATCCACCGTCAACACTGGATTTAACTGATTTTCCAAGGCTGTATTCCTCACGCATCCTTTCAAAGATAAGAACATTGGCATCCACTGCCATACCAATGGAAAGGATGATGCCGGCAATACCAGGCAGGGTAAGCGTTGCATTGAGTATGGCAAGCCCTGTGAAGAGAAAGAGAATGTTCAGGATGAGAGCAGTATTGGCAATGATCCCTGAAAGACGGTAGTAAATGGCCATAAAGGCCAGTACAATAAGAGCGCCAAAGAGACCGGAAGTCATTCCTTTATTAATGGAGTCCTGGCCAAGACTTGCTCCTACTGTCATGTTCTGGATAATATCAACAGGTGCAGGGAGTGCACCAACACGAAGGACAATGGAAAGATCCGCTGCTTCTTCATGGGTGAAACTTCCACTGATCTGGGCGGAACCACCAAGGATTTTTTCACGAATTACAGGGGCTGAACGAACCACATCATCAAGCACAATGGCCATTCGTTTACCAACATTTTCTTCAGTGAGTTTGGCAAAAACCCTGCCACCCTTGGAAGTGAAATCAATGGAGACATAGGGCTCATTGAACTGGTTTGAGATCCGTACCTGGGCATTTTTAACCATTTCCCCTGTCATGAGGATCTGATTATCCAGAAGGATGGGACGAATTATTTCTCTCCCTGTCTGGCTGTCACTATCTTTTTCAATATAGATTCTGGTATTCGGTGGCAGCCGATTTTGTAGAGCCTGGTTCAGTTTTGCAACTTCGTCATGGTTGGTCCATGTACCGTCCCACTGTCCTGCGGTAAGAGACTCTTCTGCAAGCAGACTTAAATTGAGGCCGGCAGCATCAGCTACTCGTTTAAATTCAAGCTGGGCTGTCTCACCAAGGAGTTTGAGTGCTCGTTTTGGATCTTTGACGCCAGGCAACTGCACCACAATTTCTGCCTCTCCCTGGCGGATAATGACAGGCTCGGCCACACCAAACTGATCAATCCGGTTTCGAATTATTTCAAGGGACTGCTCTACAGCATGGGTTCGGATGAAATCGATTTCCGAATCTTTAAGGGTTACTGTGATTTTAGGAAAGGATCCTTCCTTGGCATCCACTTTAACATTGATTTCAGTGAGGCTATCCTTCACCACCCTGTTGACGGTATCAACGGCACCGGAGTTTGGCAGGGTAAAGAGAACAGTTCCCGGCTCAGATTTTGTCCGTACTGCACTTATGCCCTGTTCCCTGAGACGGTCTTTCAGTTCAGTTGCAGCAAGTTCAAGGGAGTCTGCTTCGGCCTTGTCCAGATTGACCTTAAGGACAAGATGCATACCACCCTGAAGATCGAGACCAAGGCGTAAGCCCTCGGGTGCCATGTATTTTTGCCACCAGTCCGGAGTGGAACCATAAAAAGAAGGAATAATGGTAACAATGGAGAGAATGATAAAAAAGATGAGTGCAGAAATTTTCAGTTTGAGTGATGTATTCACTTATATACCTTTTGTTTGTATGTCTATCTGTATAAATTTTTTTATAAAGGATAATTTGTATGGATAAAAAGTGACTGCGATTATACTGTAATGCCTGAATCTTGCAAGGCTTGGGGATTATTTTTTCTGTTAATGGAGGAAGCATGACAGGCGGCTCCAAATCCGTTGTCGATGTTGACCACAGCAAGGCCGGGTGCACAACTGTTGAGCATGCCGAGAAGTGCCGTAATTCCGCCGAAGGAGGTGCCGTAGCCAATTGATGTGGGAACAGCCACCACTGGACAACTGCACATGCCGCTCACCACACTGGGCAACGCTCCTTCCATGCCGGCCACCACAATAATGACAGTGGCGGAAGTGATGAGTTCCTGTTTGTTGAACAAGCGGTGAAGGCCTGCCACTCCAGCGTCATAGTGGGTAAAAACCGGGTTGCCGAGACTTTCAGCTGTTACCCTGGCTTCCTCTGCTACGGGAATATCTGATGTTCCGGCACAGAGTATGACAATATTGCCGTGAACGCGCGTGGGGTCAGGCTCCTGCGAGTTGCAGGTGAGCATTCTTGCCTGCTTGTGATAGATGATTTGCGGAAGGGTTTTTAGGATCAGATTCGCTTTTTCAGAGTCAATCCGGGTGGCGAGAAACAGAGATTGCTGTTGAAGGAATGTTTCTGCAATATGTATGATCTGCCCACTGCTTTTTGAGGCTCCGTAGATAACTTCCGGAATGCCGGTTCGAAGGCTCCGATGGTGATCTATGCAGGCGTCCTTGATGGATTGTCCCGGCATATGGCGAAGCTTGTGCAAAGCCTGTTCAACGGAGCACCCTCCCTGCTGTACAGCTATGAGAAGTTTTTGTATACTGTCCTGATTCATGAGCCACTAATTTAGGGTGGAAAGTTGGAGGTGGAAAGTTTAAGGTATCACTATTATAGAGTAAGGTAAAGTTTCGTACTATTATTATTTAATTTTTAAGGAGTTTGTTTGATGAGCGATGTGAATCTTCCGTCCTATATCCAATATCTGCAGCAGGAAAGCAGTTATCCGCATTCTGCAGTTGATGTCAGCCTGGTGCAGACCCATATTTCTTTTGTCCTGCTCGCTGGCGATTCTGTGTATAAATGGAAAAAACCTGTTGATTTCGGGTTTCTTGATTTTTCCACCCTTGAGAAAAGAAAATATTACTGTGAACAGGAACTTCAGCTCAATCGAAGGCTCTGTCCTGATCTCTACAAAGAACTGGTGACCATAAATAAAGATGGGGAAAGCTTCTGTCTCAATGGCAGCGGAGAAGTTGTGGAGTACGGTATCAGAATGGCAAGAATGCCTGAAGAAAAAATGATGGGCCGGATCATGGCTGCAGGAAAACTGAGCCGTGATCACCTGGATGCTGTCATTGATCAGCTTGTTCCTTTTTATCAGGCCGCGGCAGGGGATGCCGCCATACAGGAGTTTGGAGTTGCTTCATCCGTTGCTGTCAATGTCCTTGAGAATTTTGAGCAGACAGAAAATTTTGTGGATCAGGGCGCTTTGACTAAAGAGCAGTTTGATAAAATCGTCAGGTATTCCAAAGAATTTCTCAGTCACGAAGATCGTTTCCTGGCGCGTATTGAGGCGGGCAAAATCCGAGATTGCCATGGTGATATGCACTCGGCCAATATCTGTCTTGCTGATCCTGTCTACATCTTTGACTGCATTGAGTTCAACGAACGTTTTCGCTATACAGATGTGGCTGCTGATGTGGCTTTCCTGGCAATGGATCTGGACTTTCATGGTGAAACTGAACTCTCAAATTATTTTATTGAACAGTTTGCAGCAAAATCCGGCGATAATGGACTTGTAACCATGCTTAACTTTTATAAATGTTATCGTACCTATGTGCGCGCGAAAATTGCACTGTTCACGGCCAGTGACCCAGCTGTGGATGAAAAAACCACAGCTGCCTGTATAGAGCAGGCGAAAAAGTATTTTTCCCTGGCAGAACAATATGCAGCAGCCTGAAAACCTTCTGCTTATTTTTTTCGGGATGGTCGCAACAGGGAAGAGCTATCTTGCTTCTGCCTGGGCAAAACAGTATGATCTGCCATATTATAATTCGGACAGGGTGCGCAAGGAACTTGCCGGGCTTACCCCCGAGACCGGCCAGCAGGAAGAAGTGGATAAAGGGATTTATACTCCAGAGTTCAGCAGACGTACCTATGATGCCTTAATTGAACATGCAGATCGCCATTTTGGGGCTGACAAGCAGGCCTGTGTGGTACTTGACGGCTCATATCAGTCATTAATTGAACGGGATTTATTGCGGAAACATTTTGCAGGTCGCGTTCGGCTTGTGTTTGTTCATTGCTTTTGTTCTGAAAAAGTGGTGAAAAAACGACTGGACATGCGAGCCGGCGATCCCGATGCGGTGTCAGATGGAAACTGGCAGATATATCTTACCCAGAAAAAACGTTTCCAGGCTGCAACTGACAAGGAGCAGGTGATAGAAATAGATACAGATGCTCCAATAGAGATGCTTGTGAAAAAAGTTACAACAGAACTGAATAGTTGAAATTTATATATTGAATAGAGGTGTGTGGTATGGCAACACGAATTTATATATTACGTTTTCCTAAAGAGACCAGTAATGAACCTATTATCTATCAATTGGTCAAACAGTATGATGTGGAGTTTAATATCCTGAAAGCTGACATTCTTCCCCAGCGTGAAGGAGTGATGATTCTTGAACTGAAAGGAACAAAAGACAAAGTAAATGAGGGCTTGGACTACCTGAAATCGTTTGGGGTGAAGGCTGAACGTTTGGCAGCTGCCATAAAGAGGGA
The DNA here is from genome assembly GCA_034722915.1 of Thermodesulfobacteriota bacterium. Classification (GTDB taxonomy): domain Bacteria; phylum Desulfobacterota; class Desulfobulbia; order Desulfobulbales; family Desulfocapsaceae; genus Desulfocapsa. The sequence continues at coordinate 14,945 of JAYEOK010000258.1, read as the reverse complement.
TGATGAGAAATGCTTTCAGTGTGGTGCCTGTACTGGTATCTGTCCGGTTGGCGCACTTTTTATAAAACGTCCTGGCATGGAGGTTATCTTTGACCCTGAAAAATGTACAGGCTGTTCGCTCTGTGTGCCGATCTGTCCGGTCAGGGCAATGGAAGTATCTCCGATTTCAGAAACATTTGCAGAGGAAGAAGAGAAGATTGTTTCTTGATACACAAGATGAAAATATGGGTAGATGCCGATGCCTGTCCTGTGGTGATCAAAGAGATTTTGTTCAAAGCAGCAGAGCGTACCGGGGTACAGACAACCCTGGTTGCAAATCAACCGATGCGTATCCCTGTATCGTCCTGTATTTCCTTCATTCAGGTGCCGGCAGGCTTTGATGTCGCTGATAATGAGATAGTGAAAAGACTTGGCCCGGGTGACCTTGTAATAACTGCTGATATCCCATTGGCTGCAGAGGTGATTGAGAAAGGGGGACAGGCTCTGGGGCCTCGTGGCGAGTTGTACACCGTCGACACTATAAAATCTCGCCTCAGCATGAGAAATTTCATGGATAGTCTGCGGGCCAGCGGCGTAGATACAGGTGGGCCACCAGTGCTCAATCAGGGGGATCGCCAGGCTTTTGCCAATCAATTGGATACATTGTTATCTAAGTATGGAGGAAAACCATCGCCTCGCAAAGCCGGCAAACCTCCCTGGTAGTCACTTAATTGTGCGTAACTACTGTGAGTTAAATGAAAATCAAGAAAAAGTTTAAAAGTCCTCCCAAAAGATTTCAGCCAAAAGGACTTTCTGTTCTTTATGAAGACCATGATATTCTGGTTGTAGATAAAACAAACGGTCTTTCAACGGTGAGTAATGCAAAAGATAGAGAAAATACAGCCTATTACCTCTTGACTGACTATGTTCGAAAAGGGAATAAAAAATCTAAAAACCGGATATTTATTGTCCATCGTCTGGATCGGGATACCTCCGGAGTGATTGTTTTTGCTAAGAATGAAAAGGCCAAACACTCCCTTCAGGCCGAGTGGCAGAGATTTAAGAAAACATATTCTGCCGTAGTACATGGGATTTTACCTGAAAAGCAGGGTGTCATTAGTTCATATCTTGCAGAGAATAGTATTCATAAGATGTACTCTGTGAAGGATTCTGAAAAAGGGAAGCTTGCACAAACCGCTTACAAAGTTTTACAGGAATCAAAAAAGTATAGCCTCCTTGCAGTAGATTTGCTGACAGGCAGGAAAAATCAGATTCGTGTCCATTTTGCTGATAAAGGCTGTCCTGTGGTCGGGGATAAAAAATATGGAGTAAAGGAAAAGGGGATCAAGAGACTGACTCTTCATGCTGCCTCCATAACAATCGTCCATCCCTATACCAAAGAAGAGATGACCTTTGAGGCCAGAATTCCCGGATATTTTTATTCTCTGGTATCATCTCATGAGTGAACAGCAATTGAAGAACCTTCTACATGGTGTGACTCTTGAGAATATCGTGAACAGTCTGGTTGAGCAGTATGGTTGGGATACATTGGGGAAACGCATCACTATCAGATGCTTTAACAGTAACCCTTCCGTGAAATCCAGCCTTAAGTTTCTGCGAAAGACATCTTGGGCAAGGGTGAAGGTCGAGAATTTGTATATTGCTACGCAAAAGCGTAAGCGTCAAAAATGATAAAAATTTGCAGGAGAAATTATTATGTCAGGATGTCCAGGTTGCGGTTCTACAGATAAACATGGCTCAGGAACAGGACCATTCTCAACAGGGCGGGATCTGGTTGAATTTGTCTATAACGCCCATGAAGGTACGGTAAGGGATCAAGTAATCGAGGGCGGCGGGTTTGCAACAACCTGCCAGGGCTGTAACGCAGCTTTTACCTTGACGACCTTTGTCGGCAAGTGTCCAGAGTGTGGTGGAGTGCATGCCATTGCTCCGATTCACAAAAGTGCGGAACATATCCAGTTTGCTGGAAAGGATGTTGTTTTTGATTGATAGAACTTATTGTTGTGGAGCGGGAGGGGCTACGACCTCTTCCGTATCCGAACGGAACATTTCCCAGTCCGGTAATAAGTTGTCGTGGAGCCAGGAGGAGAGATTGAACCCTGGGGGGTCGCCGGCTTCCAGACGTGCTAACAATTCTTTTGCTTTGGGGGCAATGCCAGCGTCTGGATAGGTATTCAGGAGATACTGGAGGCGACTTTGGGCCTCTTCGTATTTTTCAGTTCTGAGATAAAACTCAACCACAAAATATTCATGATTAACCAGAAATTCATCAGCTGCCCGGATTCTTGCTTTGGCCTCGTTGGTATAAGGAGAGTCTGGAAAGGCTCTCAGAAGTTTTGAGAATTCTTTGATTGCATTTTCTGCCCCGCTTGTGTCACGGTCGATACGGTCAATCTGCTGATAATGGCACATGCCAATATGGTACATGACATAAGGAATTGCTTCATTCGTAGGATGGCGCTCTTCAAATTCGCTATAGAGCATGAGTGCTTCCTGGTACTCCTCCAGGTAGTAGTTACTGTCAGCCCCTTTCAGTTCTGCCAGCATTGCCTCCGGGCTAAAGGGGTAGTAGTCCAGGATCTCGTCAAAATATTTTCTCGCTTTATAGTATTTTCCTCTGGCAAATTCATCCATCCCTTTGCCGGCCAATGTCTCGGCTGAAAGACGTACTGCTGAGCCATCTGAATTTTGCCCAAACCATGAGTTAATTGTGGAACAACTTCCAAGTGAGATGAGAAGTATGCTGAGAAGTACAAGTTTTAAGGAGGATTGTAAAAAAGTGGAACGTTTACGAATTTGATTAAAACGGGACATCATAATGATTGGACTCAGCTGATATTGGTGAGATAGTTTTCAGCAGCGAGCACGGCAGTGGCGCCTTCTCCTGCTGCATTGATAACCTGACGTACTTCTTTGCTGCGAATATCTCCGGCAGCCATCACTCCGGCTACTGCAGTTCGGGTTTCCAGATCGGTGGGTATGAATCCTCCGTCATCGGCCTTGAGGTCTGCAAGAGGTAACATTTCATTGTTCGGGAGTACTCCAATGAGGATAAAGATACCGTCAACATTGAGTGTTGATTCTTTTCCGTCATTGTCCAGAAGTTGAAGATGTTCAACCCCGTCATTTCCTTTAATTGCGGTAACGTTACTGTTCCAGATAAAATTAATTTTAGGGTTGGCAAAGGCCTTTTCCTGAAGGATTTTAGTGGCCCGTAATTCGTCACGACGATGGATAAGGGTCACCTTGTCGGCAAATTTGGTGAGATGTGCTGCTTCCTGTACTGCTGTATTACCGCCTCCTACCACTGCCACGTGCTGGTTGCGGTAAAAAGGGGCGTCACAGGTTGCGCAGTAGGACACACCTTTTCCGGTAAATTCTTTTTCTCCAGGAATTCCAAGAGGGCGGGGACGGGCGCCCGTACAGATGATCAAGCTGTCACAGCTTAAAGATGTACCATCCTCCAGCTCAAGTCGTTTGATTGGCTCGCTAATATCCATGGACACCACATTAGCAAACATAGACTTCATCTCAAAGCGTTTGGCATGGGCTGCCATTTTTTCAGCAAGGTCGAATCCGGAAATGCCGTCGGGGAAACCGGGATAGTTGTCGATCCAGTCCGTGAGAAGAATCTGTCCTCCTTCTGCACCTTTTTCTATGAGCAGGTGATCCATTCTGGCTCGTGCAGCATAGAGTCCCGCAGTGAGCCCGGCTGGGCCTGCGCCTAAAATAATTAATTTGTGATGAGTACTGGTCATGAGAATAAAATAATCGATGAAGGGGGATAGCAGGCTTGCGGCAGAAAGGAAATCTGCGGCAAGCCGGATTGCAGTTGAGTGCCTTACTCCTTAAGTCCTGTCATAAAAAACAGTAAGCACCTTGGCTCTTCAGGGTGCTTACCTGTGGGTGTTAGACGGCTTTATTAATAAGGTCAACAAGCTGAGCTTTACCGACAGCCCCGGTAACCTGGTCAATCTTTTCACCACTCTTGAAAAGGATCAGGGTGGGAATGGCACGAATACCAAATTTGCCGGGGGTGGCAGGGTTGTCATCCACATTCATTTTTACGATTGTTGCCTTTCCATCATATTCATCCGCCAGGGCCTCAACTACTGGGCCGATGGCCTTACAGGGGCCGCACCAGGGAGCCCAGAAATCTACAAGACAGGGGGTGTCAGAGGCTATTACTGATTCAAAATCAGCATCACTTACTTCTTTTACTTTATCGCTGGCCATTTTGTTTCTCCAATCTGAGTAGGATTCAGTATAGTATTTCTTTTTTAAGGATATAAATTGATTAAAAAGAATTCTACAGTGTACTCTTTGCTGTTTTCCATGACAAGAAAAATATGAGCATGTTTCCGGTTCTTTTCCTGATAAGCTCAATATATCGTGTGTATGGAGGTTAAAAGAGTGCGGGGGAAAGCTGTTTGACAGATTTTTATGATTTGTGCTATATTCTCTTTTTTTATTGTGTCGACAATCTTTTCACTTGAAAGGTTGTTTTTTCGAAAGTGTCATTTTGAACTTGTATGCAGCTGTTTTGATGGCGCTATTGACTATAATTATTGCAAATATAAGGATGTTGAAATGAATACGACTGTTTCTGGGAAGATGTTTGAGATGGCCAAAAAAGTGATTCCAGGAGGAGTGAACAGCCCGGTCAGGGCCTGTCGTTCTGTTGGCTGTGATCCTGTTTTTATACAAAAAGCCAAAGGTTCAAAGGTATATGATGTCGATGGTAATGAATATATCGATTTTGTCTGCTCATGGGGACCCATGATCCATGGCCATGCTCCCGATGATATTGTGACGGCAGTTGTGGAAACAGCACAGGATTCTACTTCATTTGGTGCTCCGACTACAAAGGAGATGGCTCTGGCCTCCATGGTAGTAGAGGCTGTTCCATCCCTTGAAAAAGTTCGGTTTGTTAATTCAGGAACCGAGGCTACTATGAGTGCGGTGAGGCTCGCCAGGGGGTATACAGGGAAAGATGTGATTGTTAAATTTGATGGCTGTTATCATGGTCATGCCGACTCGTTCCTGATAAAAGCCGGCTCTGGAGTGATTACCCTGGGAATCCCCGGAAGTCCTGGTGTGCCTGAAGATATAGTGAAAAATACCATCTCAATTCCTTATAACGATGATGACGTATTGGAACAGACACTGAGAGATAAGAGCGATAGCATTGCCTGTGTGATTGTGGAACCGGTCGCCGGTAATATGGGATGTGTGCCTCCTTCTGACACTTTTTTACAGAAATTACGAGATCTCACGGCAGAGCTTGGTATTGTTTTGATCTTCGACGAAGTAATCACCGGATTCCGCCTGGCTTACGGAGGTGCCCAGGAACATTTTGGCATTATGCCGGATCTGACCTGTCTTGGAAAGATTATCGGTGGTGGCTTGCCTGTTGGTGCCTATGGCGGCAAGGCTGAAATTATGGATCAAATCGCCCCGGATGGGCCGGTTTATCAGGCTGGAACACTTTCCGGCAATCCCCTGGCCATGGCTGCAGGCATTGCCAATCTGAAAATGCTGCAGAAACCAGACTTTTATAACGAGTTGAATGAAAAAGCGGAAATGTTTGCTTCTGGCCTGGACAAAGCGGCAGAAGCTGCCGGGATCCCGGTTACTCTTAATCGGGTCGGTTCGCTCATGACAGGATTTTTCACAGATAGTCCGGTGACTGATTTTAATTCCGCCATGAAATCAGATGCTGATCGCTATGGAAGTCATTATCGTCAAATGTTGAGCAAAGGAATTTACCTTGCTCCTTCTCAATTCGAAGTTGCTTTTATTTCAGCAGCTCATAGCCGGGAAGACCTGGAAAAAGCCATAAAAATGACTGAATGGTCATTCAAAAAACTGGCTGAAAAGTAAAAAAATCGTTGACTTTGGCAGGTGGGCATGCTAACAAATTTGATCTGTTTGCCACAGCGTTTTCATGGCATCAATAGGTGGTAACAAGAATGGCTAATAAACTGAGTACCGAGATGGTCAGCCTGCTCGGGAATTATGGACATATCGGATTTACCTTTGTGGCCGCAATTTTCATAGGCTTGGGGGGCGGTATCTATCTGGATGAACATTTCTTTGATGGACGCACCACGCCTTGGTTTACATTTATCGGCCTTGCCTTTGGAATATTTGCTGGATTTAAAAGTCTTTTTGATATTTTACGGACCCCGGCAGCTAAATCAAAGGACGATGGTTCAGCATCAAAGGACAAAGATTCAAAAGGTTGACAAACTGTGCTTGATATTTCTTTAAAACAGGTACAGGTTTTGAGTTTTGGATTCCTTGTGGTGATGACGGGCGGGTCGTGGCTGATCATGTCATGGAGTTTTGCTCAGTCAGTGCTTGTTGGTGGTGTGATCGCCATTGCGAGTTTTTTTTCAGGGCATAGAGACATTGCCTCTTTTCTGAAAACTTTTGAACCTCCGGAGGAGGGCAAAGAAAAAGAAAAGAAGCAAAGTGGAAAGTCCGTTTATATTGTTAAATTTTGGCTCCGGCTGGCTTTGATCGCTGTGATCCTGCTGTTCTTTATCAGGAGCGGTAGGGCTGATGTGATTGGGTTGCTTCTGGGGCTATCAACTGTAGTTTTTGCCATTATTCTGACAACGCTCAGTGTGGCGGGACGCTACTTTTTAAGAAGGAAAGGGTAAGAGGGAGAGTTATGGAACATCCGATACTATTTATTTCACTTATTTTGGAGAAATTAGGACTGCCGATTCCACATGGTCCTATTGGGAATGGGTTTTTGGAAAAGCTTTGTGAACCGTATATGACCTATACCTGGTTCGTTATGATTTTTCTGGTAGTGGTTGGTAAATTGACTCTCGGCAACATCGAGATGATTCCCGGTAAGGGACAGAATTTCTGGGAACTGGCCATTGGCGGTATGCATGATTTCTTTGATGCTAATATGGGAAGTGAGCTCACCGAGAAATTGTTCCCCATGATTGCCACCTTTGCACTGTACATTGCAGTTGCTAACCTTATCGGTCTTATCCCCGGTTTCATGTCTCCAACTTCATCAATTAATACCACCCTGGCACTGACCATCATTGTCTGGGTGACCCATCATATTATTGGTATTCGTGCTCATGGTGCTTCCTACATTAAACATTTTCTTGGACCCATTCCGGTTCTGATTCCGTTGATGTTCCCCATCGAGCTTATCAGTAATATTGCCCGTCTGCTTTCACTCTCCATTCGTCTTTTCGGTAACATCATGGCTAAAGAGACCCTGCTCGGAATTCTCTTCATGCTTGCCGGTGCCTATTTTGCACCACTGCCAATCATGCTCCTTGGTGTACTTGTCTCTCTGGTTCAGGCCATGGTTTTTGTTCTGCTTACCGTTGTATACTTCGGTCAGGCTAATGAACATGCCCATTGATCCATCAGGAGCAATAAAACAGTAAGTAATAAGATTTTTTAATATAGTAGGAAGAAGGCCAAAACAACAAAACTTTTTAAGGAGATTTACAATGGAATCAAATGCTTTGATGCTCGGACTCGTATGTATTGGTGCAGGACTTTCAATCGGACTTGCTGGCCTTGGTGCTGGTATTGGTATCGGTAATGTTGGACAGGGTGCTACCATGGGTCTTGCTCGTAATCCGGAAGTACAGCCTAAATTGATGGTTTTCATGATCCTCGGTATGGCTCTTGCTGAGTCCTGTGCTATTTACGGACTGGTTGTTTCTCTGATCCTGCTCTATGCGAATCCTTTGATTGGCTAATACAGTATCAGTCAGGTTTGGTCCTTGTGTGATGCAAGGGCTAAGCTTTTGATTTGAAAAAGGCTGCAGAGAAATCTGCAGCCTTTTTGCGTTTGCAGGATCTACTATATGGATACAATGGAAGATGATATAATTGTTCACCCAAGACGTGGGGTGCGTGAAAAAACAATCCCGGCGTGCGGAGTCCTGCTGGTTAATCCCACTGAGGCCAGAACTGCTATCCAGACACTTATTGATCGTGGTGGGGATCAGCGTTTTTTGTTTCATTCCGGCCTGGTGGTGAGCCCTGAGCAGGATTTTTTTGTCGCAGGACCTGCGCTTGGAGCCCCTATGGCTGCAATGGTTCTTGAAAAGCTTATTGTCCTTGGTGCAAACAGTGTTGTTATGGCAGGATGGTGCGGAGCTGTTGATTCGGATTTGAGTGTTGGGGATACAGTTCTTGGAGGAGTTGCTCACCCGGGAGAAGGGACATCAAGATATTATAGCAATGACGATGTTTGTGAGCCTTCTTCCCGGCTGCTTGAAAATTTACAGACATCATTTAACATGATTGCTCCAGTACCTGTCTGGTCAACGGATGCACCCTACAGAGAGTCGAGAAAAATGCTCAAGGCACTTGCTGGGCAGTATCATGTATCTGTTGTGGACATGGAATATTCTGCACTTTGTGCTGTGGCCGCTTTCAGGGGAATCGATTTTGCCTCTCTATTTCTTGTTTCTGATGAACTTTGGCAAACAGACTGGCATCCAGGATTTAATGGAAAGGTTTTTAAAAGAAAAAGTAAGGCACAAATTAAACAACTGATGCAACATATTGTTGCCTTGTCAGCTTTTGAAGAGGCTTAGATCATGACCAGTTTTCATCTTGTGAGCCTTGGGTGCGCCAAAAATTTAGTGGATTCTGAAGTGATGCTTGGGCTGCTTCAGGAGAGTGGCTGGGAACTCACTGAGGATCCTGCAGCGGCTGATGTGCTCATCGTGAATACCTGCGGTTTTATTCAGCCGGCTGTTGAAGAGGCCATAGAAGTTATCCTGGAGATGGTCCATTACAAGGAAGAAGATCCTGGGAAATATCTTGTGGTCACTGGATGCCTTGTGCAGCGTTATTTGACAGATCTTAACAAAAATTTAACAGAAGTTGATCTCTTTGTGGGTACAGAAGGTGTGGGAGATATTGCAACTCTTCTGCACAAACTTGTGTCTGGAAAGCAGACAGCTAAGTCTTACTGTCCCGATCGTTTTCTCATGAATGCGTCTTTACCACGTACATTGTCCACTCCGTTTTTCAGAAGTTCCGTTAAAATTACCGAAGGCTGCAATAATCGCTGCACCTATTGTATGATTCCTTCCATCAGGGGTGATCTTCGTTCAAGGGATATCGCAGATATTATCCTTGAACTGCAGTATCTTGAGGCCGCAGGTGTGAAAGAAATTTCTCTCATTGCCCAGGATCTCACTGCCTACGGAAATGATCTTGATGGTCAGACGAACCTTATTACTCTCCTCGGTCGTATCTTAAAAGAGACTGGTTTTCCATGGTTACGGCTGATGTATCTGTATCCATCAGGAGTGACGGAAGAGCTGTTTGGACTTATGCAGGGCGAGACAAGAATACTGCCCTATATGGATATTCCTTTTCAACATGTCTCTGATCCAATTCTGAAAAGTATGCATCGTCGTTATGGCTACGATGATCTGTGCGGATTTATTGACAGGATACGTGCAGCAGTGCCGGATATAGCCCTGCGGACTACAATGATGGTTGGTTTTCCTGGAGAAACTGAAAATGATGTGCAGCAACTTGAACGTTTTCTAAAGCAGTACAGGATCGATCACGTTGGTGTGTTTTCCTATACCAATGAAGAAGGGTCGCGCTCAGAGTATTTTGAGGCGCAATGTCCTGAAGAAGTCAAACAGGAGAGGATGGAACGCATTTTAAAGTTGCAGGCGGAAATTTCTAAAGAGATACTGCAGAAATATATCGGTCAGACTGTACCGGTGCTTGTGGAAGGGCTCAGCAGGGAGACAGATCTTTTGCTGGAAGGGCGGACAGTATATCAGGCTCCTGATATAGACGGGTGCGTATATATAAATGATGGAACTGCCAACCCCGGTGATATCGTTCCGGTACGTATCACCGAGGCGCAAATATATGATCTGGTGGGGGGGATTGTTCAGGAATGATAAGGCAGGTTGTTATTTGCCCTTATTCACCTGTTCCCGTAAATCTTTTCCAACCTTAAAGAAGGGCAGTTTTTTTGGTTTTACCTGGATTTTTTCACCCGTCTTTGGATTGCGTCCTTCATAGGAGCTGTAGTTTTTGATGACAAAGCTACCAAATCCCCTGATTTCAATACTGTCTCCCTGGGCCAGTGCCTCGGTCATGGTTTCAATAATAGTGTTGGTAATTGCCGCAGCCTCTCTGTGTGGGATGTCAATGTCCTGAGACAACGCTTCAATTAACTCAGATTTGTTCATGCCTGGCTCCTGTGCATTCAAGGTGAACCCTTGGGCTCATTCAAAAATAAGTTCGTAATTATGAGGTGTAAGATGAATGTTTAGGGAAACGATCTGTGATTATTTAACCGCAGGTGCCCCGCAGGAAATGCCCTTGGGGTGCGTAGCCGAGCTACGTTGAGGATTAAATAATCGCATAGCGTTTTTCTAAATGTTTATATTGCGCCTCAGAGTACGAAGTTATTTTTGAATGAGCCCTTAGTATAAATTAAATCACAATCTTTCCTGGAAGAGGACTGCGATTACGAATATTGCATCTATCTGATGTGCATATCTACAAACTTACCAGATAACTAACCAAATTTAATCAGTTATTTTTTTATTTGTAAAGGGTTTTATTTGAAAATATTTTTTTTATGTCATTTTGATGGAGAATTTTAAACTTTCCAATGGCTAAACCATCTAATCCCAACCTCCCGTATGCAAGGCGTTTAAGGGATTGTACAGGATGACCCACGGCCTCAAACATTTTTTTGACCTGACGTTTTCGACCTTCATGGATGGTGATAATAATCACAGTATTTCTTTTGTTTTTACGTTTTATCCGTAAGTTGGCAGGGGCTGTTTTTTTGTTTTCCAGAAGTATTCCTCTTTCAAGTGCCTGAATTGCTCTGGACGAAGGGCATCCTTTTACTTCAGCTTCATAGGTTTTAAAAACTTCATGGCTGGGATGAAGGATGGACTGTGTCAGTTCACCATCATTGGTCAGGAGTAACGCACCCTCGGTATCAAGATCAAGCCTGCCCACAGGAAATACCCGTTCTTTAATGCCCTGCAGCAGTGAGGTCACTATTGGCCGTCCCTGGGGATCAGAAAGTGTGGTTACGTATCCCTTGGGTTTGTTGAGAAGAATATAGATGAGCTGTTCTCCGGCCACCACTTCTTTGTTGTCAAAGAAGATCTTCTGCTTCCCTGGTATTATCTGTTCTCCCATGGCAGTGATGACCTTGCCATCAACCTTCACTCGTCCCCGGGAAATATATTCTTCTGCTTTTCTTCGTGATGCAATGCCGGCGCGTGCCAGAAACTTTTGTAAACGAACAGGTTTTTCCATGATCAGCGAAGATGGGAGGGCAGTAATAGGTCTATTTTGGAATCCACAAGTTTTCGGGTGGCATCATCAACTTCAAGAACCTCTGTGTACCAGGGTTTCATACGACAGTCAAAAACAATGGGCGGGGTAAGTCCTACATGGAAACGCAGGACATTGGTTTCTGCTCCATAAATGTCGGCAGCAGGTTCAAACCTGGTAAAAAATGTCCACAGGAATTCCTGCACAGAGCTGGTCGCCTCCTCACAGTTGTCTACCAGAAGAATTGCAGACCAGTTACTGAGCGCAGGATCTTTAGCGATTGTTGCTGCGAGTTCCGGTTTGTCCTCGAAGGCAGTAGCCTGGATGACCAGTGTTCCTGGAAGATAAGCTTTTGCACGCTGACAGTGTGGTGGTAAATTACCAGAAAATTCAGTGGGAAGGTCTCGTAATTTTTCTTTACCAAGCCCCATCATCATAGCCTTTGATCCTTTGTTTACCGACGGCCCGGTGTAGTCCAGAGTATCCTGGGAGACATTGGCAAAAACAAAAAGATCTCTATCCCATTGGATACGCTCAAGAACATGTGTCCAGAGTTTAGGGAAATCAGTAATGTCAATATCACCATCAGTGAGAATGAGGAATTTAGTGAGTGAGAGTTGTCCCTCTCCTAACACTCGTAGTCCGCATGCAAAGGCCTCACGCGGATAGCGATCAGCTACCCGAGCTGCAGCAAGACAATGAAACCCGGTTTCACCGTAGGTCTTGAGTTCTCGAACCCCTTTCATAACCAATGGAAAGAGTGGAGAAAGCAGGTCCTGCAGAAAATCACCAATGAAATAATCTTCCTGTTTCGGGTGGCCGACAATTGTTGCAGGGTAGATGGCCTTGTCTCTGTGGTAAAGGTGAGAGGCCTGGAAAACAGGATAGTCGTGCTGCAGGGAGTTGTAGCCATAGTGGTCGCCAAACGGACCTTCTGGTCTGCGCAGATGTGGTGGCACCATGCCTTTGACCGCAAACTCAGCATTGGCAACCAGGCGATGACCGCCCTTAGGGTCTGGCGTCATGTCCAGTTTTTTGCCGATTAAAAGCGAGGTGAGCATCAGTTCTGGAATATCTTCCGGTAGTGGTGCAATGGCGGACAACATCAATGCTGGAGGCCCGCCAATATAGAGTGTCATTGGCAAGGGCTGGTTCAGCTTTTCCGCTTCATGGTAATGATAGCCCCCACCTTTGTGGATTTGCCAGTGAATCCCGGTGGTTTCATCATCAAAGCGCTGAATTCGGTACATCCCGAGATTATGTCCTTTCCCGCCAGGGTGTTCGGTATAAACCAGTGGCAGCGTAACAAAGGCTCCACCGTCGCTGTGCCAGGAGGTCAGCATGGGGAGGCTGCCAAGATGCGGCGGCAGTTGGCAGTTGTCAAGTATTGGCCCCATTGTCTTGTTTTTGAGGCCGATCTTCAAGCCGTCTATAAAGAGATTACGATTGTCCCAAATTTTTTTTGCCTTAAGGGGCATGATCGATTCGGTAAGATTTACCAGATCCTGAACAAATTGTTGCGGACGTTTACCAAAGGCCAGTTCTAAGCGTTTGGCAGTACCAAAGAGATTGGTGACCACAGGAAAGTTACTTCCCTTCACGTTAGTAAAAAGGAGTGCCGGTCCTTGACGTGCAATTACCCGGCGATGGATTTCTGCAATTTCAAGGTTTGGATCAACCTGTTCCTCGATCACATGAAGTTGATTTTCGCGGCGCAGTAATTCAATAAAACTGCGTAGATCGTACAGGATATCGTGTGCCATGGCATTATTCTTCTTTGTGGGGGTGGGGAGACTGTTCCAGGAGAAACAGTTCGTGGTATTCGTCTTCGCTCATATTGTTTTTGAGGACTCCGGTAAGGTAATGGACGACCTCCTGGATTTCTTCGCTCGAGAGTCGTGCGGCAAGTGTTGCAGCTAAAGCTGGTCTTCCCATTAGCTGCAGAAAACAATTAAGAGATTCACGGTCAAGTTCAAGGTTCAGACCGAAGCACATCTGGTGCGGATCAAGTTCCATAGCGTTTTTTTAAGAAAATGAAATTTGACCTTTTTACGAGCTTGTCAAAGTTGATAAGTTGAATATACCACCAAGGCACTTACACCCCACAGGTAAGCAGCAGACTCCGAGGGGGGACTGAACTGAGTGCCGGCTTACCGTGCATCACCGGTGTTAGCCGTTTGCAAGGAGGCGCCAATGAATCTGTCTGGTTCTGGGGCCATCAAATTCACAAAAATAGACAGCCTGCCAGGTGCCGAGCTGCAGTTGATTGTTGCTGACCATCATGGTGAGTGATGCTCCCATCAAAGAGGCCATGATGTGGGATGGTGAGTTCCCTTCCCTGTGTTTGAACGGGTAGTCAAGGGGAACGATTTCTTTAAATCCCTTGATGATGTCGGTACGCACATCAGGGTCAGCCCCTTCATTGATGGTCAGTCCGGCAGTAGTATGGGGATTAAAGAGATAGCATATGCCATCTTCAATTCCTGTCTGCCTGACCAGTTCCTGCACCTCGGATGTAATATCAACGAGGTGCATATGCTGGTTTGTAGATACTGTAAATTTGCCGTTGTGCATCTATTTGGGTTTAGTTCTGCAGCTGCCATTGGCCATTAGCATCTCGACAGGCAGTAGTGTGAGTGGTTTCTATCTTCCCATCAATTATAGCCTGAATTTCTGCCTGACGGCATGGCCTGTGTGTCGATGGGTTGGAATAGGCTGGTTGCGGGGTGACCCGGTACTGGTTGCCGCTGTCAGGATTACTCCAGGCACTGGTCTGCCCTGAAACTCCCTGTTCATAGACTTGACTTAACTGCCTTTGGTCGGATTTGTCCATTTCATTGCCCACCATGTACCCCACCATGGTACCAACTGCAGCGCCGATCAGTGTCGCTCCTGTATTACCGCCGATGGCCTGACCGATCAGTGCGCCACCAGCAGCACCGCCAGCAGCGCCTATGCCGCCTTTGGTTGGCCCGTCGGCACAGGAGGAAAGGAGTAGGGTCAGGCTGAGGATGGTTGGAAGAAGAATCGTATGTTTCATTGGTGGTTCCTTGTGTGAAAGTTATATTTTATTCATACTATTGTACATTTTTTTACTCAACAGAATAACACAATACACCTATATAGGTAGTCATGGCAGTGAGTTTGTCAATGGTATTCCAGTCTTGTCTGTTGCTGAGTAAAGTGATCAAGTTGGTTTTTCAGAGGAGATCTTTTGTGAGTGATAGTCTTGGTAATAATCGCCGAATTTCTGGTCAATTCCGGTGATGTGGTTACTGATCCAATCCACCAGTTCATTGTTCAGGGCATTCACCAGCGGTGGTGTCAGTCCGTTCTCCTTGAAGTCATTAAAAAAATCGTTGAAACGATTTGTAAAAGATGCATGGGCTTCAAGCTGTTCGTCAAGTCCGGGATAGTTGCAATCGGCCATGAGCTTTTCTTCTACAGTAAAATGTCTGACTGTATACTGTTTTATATTAATTAGTGCCTGAACGAAAACCATTGATGGCCAAAAATAAATTCGAAATTCGAAGCACGAAATACGAAACAGGTAAGCACCCTAAAGAGACAGGGTATAAACTTCGACTCCGAAATTCAAAACAAAAAAC
>JAYEOK010000257.1:7213-8917 GCA_034722915.1 Thermodesulfobacteriota bacterium | reverse complement strand
ATTGTTTCCGGTTGAACCGGGTTAGTACCTTATAAATTCTTTCGAAGTCTACGCTTATCTCGTGTTTTTTTGAAAAGAATTTGGTGAAGGTACTTATGCCGGCTTACCGTTCATCACCGGTGTTAGTGCCTTACTCCTGAAAAGAGTGCCGGCCTCACTTACCGTTTACCGGTGTTTGACATACTCATACATATGGAGATATTTATGAACAGCCTCATAATTACCTGCCCATCCTGCAACGCAAAAAACAGAATCCCGGCAGACAAGCAACATCTTTCCCCAAAATGTGGCAAATGTGGCAAACAAATTGACCCACGCCCTGGAGCCGTCCCCGTAGAGCTCACCGACACAGAGTTTCAAACATTTATTGCAGGATCTTCATTGCCTGTGATGGTGGATTTTTATTCACCGACCTGTGGTCCATGCAGAGCAATTGCTCCATTAATTTCAACACTGACAAAAGAATATCTTGGCAAGGTGATTATTGCCAAACTCGACACCTCCACCAACCCCGGGACAGCCATGCATTACAAAATACGTGGTGTTCCAAGCCTTCTTTTTTTCCAAAAAGGCCAGGTCGCCGATCAGATTGTCGGTGCCCCGCCGGAGACGCAACTGCGACAAAAGCTTGATGCCATAAGCTGACAAAAAATGAGAGGCAAACATCAAATTCCCCCTATAGTTTTCAGATTTCAATCCGATACAGTTATGTCAGTACTCTCACAAAAGAAGATATAACTGTCCAGGAGCTTGTCCAAAAATTGTCAAGATAGATCAAACTGTAACTGGTGAAACATAATGCGCGCAGTTCTCATTCTTTTTCTCGTGCTCCTTTTTAGCGGCTGCACACGTATTCCACAGCCGGCTTCTTACGCTTTTTCCGAACAGCAGAAAATGCAGGCAGCATATCATTGGGATGTTCTGGCCAACGATGTGGCAAATCAAATCAACAACCAGTTGGTTCAAAGCGACCTGATCGACAAAGCTGTCTTTGTCAAAACTACCTGCGGCACAGATGGCATTCCCTGTGAACGCGGTGAAACAACCCAGTTCAACGAGGGATTTCGCGATCTTCTCATCACAAGACTGGTCAATTATGGCGTTCCCACAAGTAGTGACAATAAAATATCTGATATTGAGGTTAATTATAAAGTGCAGGTGGTCTACCACCTGAGCAGGCGCCCTTCGTTGCCCCCTGGTATGATTACGGCATTAACTGCAGCTGTGGTAGTATTACGCCATGCACCCGGAGCAATACAGGCCCTTGCTCTGGCAGCAGGAATTGATATTGCCAACTCTGCCGGCCCACGGAATGGGCATTACGAGGTAATTATCACCACATCCATGGTAACTGATGAAAAATATCTATTCAGAACTTCCGATATTTATTACATTAATGATCCGGATTTCTGGCATTATCAAAACTCGCCCACGGGCAAAACTATTCAACTGGTTTCAACTTTTCAATGAGTTATTCTTTTGCAAACATGACGTTTTTCTCTTTTAATAAGAGTGTCCGCCTACTCTTAGTACCTTACAGAATATTTTCTTGTTTTTTTCAAAGAAAATATTCTGATAAGGTACTTATGCCGGCTTACCGTTCATCACCGGTGTTAGTACCTTATAAATTCTTTTCGTGTTTTTTTGAAAAGAATTTGGTGAAGGTACTTATGCCGGCTTACCGTTCATCACCGGTGTTACCTG
>JAYEOK010000257.1:0-7113 GCA_034722915.1 Thermodesulfobacteriota bacterium | reverse complement strand
AAGGTACTTATGCCGGCTTACCGTTCATCACCGGTGTTAGTACCTTATAAATTCTTTTCGTGTTTTTTTGAAAAGAATTTGGTGAAGGTACTTATGCCGGCTTACCGTTCATCACCGGTGTTACCTGTTCTTTTCATAAGTATCCTCCTTTCCAGCTGTTCGTCTTTTAACTGTACCCGCCTTGAAAATTTCCTGGGTGGTGATGTTAACCTGATCAGCCTCGGAGAAAAAATAACAGAGCATCTCGTAAAAGACGCAATGCCTCCTCTGATGCCAAGGCAACCAGATCTTGCTATTCTTACGTCCACATTTGTGAATCTTGACGCAATGGAAGAGACCTCGCGGCTTGGCAGGCTGCTCCAGAATCATATCGGCACCCGACTGGTTCAGCTTGGGTACACAGTGAAAGAAGTTAATCTTCGCCACACCATGAGAATTACTCCCGGCGATGGCGAAACCATGCTCTCTCGTCATCTTTCCCTGATCAGCAAAGATCAGGCGGCTCAGGCCATCCTGGTTGGTACATACTCCCTCAACAATCGAATTTTGTACATCACAGCTAAACTTGTCAATCCGGTCAATAGAAATATTATCTCTGCCCACAGCTATCGCCTCTGCATGGATGAAAATCTTCTCGCCATGTTCGGCCTGCAGCGACGACAGAATAGTGATCTCGACTGCATCGACCCTCCTCGCGAATCACTTATCAACGAGATATTTTACTGATACCTATAACATTTAACCTCAATGGCTCTTGTAAACATTGCTACAATCCTTGCTGACACCAAGCGGGCGATAAAGAAAATTGAACCTCCAGGCGGCATAGAACTTCTCTCCTATAAGCGTAACCGGGGAATTGCTATTATCAAGAGAGATAATGATTTACTCGAACTTCGAGAACATGGGTATCAGGATCAAAAATTTGAGATTCACCCGGATCGTCTGGCAAAGGAGCTGAAAGCCATGATCAAACGTGAATTCCCCAGAAGCAGAAAAGTACGGTTGATCAAATTCAGTGACCCACAACAACTTGAGCGTATCCACCAGAAAATATAACTATTCCATCACCTTTTCATACTACTTCATACTACAATGCTTACCATTCATTGCGCAGCCTGCAAAAAGAAGCTCTGGCGATATGACAAGATCGGCCAGGGAGAAGTCCTTCGTTGCCACAAGGATCGAATTACCAGGATGTATAACTCACAAATGAAGGAACACAAAATCCAATGCCCCTGCGGGAAAAATATTGGCATAGACAAGGGGAGCTTTTACAAAATGATCACTAAAGCATTTACCTACAAAGGAACAAAACGAAATTAAATTTTTTTTACTGATTTATCTATTTCCCTGGACTTTTACTGCATTTCCTGCTTAATAATAGAGTAATACAAGTCGTTTAATAGCAACCTGAATCTTTATCCAATTTTTTTTACTCATTCACAATGCGCTATTCTTTTTTCACAGCCCTGCTGATCTCTCTTCTCTTCCTTTCATTTTCTTTTCCTGCTGTCTCAAGAAGCACGGTCTCCTGTAGTGAAAAATCCCAGGACGCATACAGACGTGTCGCTCCCAGGCTGAGCAAAGAAATAAAGAGAAAAGGAGCAACCCTTGGCGATCCTGTTTTTATTCGAATTTTTAAAAAAGAAGAGCAATTGGAAATCTGGCTCAGACAGGGTCTCTCTTATATTTTTTTCAAATCCTACAGCATCTGCCGGCTTTCCGGTGAACTTGGCCCCAAATTAAAAGAAGGCGACAAACAGAGTCCTGAAGGATTCTACACAGTAGGCACAAACCAGTTAAATCCCAATTCCGACTACCACCTCTCCTTTAACCTTGGATTTCCAAACGAATACGACAGAAGCCATAATCGAACCGGAAGTCTCCTGATGATACATGGACGCTGCTCTTCCGTTGGCTGTTTTGCCATGACAGATTTCCGCATGGATGAAATTTATGCCCTTGTTGAATCAGCCATCATTTCAGGACAGCATCAGATACCTGTACATATCTTTCCATTTAAAATGACATCGGCCAACATGGCCGCACATCAAACCTCAAAATGGATTCATTTCTGGGAAAATCTCAAGGAAGGATATGACTATTTTGAGGGCCATCGCACTCCTCCACTGGTGATCGTGCAGGATAAACAATATAAGTTTTTCACATTCCGGCCACTCCTTTTTGGCGGAAACCTACCAATTGTTGAACAGAAATTCAGGTATGCCGGGCTCAAAAAACAACGGGAAAAAGAACAGCATGAGAAGCTCCTGCGTGAAAAGGAACTCCGTGAGGAAAAAAAGCGTGAAGAAATAAAACTTGCCATGCAGCTCAAAACTCTTGAAAAGCATCAGCATGTGGCCACAATTGTTTCCCCTAGGCCTTCATATTCAATCCGTCTAGGTCTAGGAGACTAATTTTCTTCCCTTCCACGCTGATCAAGCCCTCATCACTCATGCGGGCAAATATCCGCGACAGAGTTTCAGGAATAGTTCCCAACAAACTGGCCAACTGGCCTTTTGATATCTGAAGTTCAACCTGTTCCTTCTCTTCCTGTTCTTCCGCAAGATAGAGCAGATAACCAGCCAATCTTGCAGGAACCTCTTTTAAGGAAAGATTTTCAATCTGGGTAGTAAAACGACGCAGTCGCATGGAGAGCACAGCCAGCATATTCAAAACCAGGGATGGCATGGTATGCACCAGTTCGACAAAATCTTTGCGCGGGAAAAAGATCAGGCTTGTCTTCTCCAGAGTCATTGCATGGGCAGGAAAAGGCTGACCATGAAAAACAGGAACCTCTCCAAAAGGTTCACCAGGCCCAAAAATATGAAGGATCTGCTCTTTTCCGGAAAAGGATGTCTTGAATATCTTGACCTTTCCTGCGACCACCATATAAAATCCGTTTCCAGGGTCACCTTCAAAAAAGATAGTTTCGCCCCGGCTATATTGTTTACGCACTGCAATCTTTTCTATTTCATCAAGGTGTTCCGATGGCAGGCCACCAAACAGTTCACTCGTTGCTATAACCTCACGCATCAACTTATCTCCACTATCTTGCGATAAATGCTCGTTCAGACAGAGTAAATTGAATCCAACAATGCCTATATAATGGACACTAATTAATGGTTTGTTTTTAGCCGTGTAGGTTGTGGTTGAGTGTAGCGAAACCCAACATCGCTGCAAATGTTGGGTTTCGCTACACTCAACCACAACCTACACCCAACTCAACACCAAGAATTGAAAACAAATTGTCCAATATTTCCATAAACTATTAATGACACGTGCAAAAACATGCGCCCGCTTACGCTTTTGACGATGTCTGTCATTATAAAACCTTCGACAATCTCTACACTGTAGCATAATATAGTCACCCATATCACCTTCTTTTCTTTCCAGGTAGAATAGTATTCACCATATGACAGAGCACCGACACATACTCCACATCGACATGGATGCTTTTTTCGCCTCAGTGGAACAGATGGACAACCCAAAACTGGCCGGTCGCCCGCTTATTGTTGGAGGGAACCCGCAAGGACGCGGAGTGGTGGCAGCGTGCTCCTATGAAGCCAGGAAATTTGGCATCCATTCCGCCATGTCTGGAGCCAGAGCCGTCAGACTCTGCCCCCATGCTCTCTTTGTCAGACCGAGAAAAGATCGATATAAAGAAATTTCCCTTCAGATTATGGAAATATTCAGGAGTAGTTCCCCATGTGTTGAACCCCTGTCTGTGGATGAAGCCTTCCTTGATATAACAGAAAACCACGATTCAATAACATCTGCAGCAGACACTGCCGAACAGATCCGCAGCCGTATTTTTCATGAAGTCGGTCTGACCTGTTCTGCCGGTGTTTCCTACAACAAATTCCTGGCAAAAACAGCCTCTGACATAAACAAACCCGATGGCCTGACAGTCATCACTCCTGGTCAGGCAAAGAACTTTATCGCCTCGCTTGCCATCGGGAAGTTTTACGGTGTAGGAAAAGTAACAGAAAAAAAAATGTACTCACTGGGGATACGAACAGGACAGGACCTTCTGCGCTTTCAAAAAATTGAGATGGAACGTTTCTTTGGCAAGGCCGGAATTTTTTTCTATAATATTGCCCGGGGTAGAGATGATCGTCCGGTACAGGTGAGGCAAGGCAGAAAATCAATTGGCACTGAAACCACACTACAGACAGATCTTCTTGATCTTAAGCAGATAACAGAGATTATCGAAAATCTTGCCCACAAGGTTGAAAGGGCCTTAAAACACAAAAATTGCGGCGGCACTACCATCACTCTGAAGGTGCGATACCACGACTTCACCACAGTGACCAGATCCCACACTCTCCCTGCCCCGCTTCACAATTTCAATGAAATCATGCAGTACATTCCGCAACTTTTACGCACAACAGAAGCTGGAAAAACAAAAATTCGTCTTCTGGGAATCACTATTTCCAACCTCAGCTGCAAATCAAAAACAGCACAGGTACCGGTGCAACTGCAACTTCCTTTTTCCTGAACTGTCAAAAAAAGTCTGTTTACTTCTTGATTTTCGCCTGATATGATTTTATCGTTATTATTTTACCTGATTACCACCGAACCTCAGGTTAGTTGATTTGTAACCGAAATCTGGGGACACGATCCCAATTCAAAAAGAAAAAGACGAATTGGGTCATGTCCCCAGATTCCTACCAGCTGAAGATTAGTGGTACAACCCGTCAATTGTAAATGTTTGGATAGCGCCCCAGGTTCGCTCAGGTAAGCGAGCTCGCGAGACTCCGAGCCGGCTTAAGAGCTATATTGATTCATATGCGAAAAAGCTGGATCGGGCGAAGATGGGGTGCTAGCCGAATATTTAGCAGTTCCATACAAAAATGGGGTGCTGCTAAATGATCACAAAAATTAAAACACAATGAAAAACCTTATTCGCTCAATCTTCAATATTTTTCGCTGGATTGGAAAAATCCTCACTGGTCTCAGAATTTTTACGCTCAATGCACTATTTCTGGTTCTGCTGTTTTTTGTGATTTCTTCTCTCACCTCCCTTTCCCCCCAAAAAGAACCCGAAGTTTCCAGCACCGGGGCACTGGTACTTAGCCTGTCAGGTGATATTGTTGAAGAAAAACAGCCCAGTGACCCGATATCCGATATAATAAATGACAAACTTGGATTCAACACTTTACCAACGTCAACCCTGTACCAGGATATCCTTGATGCCATTGCAGAAGCTGCGGTTGATGACAATATCACCTGTATCCTTCTTGATCTCAAATCCCTTGGTTCTGTGGGACTGAACCAGTTGCAGACCATAGGTAAGGCATTGACCAGTTTTAAGGCCAGTGGTAAAAAAGTTATTGCTGCAGAAAATTTTTATCGACAAAAAGCCTACTACCTTGCAAGTTTTGCTGATGAAATCTATCTCAACCCCATGGGAGGCGTTGATCTGCACGGCATTGGAACATACAGACTCTATTTCAAAGATGCCATGGACAAATTGAAGGTTAACTACAACATTTTCCGCGTGGGAACCTTCAAATCCGCCCTGGAGCCAATCATGCGAAATTCCATGTCTGCAGAAGCTAAAGCCCAAAATATGACCTGGCTGGCTGCACTCTGGGATACGGTAACAACAGATATCATAAGAGAGCGCAAACTGAGCCAGAATACTATCAGAGTTTACACTGAACATATAGCCTCAGAACTTGCCACAGCAGGAGGTGATACCGCCAGGCTTGCCCTTGTAACAGGATTGGTTGATGGCATAAAAACACGTGAAGAAGTTCGTGCTTTCCTTATAGAAATCGTCGGGGAAGACAGCAAAGGGAACTTTAAACAGATAAAGCTCGACGACTACCTGAGCACCATCTCCCGTTCTTTTGTCGATCCCCCGGCCAGTGAAGGATCCATTGGAATCATTGTTGCGGAAGGGGCAATCTTAACCGGGAAACAACCCATAGGTCTGATTGGAGGAGAGTCTCTGAGTGAGCTGATACGTAACGCTCGCACAGACAGCAAGATTAAAGGCCTGGTACTGCGGATTGTTTCAGGCGGCGGCTCTGTTTTTGCCTCAGAAGTTATCCGGCAAGAGATTCTTGAATACAAAAAAACAGGAAAACCACTGGTTATTTCAATGGGAGCAATGGCTGCTTCCGGCGGATATTGGATCGCCGCAGATGCGGATAAGATCTGGGCATCTCCTGTTACACTCACCGGCTCCATCGGAATTTTTGCAGCCATTCCCACGTTTGAAAACACCCTTTCAGGTCTTGGTATCTATTCCGACGGTGTGGGGACCACAAGCCTGGCTGCAGCCCTGAATCTTAGCCGTCCTCTTTCACCGCTTTTAAAGGAAACCATTAGTATCAGCCTTCATCACGGCTATGAACAATTTCTTGAGATTGTGTCCAAAGGACGATCCATAGATCACAGTGAACTTTCAAAACTGGCCGAAGGAAGGGTTTTTGATGGCAAAAGTGCCATGAAACTTGGGCTTGTTGACAATATGGGAACTCTGGAGGATGCCATTGAATCCGCCGCCAGCCTTGCAGGACTTGATGATGACTACACAGCTTCTTATATACGCCGCCCACGCTCTGTAAAAGAAGAATTTTTCCAGATTTTCTCAGGAAAAATATGTGGCTGGCTTACTTCCACGACTCTTTCCCCTTCTCTTCTCAGTGTAATTGCCAGACTGACTGCTCCAATTCGGGACATACTCTTATTTAATGATCCAAAGGGATTATATGCCCAATGCCTGATTCACGATCTTTCGCTTTAGTGCCTTACTCCTGAAAAGCTGTAATAAAAAAACAAGAAAACTTGAGACTATTTTAAAATGAATAAGTTACAAGTACAACCAGATAGCAAACGAAGAGCGACCTTCGAGGCACTTATGCCCCACAAGGGGGTACTGAAAAGAGTGTCGGCCTCACTTACCGTTTACCGGTGTTAGTACCTTACAGAATGATTTCCTGTTTTTTTCACAAGAAATTATTCTTATAACAGACATAGTAAATTGAATTCAACAATGCCTATATAATGGACACTAATTAATTAATGGCTTGTTTTTAGCCGTGTAGGTTGTGGTTGAGTGTAGCGAAACCCAACATCGCTGCAAATGTTGGGTTTCGC
>JAYEOK010000256.1:0-1999 GCA_034722915.1 Thermodesulfobacteriota bacterium | reverse complement strand
TAACAAAAAGCATTTCCTTGAATCGTATCTAAAACCTGCCATAGAACAGGGCTTTCTGGAAATGACAATACCGGATAAATCTAACAGTCCTTTGCAAAAATACCGTTTAACCGAACTTGGTAGGCAATGGCTTGCAGGACAATATGATAAGGGCAGCTCATGAGTTTTAAAACTATACCGTCGTTGGCCTTGGTTATATCGAAAAAATCTTATAATCTTGCCGATTATAGTGTGTATTGGAAAATATTCGGTTTGGCTTGCATGTAACACGAAATGTTCGACAATCATAACGGGAACAGTTGATATTTCTACTGATATGGGACACAATGGAGTTGAGTGAGGTTGTCCCCAGAATTAACAGGTAAAAGGAAAATGATATGCAAATAACTATGAATATACCTGATGCGCTTGTTCAGACAATTAAGTTGCCAGAGGAAGAAATAACTGCACGTTTGCATGTTGAATTAGCGATTCGTCTTTATCGGAAAAGACTACTGAATTTTGGAAAAGCCCGTGTCTTGGCTAATATGAAATATTGGGATTTTTATGAGTTGCTTGGTAAAGAGGGGATTGAACGAAATTATGATGTTGATGACTTGAATGATGACTTGCAGACTCTTGAGGACATATTTTGATTGTTATCGCTGACTCCTCAGTACTGATTGGTTTGAGCAGCATAGAGCAACTGCATTTGTTAAAAGAGCTTCTGCATGATGTAATTATTATTCCTCATGCTGTCTGGGAGGAAGTCGTAGAAACAGGAGCAGGACGTCCAGGTGCAAAAAAGATTGAGTCAGCAGATTGGATTTCCGTAAAACACGTTGCTGATACCGACTTTTTATGTCTATTAAAAAATGAACTTGATCCCGGTGAGGCAGAAGCTATTGCCCTTGCAAAAGAAACAAACGCGAAGCTAATTTTACTTGACGAACGTGATGCCAGAAAAATAGCCAAATCTCTTTCTCTCAACGTGCTTGGTACTGTCGGTTTGCTCATCCAAGCTAAGCAAACTGGTAAAATAGAATCATTGCAGACAATGCTCGACCTGCTAAAAAATGAGGCACACTTTCGAATCAGTGAGTCATTGTATGATTTGGCTTTGAAATCAGTAGATGAATTCGAAAAATAGACACTTTTCTTCTCTCCTCAGATGAATATCGCCAATATAAAGGTATTATCACAATGGACAGGAACAAACAAAATAATGACGCATCTCCACAGATGTATCAGCAATATGCTCCCATGGCAGATGAGATAGATCTACTTGATATCTGGAGAATTCTGGTAGCCCAGAAGTGGTTGATATTTGGAATAACTGTTTTTTGTACAACGCTGGCAGTTGGGGCGGCTCTGTTGTTACCAAGGGCATACAGGGCAGAAGTGAGCCTGCTGCCCCCATTGGCAGAAACAATAGAACAGTTGAATGTGCCTAATATTGATGAGAGTTCTGGATTTTATTTTTTTAAAGTAAACAGTCAGGAATTATATCATGGGTTAATCGAAAACCTTCAGAGCAACTGGTTGCAGAGAAAGTTCTTTGATGATAACGAATTAGCTCCTTTGCTGTCAAAAAAGAATGATAATCGATCTGTAGATATCATCTTTAAAGAAGAGTTCAGTAAGAAATTGCTTGTCGGGGGAATCAATAATAAGAGGGAGAGTGGATTTGTAACTGTAACCCTTGAGGGACAGCGTCCTGAACAAATAGCAGGCTGGTTGAATGAATTTGTTCAGCTTGCAGATAAGAAAACCATTGTAGCACAAACCCGGTCATTTGCCATGAAGGCCCAACGGGTAAAAGACAGTGTCGCAGAGAGAATGTCAAGCTTGAGATCTGTTGAAAAAGCAAGGCGTTTTGACCTGATAGCCAGACTGGATGAAGCCGTTGTTGTGGCAGAAAAATTAGGCTGGGTTGACCAGCACAGCAATCTTGGTATTCAGTATGAACAGGCCAAGATGGATGCAGTAAAAATGTCGTTTAGTTTACAGCATGTCCCTC
>JAYEOK010000255.1:0-1999 GCA_034722915.1 Thermodesulfobacteriota bacterium | reverse complement strand
CCAATTACTCTCTTGCTGCAGAATGCTTTAATGCCTTCTTTTTTTCAGGCAAGCCATGACGACAATGTTTCAACTCCCCCTTCAAACCTGGTAAGTAAAAACAAAAATCACTCTTGGGGAACATTAGAACAAAAGTTATTATTCAGACAAATTCGTCATGTCAGTAAGACGTTTTCATTGAAAAATGAGATAGAATTTATCCGCTGGCGGATGAAAAGATCATCATCGAACCATTCTTGAGGGTTTCCAGGGTACTATTGTGGGCAAATTTGCAATTATTTTTTTCCTTACCTTTGGCAGTGGTATCATTGCCACCCTGGCAGTTGATGCATCCTGGGGTATTTACCTCTGGATCATTGAGTATTTTTTTAATCCCAGGATCAGATGGTGGTACGATCAACTGCCTGAACTTCGATACTCCTTTCTCATCATTCTCAGTATTCTCATTTCCTATGCCTTAAGGTGGAAGCAGTATTCCCATAACCGACTAGGTGCCCTTCCGCAAGCCAAATGGATAGCAGCGCTGGTCATTATGTGCGGTTTCATTAACTTATGGGCTGTCTGGCCTGCAATGCATTGGAAATATTTTACTGCATTTTTCAAATTGATTGTCATTATAGCTATCATATACAAGGTAATTGATACACCTGTTAAGTTTGAACGGATGACATGGGCATATATGCTCGGTGCTTTTTATATTGGCTGGATTGCCTTTTCCGGTGGTCGGACAGCAGGAGGGCGACTTTCAGGCATTGGTTTTACCGATGGCATGGATGATAATGCTGTTGCAGCCGCCATTGCTTCAGTCATACCTCTTGTAATATATTATGTGTTTTACGAAACAAAAATAGTTTTACGCGGCATTGCCGTTATTTTCCTGGCCTTTATGTTGAACACACTCATCCTTGCCAACAGCCGGGGAGCATTTCTCGGATTAACTGTCTCAATGATATATTATTTTCTTCGCACCTTTTACTCTCCGGTACCAACCAAAGATAAAAAAAAATATCAATTCATGCTAGTGGGGTTCTGTGCAGTAGGCTTGTTTTTTTACCTGACAGATGCCGCATTCTGGGAAAGAATGGCTACTTTGGGTGAAGCAGCTGAACAAGCCTCAAATAAGACAGGCAGAACATATTTCTGGTTGAAAGCAATTGACTTGGTACAGGATCACCCCTGGGGAGTTGGTATATGGGGGTATCAGTATCTCAGTCCGGGATTTATTCCACCCGATCTGTTAACAACGGGGCAGTATGGCGCCATGAGAGCTGTTCATTCAACCCTATTCCAAAGTCTGGTTGAATACGGGTATCTTGGCATTGTTCTCCTGGGTGGAATGGTTGTTTCTACTTTCTTATTTATGTGGCGAGTTCAAAAATACCTGCTGGCTGAATCTTTAAACAAACTCTATTTGAAGTCTATTTCCATTGAAAGTACGTTTATAGCATTCCTTATTCCAGCCCTCTTCCTGGATCGCCTGTACGCCCAATCTCTATATGTCAACATGGTCTTAATTGCATGTTTTGGGAATATTTATTTTTTACAAAAAAACAATGCTGTTTCCAATTCTTCTTCAAAGAAAAACTAACAATTAACACAAATTTATTTGTAGTAATACTCTCTTCAACATTTTTCAAAAAAATATGAAACCAAATTTTTTTCTAATCGGAGCAGCCAGATCAGGCACAACCAGTCTTCATAAATATTTAGAAGCTCATCCTGAAATATTTATGTCAGAAGTTAAAGAGATCAATTATTTTTCTAATAATCGATACTGGGAAAAAGGTATAAATTGGTATGAATCACACTTTAAAACCGCCACAGAAAAAATAAGAGGGGAAGCATCAACCAGCTATACTAATTATCCCCTGATTAAAGATGTACCCAAGAGACTGTTTCACTATCTTCCTGATGCAAAATTTATCTACATCCTGCGTGATCCAATCGACAGATTTTTATCTCATTATCTGCATAGAATCAGGAGAGGCGTAGAATCGAG
>JAYEOK010000254.1:0-28316 GCA_034722915.1 Thermodesulfobacteriota bacterium | reverse complement strand
TTGCCTGATTTAAAATATCGTCATGATTCCCAAGCCCTTGAATTCTGGCAGCCGTGAGTGCTGCAATCTCGGTTGCCCTGACAATTTCCATTCCATAGTTAATATTCATAGCTCAATCCGCTTTAGTGCCTTACTCCCTGATTCCTGTAATAAAAAACAAAAAACTGGAGAGTGATTTGAAATGAATAGGTTAAAAGTACCACCAAGGCACTTATCCCGGCTTTCCCGTTCATCAGCGGGATTAACGTTTTCGTTGAACAACAAAGTTATCAGCCCGGTTCACAAGTCAACTCTCTAATTCGAAGCAATAGAGCGTTGCTCTGACGTTTTAATAAGGCACCTTTTGCAGTGTCTTTAATCTTCATAGGCTGTCTGAATTCATCAATAAGTTGAATATCAAGAGGAGCAGATTCAAGTTTCTGGGCCGCCTCCTGCATCTCTTCAGGAGTAGGCAGGATAATACCAAAAAGCTGATATGGAGTATGAACCAGAGCATGACCACGATTATAATAGGCGGCAGCAAAACCACCATCCACATTGATTGCCACACCATCACTGGAAGCCATCTGCTTCCCCTTTAAATAATCAACAGGTGTGTGACCAAAGACCACTCGCTGAATACCAAATTCATCCTTTAATTTCTGTTTGAATGCATCGGTCTGCATGTTTTTTTTCCAATACAGGGTTCTCTCGGTGTGACTTTCTTTGTCGCGTAAGAAATAACGTTCAAAGGTCTTCATTGCGTGTTTACCAAAAAAAGGCGATTTAGCACCACACCAGAGATAAAAAAACAGTGCCTGATCTTTAGCTTCCTGAGACTCCCCCTTGATGTATCTCGCCCCGACCCTTTCAATAGTTTCCTGAATAAAATCTAGAAGATTACGACCTTTATATCCCATAAATTCTTCAAACTCACCATCTTCCCGTGAAGGAATCAAAGCATGAATATTGAGACTGTTGTTATGGATATGATACGTCTTTCCTTTTTTAAAAAAATAACTGAGCAACCTTTTAATTTTGCTGTTGTGGGTAAACTGAAAACTGAGGTCGTCAATAATTTCCTGCTCTTCTTTGGTTAGTTTTGCAGGGTCATCAAGATCAATGGTTGGAAAATGGGTATCCAGCAGTCCTGCTGTGTCTCCATTTTTCAACATTTTCGCCAGACGATCAAGCCAGAGTCTGGATTCCATTTCATATTCTGGAAATTGTTTTATGGTCTGCTCTTCGAGCTTAAACTGTATAACAGCAAGGGCTTTTTCCATGCTCCTGCCCTTGCCGGTCTCTGCTTTGAACTTCCCTGTTATTTTTTCAACAGGATACATTTCCTCAGCAAAAGCTGCCAGTTTTGAGCTGTCAAAATTGAGACGATTCATCATTTCGAAATGATCATAACGACAGGTAATGCGCATGGCTTCCGCCACCAGTGACTGATTCCCGGAGGCTGCTCCCATCCATAAAATATCGTGGTTGCCATAGACATAATCAACCATATCCCGATAAGCCGGTGAGGAGAGAATACGTATAATTTTATCAGGTTGCGGACCACGGTCAAAGATATCTCCAAGGACAATAATACGATCAAGAAGAATCTGCCGGATGCTATGGGCAAGATGACTGATCAATCTTTCTGCAAGTATTTTTTCTTCAAACACCTGATCCGGTACAGGAAGCCCTGAGATAAGTCTTTTTATGGTATTACGAAACTCAGGTGGAAATATTTCTCCGGTTCGGTTTCTGATATTGGCCAGACGATATTTCAAAATTTGAACCAGACAAAAAATCACATCCTGGGTATCCATCAGGATATTATCTTCTTTGAAATACTCTTTTTTGCGGATAACCTGGGTAAGATATTGAATTTTATTAACACTGAAAGTGTTGGGAAGAGCTTCCCGACAAGTCTGATACAACATTCCAAAACGACCACGAAGAATGGCCATAAAGCGATCCCCGGCACCATGTAGATCACTGATCCAGAGAGTTACAGGTATATTGGAATTAAGCTCATTTTCAATTTGCAGCAGTTGCTGGGCCAACTGATCCAGTTCACTGGTTTGCAGGCGAAAACTATTATCTTGCATTCTACCCTCTCCTTCTCACACTGAAAATTGATGGTAAACTGTATCGCGTCCGAACGAAAAGTCAGGTTCAGACAAAATGCGAATATCTAAACTCGAAATTTTAATCAGCAAGAACAGACAATCGCAGGCTAAGCTCTGCTGCCGTGCCGTCCCGTAAAATATTTACTGTGATCTGATCTCCCACTGCAAATCGTTCAAGTTCATTTCTTATATCGTCATAAGACCGTACTTCATTTCCTGCAATACCAGTGATGATATCACCTAAGATCACTTCATTGCCAAATTGCCTTGTTGAACGAAGACCGGCCTTATGCGCTGGCCCTCCCTGCTCAACGCCAAGTACAAGCACCCCGTCAATCCCCAGACGTTTAACAAGACGGGCGTCGGCAAGAGATGCGCCAATAGCTGGTCGTACCAGCCTCCCATTGCGAATAAGCTGCGGAATCACCCGGTTGACCTCCTGCACCGGCACAGCAAAACCAATCCCTGCGTAAGCACCGGATGGGGAAAAAATTGCTGTATTCACACCAATTAAACGCCCTGCGCTGTCAAGCAAAGGGCCACCTGAATTACCAGGATTAATAGCAGCATCAGTCTGAATCATATCACGGATTGCCCTGCCGGTAATGGCTTTAATTTCCCTGCCAAGAGCAGATATAATCCCTGAAGTAATGGTCTGATCAAGGCCAAAAGGGTTTCCCACCGCAAAAACTTTTTGCCCAACCAGAAGATCTGTTGATTCGCCGACAGGGATAGGTCTGAGCCGATGTGCCGGTGCATCAATCTGCAACACGGCAAGATCCTTATCCGGGGCTGCACCAACCAGTACTGCCTTCCATGTGCTATGATCAGCCATTGTTACTTCAATACGGCTGGCATCGCTGATTACATGATAGTTGGTGACCACTCTCCCCTTGCTGTCCCAGATAAACCCGGAACCTGTCCCTTGTGGAATCTCCACGGCATTCAGTGAAAACATATTCCTGCGCAGCGCAATTGTTGTGATATACACCACAGAAGGAGAAACATTTTTAAAAAGTTCGATGGTATTTTGTTCATCTTGAGCAAGATCTCCCCTTGCCGTAACAGCGCGAGGCACTGCCGTTGAATCAAAAAGTTTGTCTTCAAGTGGTTTGAAAAGTAACCAGAGTCCTAATAAAAGAAGAATTATAATGGCAAAAGGAGATACTTTACCTGAGGAAGCCCTGAACATATATTTTTAAAAATGTTTTATTAGAGATTAAGAAAAAATTTTGCGATCATAAAGTAAGCCAGCACTCCCAGAATATCAATGGCAGTGGTCACGAAAGGACCGGTTGCAATTGCAGCATCTATGTCAAAGCGTTTAAGAATCAGAGGAATCACAGTGCCGATGGTTGCAGCCATGGCCATTGAAAAAAAGATAGAAAGCCCGACAACCAACCCAAGAAGTTTAGGCTCAGCATAGCCAAAAAAGGCAAGCACTCCAAGAAAACCGCCGTAAAGAACACCTAAGATTATACCAACCCGCATCTCTTTAAAGATAATCTTACGAAAATCTTCCATGTTAATACGGCCAGTGGCAATTCCTCGAACAACAATGGTGGAGGACTGGGTTGCAATATTACCACCCATACCCATAACAATAGGAATAAATGCGGCAAGAGCAAGTACCTGAGTCAGTTCCTTTTCATATGCGCCAATTATAAATAGAGCCATCACACCACCCAGCCATGAGGCAAAAAGCCAGGGAGCTCGAAGGATTACATTTTCTTTTGTTGATTT
This sequence comes from Thermodesulfobacteriota bacterium, assembly GCA_034722915.1. Lineage (GTDB taxonomy): Bacteria > Desulfobacterota > Desulfobulbia > Desulfobulbales > Desulfocapsaceae > Desulfocapsa. The sequence goes on along the minus strand of JAYEOK010000254.1, from coordinate 24,471 downwards.
CAGAAGAATTTCTGTATCTTTACCGGCACCAGCCATCTGCAGGAAGGCTTCGGATGCTTCTTCACGCATAACATCAATTATATCATCGACTGTTACAATGCCTACCAGAGTATAGCTGGCATCAACAACAGGAACAGCCAGGATATTATACTGGGAAATCACATGGGCAACCTCCTCCTGGTCAGTATCTGTTGTCACCGAGAGGACATTAGTCTTCATTATATTTTTTAACTGCCTGTGCGGTGGGTTGGTTAAAAGCTCACGCAAAGACACAACTCCTCCCAGCTTTCCGTCTCCATGGGTGATATAGAGATAAAAAACCATCTCTTTTTCTTCACTGCGCTTTTGTACCTTGGCAATGGCTTCCCCGACACTCAACTCCTCATCAAGGTACATAAAATCCGGTGACATGAGGCCACCTGCAGTCTCAGGATGATACTGGAGAAGTTCATCAACCTCTTCACGGTCAGCCTTTTCCATGTGTTCACGGATCTCTGCAGCGAACACATCAGGCAATGCTTCAATAACATCTGCTGCATCATCAGAAGCCATTTCACTGACAACAGCAGCCATAAATTTAGGCGTAAGATGTTCGACCAATGGAACCATGATCGATTCATCAAGCTCTTTGAGGAAGTCACCCACCTGATCCGTTTGGGCCAGGATGTTAAAAACTTCATCACGTTCAGGCTCGGAAAGATGCCTGAAGACCCATGCCATGTCAGCAGGATGGGTTTTGGCAATCAATTTCATCAGATGATCAGTGGCACTACGACGGTTCAATCTGCGAATCATATCCAGCAGAACCATTCCCTCAGTACCGATAAGATCTTTCTTTTCTTTATTTCCCATTACTAATCACCAGGTTAACGAATACTCTTGCAGGGCTCACGGGTAAGACTCACAGCCTTGACTTACATAACGATTAACAGTACATACTACAACCACTACACTTAATACGTCAATTTGATTTCACACTTTCCCTGACTTTCTCGGATTTTATTTTTATGACCAAGGATTCCATTGACTCAACACCCTCTCCGAAAGAGTTGGAAAAACGTTTTAATCATGCCTGCTCTCTGCATGAAAACAACAGGCTGGATGATGCTGTCGAGGCCTATGGAAAACTTCTCTCTAACCTTCCGAATTCACCTCTACTCCACTTCAATTGTGGATTAGCTCTTTTTGAACTGGAATTATTTCGGGAAGCCGGCAAACATTACAAAATCGCATCTCGGCTTAATCCTGAAGATCCAGACATTCATTACAACACAGGGCTCAATTACAGACGTCTCAAGAAATATGAAGATGCAGCAAAATCTTTTGAACACGCAGTCAAGCTAGGTGATGCCAGTCCTGATACATTGTATAACCTTGGCCTCTGTTATCAGGATCTGCAGAATTATTCTGAAGCCGAACGCCTCTATGATATGATCCTCGTACAGGATCCTGAACACCTGTCTACTCTGAACAATTCCGCCTATCTCTGTCATAAAACTGGTGACTTAAAAAAAGCTGAGACACTTTATCGTCAGCTGCTTACGTTAAATCCTGAACACAGGGCCGCCAAACACATGCTTAACTCCCTTTCAGGAAAATTGACAGATAGCGCACCCCTTGAATATGTGGAAGCAGTGTTTGACAACTATGCTCAAGGTTTTGAACATTCTTTAGTCGAAGAGCTGCATTATAATACACCAAAAGGTTTGTGGGAACGTTTCAGTAAATTGCCTTACCCAAAAAAGAATCAGTGTCTGGATCTGGGATGCGGAACAGGACTGGCAGGCGAACAGTTTGCACCCTGTTGCCAGGAACTCACCGGGGTTGATATCTCTCAAGAGATGCTTGACGTTGCCGACAAAAAAAATCTCTACAAAGATCTTATTAAAGACGACATCTTACATTTTCTCCACACCACCGAACTTAGTTATGACCTGATTCTTGCTGCTGATGTGTTTACTTATATGGGAGATCTTGAAAAGCTTTTCAACGCATGCCATGAAAAAACAGTAACGGGTGGGTTGTTTCTCTTTTCTGTGGAGGAATCCGCAAGTGAAACGTTCGAACTTAAACAAACAGGGCGGTTTGGCCATTCAGCAGGGTATATCGAAAAATTGTGCCAAAACACAGGCTGGAATATACTCGATTGCCATCTTTCAAAACTGCGGCAGGATAAAGGTAAATGGATCAAAGGTTATCTCTTTATTCTACAGAGGTAGATCCCCTCTACTGGTAACTCTTCAGATACATCCCTAACACCGGTGATGAACGGTAAGCCGGCACTCTTTTCAGTACCCCCTTGAGGGGTATAAGTGCCTTGGTTGTATATTCAACCTCCTAACTTTAATGCCTTTTTCGTTTTCTTGTTTTTTTATGACAGGAATTAAGGAGTAAGGCACTAAAAGAACTTCCCTTGAGTGTAACTGTTCAGCAGTGCCACAGGTTCGTCCATTTGGATCTTGACGCAATAGTAAGCTATGCGGCAAGACCCAAATGGACGAGGATGGGGTGCTGCTGAACAGTTACCACTACTGAAAATAACCACTCCGCTGTACAAACCAGCATATTACAAGACCTGAAGACATGGACAAAAGCCCAAGCATTCGCAAATGCTCTGCTTTCATCTCACTGATTTTTTTTAACCATTCACGCATGGATTCAGGAAACGCAACATAAGGTATTCCCTCCAGAATCAAAACCACACCCACCAGCAAAAACAATAATTTCATAAAATTTCTCGGTAATTTGACAACAGTAAGGGCTCAGTCAAAAATCAGAATGAATTAAACTACATGTGCCTAACACCGGTAAACGGTAAGTGAGGCCGGCACTCTTTTCAGTACCCCCTTGAGGGGTATAAGTGCCTTGTTGGTATATCCAACTTGCCAACATTAAACGAACTTTTCATTTTCGTGTTTTTTATGACAGCTTTTGAGGAGTAAGGCACTGATATGGTTGACACCTGTAACACACTGAAATAACAGTAAGTAAAAAATGTGTCAAACGTCAGATTTTATGGCTGACAGATTCTAGAAATCTTACGGGTGTCAACCATGAAGTCTAAGAGAAGATAAGGTTCATAACTTCTCCTGTTTCCTCTTCGATCTGCTCACTCAAGGATACACAGTCTTCAGGGGAAAGTCCGGTAACCGTCCAGGAAAAAGGGTCTACTGCCAACGGCCCCTCGTTAAACACACCTTCTCCATCATCTGCCCTTGTTAACAAGGCCCCCAGGTGAATCAGAGAGGTTTCAAACGAAACTATTTCGGCTTTTTCAGGCTCGACGTGAAACATTGTTGTCGCCCTCAAGCTTGCCGGTATTGACCATTCCTGCATGAGTTCAGCTCCCACCCAGGCATAATCAAAACCAAAAAGAGCTCGCTCAACTCTATATAAAGGTTTGTTATTCTCTCTGGCCGTCAAAATAGCCTGCTGCGAGAGATCTGGAAGCGCACGGTACATGATAAGGTGACCGATATCATGCAGGAGTCCTGCAACAAAAATCCTTTCTTTATCACAACCGCTGCATAGGGCGGCCAGCTGGCGTGCTGCCACTGCACAATACACACTACGCCTCCAAAATCGATGCATATCCATGATATTGGGAGATATCCCCTTAAACGCCTGGGCAACAGAGGTAGCCAGGACAAGGTCATGTACCTGCTGTGTACCAAGCAGGGTGATAGCACGGCTCACGGTTTCAATTTTTGCGACAAATCCGTAAAAAGAACTGTTAACAATACGCAGCAGACGAAGCGTTATCGCTGGATCCTCGCTGATGGCAGCCGCAACCTCAGCCATAGTAAAATCCGGCTCATCAAGGATATTTTTTAAGCGGAGATAAACATCAGGTAAAGAAACGAGTTTTGCCTCTTTTCTTACATCTCGCCACATGGTATCCATCATATTTTCCTTGCAAATTTTTATAACTTTCCACTGTAGTTGATAGCGTCATGAAAAGTCATCTGTTCCGTTATTGCCGTGTTTGCGGAAATAACGAAACAGCAGTTATAATGCATAAGATGTCTTGAGCCCATAATTGTTCAATTCAACGGTATTTTTCAGTTCAGAACAGCCCAACCAGCCTCGTTAGTACCTTACTCCCTAATTCCTGTCACAAAAGACAAGAAAACGGAAAATGTTTTTTTAAAAAATAAGTTAAACATACCACCAAGGTACTTATACCGGCTTTCCTTACCGTTTACCGTGTTAGTGACTGACAACATATATCCTGTTTTTACAATATCAAAAAGCTGATTTTTTGCAAAGTAGATTAGCGCGACCCAAAAACCGATAAAACACAAAAATATTTATGTGTCACCTCTGAACCAGTCTCTGTTTTCTTGCAATTTAATAAAAGTCCTACTAATATAATATTAATTTTTACTAATATTTCATGTCCACCAAACTCAATAGAAAAATGAACGAAACAAAACAATCAAAATACAGTGAAGCCGGTGTTGACATTGACAAGGGCAATGAATTTGTCCAGGGAATAAAAGACATTGTCAAATCAACACATCAACCTGGCGTGTTAAATGATATCGGTGGTTTTTCAAGCCTTTTTTCCATAGACACCAACAAATACAAACAACCGGTTCTTGTAACATCGACCGATGGTGTGGGTACTAAGCTTGACATCGCCAAACGCTGTAACAAACATGACACCATTGGTATTGACCTTGTGGCAATGTGTGTCAATGATATCATTGCCGGAGGTGCCACCCCCCTCTGCTTTCTTGATTATTATTCAGTGGGTAAGCTTGAACTTGATGTTGCCACTGAAGTGGTCAAAGGAATTGCCGAAGGATGCATTCAATCCAAGTGTTCCCTGGTTGGCGGAGAAACTGCTGAAATGCCAGGACTCTACAAGGCAGGAGATTACGACCTTGCCGGTTTTGTCGTTGGCATCGGTGATCGGGACAAACTTATTGATGGCTCTGAGATAAAGGTTGGCAATAAAATAATCGGTCTCAAATCATCCGGTCTCCATTCCAATGGCTTTTCCCTTGTTCGGAAAATTTGCTTCAAGGATCATGATTTAAGTGTAGATCAATATATCAACGAACTCGGTTGTGCTTTGGGAGACGAACTGCTCAAACCCACAAAAATATATGTCCAGTCAGTGCTTGCAGTGTTGAGAAATTTTAAGCTGAACGGCATAGTACATAATACCGGCGGAGGCTTTATAGATAATATCCCCCGCATTCTTCCACCCGGCTGTAAAGCTGAAATCAACTGCAACAGTTGGGTTGTACCACCAATCTTTGATTTCCTTGCTGCCAAGGGTGAAGTCCCAAGACAGGAAATGTATCGTACCTTTAACATGGGTATCGGCCTGATGATTGCTGTAGATGACGATGCCGTGGAAGAGATTACTCATCGTTTTCTCGCCCACGGCGAGGATGTTGCCATTATTGGAGAGATCACCTCACTGAAAGGAGATGATGAAGAACTGGTGAACTTGAATTTTTAAGGCTATGGAACGTACATTAAATAACCTGAACATCTTTCTTGCCCTTTGTTCCGCCAGCAATACTTTAAAAACCGTTACATACAGGGAGTATGCAAAGCTTTTTAAAGTGTCGCTGACGAAAAAATTGCGGCGAAATATGTTCAGGTTATTTAATTCCCGTTCCTATCTTGAATTAATGGTCTCATGGATAAGCGTAGACTCTGATAAATCAAAAAAAGGGAGCATGACCAATGGGCATGCCCCCTTTTTTTTCGGCTTTCTTTCCCGTTAAACATCAAACAATCATTACAGAGTGCCTACACTCCACAGTCACTAGTGCCACCCTGAATCTTGTCAAGTGCATGGGCAAGGCAAGGCAGTAATACCGCAATATTTTCCCGTACTGCCTTTTCACTTCCCGGAAGATTAATAATCAGACTCTTTTTGCGGATACCTGCCTTCCCCCTGGAAAGCACAGCATTAGGAGTTTTTTTCAGACTTTCGGCACGCATGGCTTCAGCCATTCCGGGGATCTCTTTTTCAATCACATCTCTCATTGCCTCAGGAGTCACATCCGTAGGGGCAACTCCTGTTCCGCCAGTGGTAACAATAAGATCAACCTGCTCTTCATCTACCCAGGAGAGAAGTGTTTCTTTTATACGTTCTACCCGGTCAGGAACAATGGCATAGGACTTTTGTTGAAAGCCCTGCTCAGCCAACAGCCTTAACAGAAAAGGGCCGCTGGTATCTTCACGTTCGCCTCGCGACCCCTTGTCACTCATGGTAAGAACACCAAAAGTGAACCTGCTGGTATCAATATCCATAAACTATCGACTACCTACTCTGCCTGACTGGCAGCTACAATTTTTTCAGCAATCTGGGCCGGTACTTCTTCGTAGTGCGAGAAGGCGACAGTAAATTTCCCTAAGCCTCCGGTCATTGCTGTTAAATCTGCGGCATATAATAAAACTTCCGCCTGAGGAACCTGAGCATTAATGATCTCACGCCCATGAGCAGAATCCATGCCCATGACTTTTCCACGCCTGGCATTCAGATCTCCCATAACATCTCCAACATGGTCTTTACCAACCATTATGGTCAAATCCATATATGGTTCCAAAAGAATCAGTCCGGCCTCCTGAGTTCCTTTTTTAAAGGCCAGAGACCCGGCAATTTTAAAAGCCATTTCAGAAGAATCCACATTATGGAAAGAGCCGTCAACAAGGCTGATCTTAATATCCACAACAGGATAGCCCGCCATCACGCCTTTCTCCATGGCCTCGACAATACCTTTTTCAACAGCAGGACGATATTGTTGGGGAATAACACCACCAACAATCTTATCTTCAAACTCAAAGCCTTTCCCATTGGTTGGACTGATTACTATGGTACAATCACCAAACTGTCCACGACCACCACTCTGTTTCTTATGTTTACCCTGAACCGTAGCAGTGCCACGAATGGTTTCCTTGTATGGAATCTTGGGAATTGAGAGATCCATTTCCACACCGAATTTCCGGTTAATTCGTGCTCCGACAACATCAAGATGCACCTTACCAACGCCGGAAATAAGAACTTCACCGGTCTGGGCTTCTCTTGAAAGCCTGAGCGTAAGATCCTCGTCAAGCATTCTGGTAATAGAAGAAAAAAGCTTTTCCTCATCACCCTTACTGGCCTTTATCGCATAGGAAATGACCGGTTCCATCACTTCGAGATCATCATAGATAATGGGAGCGGCAGCATCACAAAGAGTGTCACCTGTGGTTGTTTCCTTCAATTTTGCCACAGCCACAATCATTCCGGGACCAGCACTGTCAATTGCCTTCTGATCTTTTCCTTCCGGGATAAAAAGCTGACCAAAACGTTCATCCGTCTCTTTGCTGCTGTTATAAAAAGTATCACCTGAAAGTGTGCCTGAATAAATCCTGAAAATCGTCAAGCGACCGGCATAGGGATCAGCCATGGTTTTAAAAACCTGGGCTGAAAACTTCTCATCTTCTGACGGGTTTCTTTCAACCGGTTCACCTGATGCATCAACACCCATCATGGCGGGCCTGTCAGCAGGAGAAGGTAAAATATCATTTATAATATCAAGCAACGGAGCTGTACCAAAATTACTTGTTGCAGCACCAATACAAACTGGAACAATCGAACCGCTTACAACACCATTTTTAAGTCCTGCCTGGAGATCTTCAAGGGACAGCTCCCCGTCTTCAAGAAACTTTTCAATAAGATCATCATCTGTTTCCGCAACATTCTCCATTAAACCTTCCCGATACTGTGCAACAGTATCGGCCAGATCATCAGGAATATCAGTTTCCGTAACGCCCCCGGCCCCATTTTCATCAAACAGGTAGGCCTTACCGCTCATGACATCAACCAGTCCGCGAAAATTTTCCTCTTCCCCGATGGGAACATGAAGTACCACTGGAGTTACAGGAAGAGAATTGGAAATCTGATCAAGGGTGCGTTCAAAATCTGCACGCTCCCGATCAAGTTTATTCATCATAATAAGTGATGGGAGAGATCTTTCGACGATGAAATCAGCGAACTTGATGGTCTGACCTTTTACTCCAAGTACAGCACCGACAATGAAAACTGCAGCATCTGCAACCTGGGTTGCAACAAAAGTTTCATTGATAAAGTTGTCATCACCAGGGGTATCCATGAGATAGACATCATGTTTTTTCCAGGTGTAATTATGAAAAGAGGTATTGATGGAGATATTACGCTGAACTTCCTCGTCTTCAAAATCGAGTGCTGAACTGCCATCATCAACTTTGCCTAAACGCTTGATCTTGCCGGCCGTAAACAACATGGCCTCTGCCAAAGAGGTTTTGCCACAACTTCCGTGTCCAATGATTGCGATGTTTCTTATCTTACTGATATCCTGCATGCGTTCCTCCCTGAAAATTACGGTTGTGCTATAGACTCGTCGATGGAAAACAAGGTTCTGTTCTAAAATATATTCGATACCTTGATCTGGTCTTAATAGTTGCCAATAAAGCAATACTCATATATTCAACAATTCGATTGAAAGTCAAGTATGTTCGATAATTTCAGAAACATTCGAGGTAAAAAATAGAAAGTAAAAAAAGAGCAGGACTTTCTGTGGCAATGGAACACGAAAACCTGTACTATTGAAAAATTTATCCGAATACAATCTTTGTAACTATTCCAGCCTCTGACAATACGTGAAAAACAAAGCAAAACAGAGTGGTAAAATTGCCAAATCTGCGGGCACGGTTTCCATTGCAGTTATGTGCAGCCGTGTCCTGGGCCTTGTCAGAGAACAGATCTTCGCTGGAATGTTTGGCGCCGGCTATGCCTATGATGCCTTTGTTGTAGCCTTTCGCATACCTAATCTTCTACGCGACCTATTTGCCGAAGGTGCCTTATCTGCCGCCTTTATTACTGTATTCACCGACTACGACACTAATCGTTCCAAAGAGGAAACCTGGCGTCTTGCCTCCAATGTTTTAGTTTTTTTTACTATTCTCCTTTCCCTTCTCACCCTTCTTGGTATCTTTTTGGCAGACCCTCTTGTCAATCTCCTGGCCTCTGATTTCTCGGCAATTGCCGGAAAACGCGAACTGACCACACTGTTAACCAGGATCATGCTTCCCTTTTTAATCTTCATTTCCATGGCTGCTGTTGTCATGGGAATATTAAATTCAAAGGGTAAGTTTTTCGTACCTGCCATGGCCTCAGCTTTTTTCAACCTGGGTTCCATTGTAGGTGGAGTGAGTCTTGCTCTGATCCTGCCCAGGTTTGGTCAGCCTGCAATTATGGGCATGGCCATTGGTACACTGCTTGGAGGTATGCTGCAGCTTGCTGTTCAGCTTCCGACTCTAAAAAAATGTGGCTTTAAATTCACACCCCGGCTGCGTATAAAAGATCCGGGCTTGAAGCGTATTATTACTCTCATGATTCCTGCAGTTATTGGCCTCTCTCCAACTCAAATCAATATCTTTATTAATACTAACTTTGCCTCATCCTGTGTTGAAGGTTCTGTTTCCTGGCTCAATTATGCCTTTCGCCTTGTTCAGCTCCCCATTGGCATCTTTGGCGTGGCACTTTCCATTGCAGCAATGCCTGTTCTTGCCAGACATGCTGCAAAAAAGGACACCCAAGGTATGAAGGAAACAATGGTTTCCTCCCTTACCATGGTATTCAGCCTTACAATTCCTGCAACCATCGGCCTCATGCTTCTGGCTGAGCCCATTATTCACATCATTTTTGAACGTGGTGCTTTCACATCTTTTGATACCATTGCAACTGCCAACACCCTCACCTTATATGCAATAGGACTTTTTGCTTATTCCTCAAATAAAATTCTGGTTCCTGTCTTTTATGCCCTTGAAGATACTAAATATCCACTAATTGCATCTTTTCTTGCCGTGGCTGCAAACATTCTCATCATCAACCTGACCATAGATTCTTTTCAACATCTCGCCATTGCCCTTTCCACCTCCTGCTCAATGATTCTGAATTTTATTTTTCTAAGTGTTGTGTTGTACCTTAAGACTGGCGGGTATTCAGTCACTTATCTGCTCAAGGCACTCAGTAAAATAATTATCGCAGGAGGAGCCATGGCAGGCTTACTTCTCTGGAGCAGAGCTTTCTTTGTTCAACAACTCAACGGTGGACTCCTTCAGGCATGTGTTATCCTCTTTATCATAATAACTGGTTCTGCTGCTTTATACGGCTTTCTGCTTCACTCTATGCAACTGCAGGAATTAACAGCCGTAACCACTAAAATCCGCGATAAATTCAGACGATAATCTTTTTGTTCCTTCCCTCGTTGTTACCAAGAAACAGCTTGCTTTATCTGTTACATGACATAAAGTGGCCAGCATAATAGATAATTATTTTTGATAATCACGAAAGACCTGTATATAAACTGTGCAACCTTCCTGAGTAAGATTGCGCAGTTTTTTTATTTTAATATCTGAAATCAGTCCGAAAAAACCATGAAAAATTTCACACAACTAGGCATTCACGACACTATCTTAAAAGCCCTGTCAGCCCTGGGGTTTGAAGAACCAACAGCAGTCCAGGAACAAGTGATTCCCCTGATGCTTGAAAAACAGGTTGATCTCGTCAGCCTGGCACAAACCGGAACAGGAAAAACCGCTGCCTTTGGAATCCCTCTTCTGCAAAGGGTAAGCCCTGCCAAACGGCATACCCAGGGACTTGTACTCTGCCCTACCCGGGAACTCTGCATACAGGTCGCAAGGGATATTGAAAGCTATGCAAAATATATTGAAAAAATTAAAGTTTTGGCTGTATACGGCGGTTCACGCATTGACCAGCAAATGAATAGTCTGCGCAAAGGTGTTCAGATTATAGTAGCAACACCAGGACGCCTCAAAGATCTGCTAAGCCGTAAAGCAGTTGATTTATCCCGTATCAATTATGTTGTATTTGATGAAGCTGATGAAATGCTGCAAATGGGATTTCAGGACGACCTCACAGCTATCCTTGCCTACACCCCGAAAAAGAAAAACACCCTGCTCTTTTCCGCAACCATGCCAAAAGAAGTAGCTTCAATTGCCAGAAAGTACATGGTTAATCCTCTTGAGCTCACCATTGGTACCAAGAATGCCGGCGCTGAAAATATTCGTCATGAGTATTATATGGTTCATGCCAGAAATCGGTACCTTGCCTTAAAACGAATTGTGGACAACAGCCCAAGTATTTATTCCATCATTTTCTGCAGAACCCGCCGTGAAACAAATGAGGTTGCAAACAAATTAATTCAAGACGGCTATAATGCTGATGCTTTGCATGGCGATCTCTCACAAGCCCAACGTGATCAGGTCATGGGGAAATTTCGCTGCAAAAATCTTCAAATCCTGGTGGCAACAGATGTCGCAGCCAGAGGTCTCGATGTACATGATCTCACTCATGTGATAAATTACAACCTGCCTGACGAACCCGCGGCTTATACTCACAGAAGTGGCCGCACTGGCCGGGCAGGACGTAAAGGAGTATCCATTGTAATCATTACCTCAAAGGAACAATACAAACTCCGGCTGATTGAAAAAAAGCTGCAGAAGCAATTTATCCAATCCAAAATCCCAACAGGTGTTGAAATTTGTAATAAGCAGTTGGTCAGCCTGATTGATGATGTGACAAATGTCACAGTGAATCACGACCAGATTGCACCATTATATGAAAAGATTTCAGAGAAACTTGCCCACCTGGATCGTGAAGAACTTATAAAGCGGTTTATCTCGCTGGAATTCAACCGATTCCTTGAATACTATAAAAACGCCCCTGACCTTAATGTTTCTGACAGACCTGAACAACGACGTGGCAGGAGAGAGCAAAGGAACAGAAGAGACATACGCCGTGACATACATCCAAAACAAAAATTCACAACATTCAGCCTCAATGTTGGAAGGCGACAGGGAATTATGCCCCAGGGACTCATCGGTAAAATTAATGAAATCCCGGATGTGGGCCGTATAAAGATAGGACAAATAGATATTCTACGAAATTCTGCAACGCTGGAGGTGGATAGTAGATATACTACACAAATACTTGGCGCCTTTCAACACTCTGAAATAAATGGGAAAACAGTTTCCATCGAAATCACAAAAGGTGTCAGTGGCAAAAAGAACAGGGGAAAACGCAAAGGTTCATTTCATCGAAAAGGGCGTAAACCCAAAACCGCTTAGGAACGGGAATTAAATAACCTGAACATATTTCACCGCAATTTTTTCGTCAGCGACACTTTAAAAAGCTTTGCATACTCCCTGTATGTAACGGTTTTTAAAGTATTGCTGGCGGAACAGGTAAGCGAGGCACGAGACTCCGAAGGGCAAGAAAGATGTTCAGGTTATTTAATGTACGTTCCTTAGGAACGGGAGATAAATAACTTGAACAAAAATTAATAGGAGTTTTTTTCGTATTCAAGGCGCGAGGCGGGAGCATAACGGGTTACGTGAGCAACGAGCAACACAGAAGACGAAAAAAAATATGCCCCGGAGGAAATGCCCTTGGGGTGCATTAATTTGTTCAAGTTATTTATTGTACGTTCCTTAACAAAAAACAAACCGTATATACAAGAAAAGCTGCAAACAGGCACAGACAGAATATGATTGTTTGCAGTGTTTCGCATGCCACCTATTTATGATGGCGTCGTAAAAACTCTTCATCTGCTTCGTTGCTGCATTTTTTATTTAATTACGACGTACCCAAGTACGCCGAAATCAAATAAAAAATACGCGCCTCGCATATGAAGATTTTTACTTAGCCATCTCATATTTGACCTTTTTACGAACTTGTCATTTATGAGTCTGTTGATTTATTCAGATCTTCACGCAGCTTTTCAATTTCAAGCTTTAAGGCATCCACTTCACTTTTCTTAGCTAAATCCATCTTTCCAAGAGCGCTTTGCACAAGAGATTCAACCTGTTTCTGAAATGCTACGCGAGAGTCTTCTGAACGAGTAACAAGATCATCAACAAATGCCCTGCCCTCCTGTTCGGTCATCTTCCCTTTTTCTACAAAATCTTTAGCGAGTTCTTCAATTTTCTCTTTTGTGAGAGCTGCCGCTCCAACGCCGGTTAATAATGCTTTTTTCACCAAATCAATCATCAGAATCTCCTTTACCTGCTATAAAAATGTTGCTCTCAGCTGCGTCAAAGAAATCTGCAGCAGTTTCAGTCGCCTCTTTAAAAGTTTTACTGTTTTGTACCCTTGATGCCAGATGGTGACCAAAGGTAAAGTTACCAGCATAATAATGCGTAAACTGCTTTAACCGTCCCAGACGTCGTTCAGGTAAAAACCGTTGCTGCAGCAATTCAGCGAAACGAAAATATACATCTTTGAGTGATACTTGCGTTGATACATTATAATTATACAGAGATTTTGCAATATCTTTAAACAGCCAGGGTTTACAAACCGCTCCCCTGCCAAGCATAAGTCCGTCTGCTCCTGATTGATCCAGACATTTTCTGGCATCATCGACACTAAAAATACCACCATTGGCAATAATTGGGATCGGTACTGCAGATTTCACTTTTCCTATCCAGTCCCAACGTGCTCTTCTACAAAATTTTTCTCCCTGCAGCCGACCATGTACCGTCAAAAGATCAATTCCTTCATCCACCAGCATTTTACAGAAAGAAATCAATTTGTCTTCATCAAGCTCCCTGCCAAGACGTATTTTAGCACTGATTGGAAGATGAGTGGCAGCTCTTAAAGAAGCCACTGTTTTCTGGACACTTTCCGAGGACATAAATGAACCTGCACCCTGTTTACGAAGAGCAGGGGCAGGACAACCAAGATTCAAATCAATTCCCTGGGCATTTAATGAATGCAATCTCTCAACAGATGGCACAATATCCTGATCCGGGCCTGTAAATATCTGATAAAAAAAAGGAGCTTCAGCGGGAGTACGACAAAGAAAGGGAGAGACAATCTCATTTTCAATCGGGAGCCTGGCAACGGAGAGCATTTCACTGAAAAACAATCCAACTCCGCCAAGCTCAAGAATAAGAATGCGAAGGGCAGAGTGAGAAAGACCAACCATTGGAGCCAGTGCCAGCGGAGGGCTGCAACGTATACCGGGAAGCACCCTGTTTTTCAAGCTGGAACATGATTGGATAAAAAGCGAATCGGGAAGTTGATTTTTTTTCAAGGGATTATTTTCTATCTGGCACATCCTTCAGCCAACAGTACCACTATAATGCATTTACAATGCTCTTAACCTTGTCTTCAGGAAGTAGTTCACCAAATCGGACATGAACTGAATAATCGCTATCAACATAGTTTTGGGAACGGACGGCAACTATATTACCGCTACAATCAACTGCCTCCCCACCTTCAACAGGAATACTTGTGGTGATCCCTCTGCCAAGTAACAATCTTGCATTTTCCTTTCTGGAAATCCTGATGTTAAAAGAGAGTCCTCCCCTGGAAAGATCAACAATTTCACCTTTAAAACTTCTCATACTTGGATTACCGGATTCATCAAGTAACGTATGCATCACAAAAATAGTGACTGGAAAACGAACATACTGTCTTCGATCTGCTCCTGACTGTTTAAGCAGCTCAGGGACTGGTTCAGTTTTCAGGCAATAATCAGCCAGACATGGTTCAATAGCTGGATATTTATCCAGTAATTCGAGAAAAATCTTTCTTTCAAGAACATGTAAATTGGTTTTCCCAAAAACGGTCAAGGACACTGTCCACACAGAAACATCAAAGAACGGCTCTGATCCGACAATTTCTCCCGGATCTAATTTACTAAGAAAAATTTCTTCATTTCCCCTCCGACAAGTAAGTCTGGCCTGGCCGGAGTTGATAAAATAGAGACAGGGATTATCCATTCCCTGTTCCACAACAACAGAACCTGCTGGGTAATCCTTCGATTGCAATGAATAGTATAAAGCATTGAACTCTTCTGTGGTCAATGAATCATATAAATCCTGCCATATACTGATATGATTTAAAGTGATTGTCGAAGATCGCTCACCTTCAATCATCTCTCCTGCTTTAATGACTTCTGCAAGGGCGTTAGGATCAATTTCAAGAATACGATCTCTTAGTATTTCAGCTTCATCAAAATTCTTTTCCTTTGCCGCCTCCATACATTTTTCATAGAGTAATTTACCGGCAGCACTGACCTGCCCCTCTCCAAGCAGATCCGTAACTTTTTCATTAATTTGTTGAACATTTTGTTCAGCAGAACTTGGAGCCGTCAAGTCATTATCGAAAGACACAGACTCAGTATATTTATCTGTAAAATTTTCTTCATATTCTGAATATTTCGAAGGTTTTTCAGGCAATTCTTTCTGTTCAAAACGGGGTTTAAGAATCTGCAAAGTCTGGGCGGCTACCTGTGAGACAGGATCTGTTTTAGAATCGAATTGTTTACTACGCTCTTTGACAACTTCGGTCAAAAGATTGACTGCTCTGATGGAATCACTTAAACGAACCTGAATCGCCAGATTCTGCAGTAATTCGTCACGAATGTTCGGGGAAAATGAATCACGTTGTGCTAAAAGATCAAGAAAAACCTCATGGGCCCTGGTTTCACCAAGTTGCCCAAGAAAGCCGACTAAACCTACTTTGAGTTCATCATTTACCTGGGGTAATGCAGCAAGTAGATACTTTCCGGTTTTTTCTTCCGCCACCTCACAGATACAATCGAGAACCTGCTGTTGAATACGAATATCCTCATGTCCCAGACAAGGCATTATTATAGGAATAAGTTCAGGGTCATCCATTGCAGCAATCATCAGAATAATATTACGGATACCATACCACGGAAGATCTCTCTGAAAAGAGGCCTTGAGCACTGGCACAGCAGCATATCCTGTTGCCGAAACAAGTCCTATCAAACGGAGGCGATATTCTTTGTTCTGACAGGCAAGCAAAGTGTCAAGAAGGTACTCTGCGGCTCTGGTTCCAAGATGGATAATAAGATTTTCTGCATTTTGTCTTCGTTCGCCACGTCCCCGAAGAATGACTAAAGTCAGCTCTTCGAGAATATAATCAGTGGCCATCCCTTCCTGGGCTCTACTTACAACACTGCGGATGGAGTTACTTTTCTCCTGTATCCCTGACTGAATCTGATGAAATACATCAAGGAATTCAACACACTCCTTCCAGGTTCCCTCTTCCAGCATTCTAATGCCGATGGTCTGTAATTGTCTGCAGACTGTGGCACAAACAGAAAAGAAGACTGTCTCCACACGAAGCCAACGAAGAAGAATCCCTGTTATCTGCTTTATAAGATCGTGTTGTTCCTGATACTGGAACCCCTCCAGACAAAGACTCAGTGCCATGACTGCCCGCTCACGAAGTTGACGGGTTTCATTACAGGCGCACTCACCGAGTTTATCAAACAACACTTTTACCCGATCCAGGTGACCAGCCTGACAGCAGGTGGCAAGAAAACCAGGCAGGTTCTCAAGGAGTTCATGGTTTAGCAGCACTTCACTGCGCCCCTGCTCCAAGTCGGCTACCAGTTTAAGCAAACGACGCTCTGCCCTCTTCAGTTCTTCCTGGGCAATCAGTTCTGTTGCGTTCTTCTGAGCCTGTTTCTGTTTGTCTATATCAATTTCCATCTATTTTAAATAATCACGGCCAAATCAAAAAATTACAGAAAAATTTAATGGTATAGTAAAACTACAGTTTTTTACGAGATTATCAAACTGAAAATTCAATTATTAGTACCTTATAAATTCTTTTCCCGGAGTCAGGCTTTATAGCCGGTTTCTTTAGAGTGCTTACCTGGCTTTTTTGCAGAAAATAATTTGGTTAAGGTACGTTACACCCCCTTGGGCTTAAGTGTTTAGCAGTGCCCCCAGGGTACCAAGATGAGGTACTGCAAAACAGTTACAGTTATTATACAAAAATTAATACCAGAAACGAAAGGAAATCGTACTATATAGAAAAATCATTGAAAATAAGTTTAACCTAAATCCTGCAAGCGTCATGGGGGCTGTAGCTTTCTGAAACAAGGCGTGGCGCTATAGTAACCTATGCGATGCGTCTTGTTTCAGGAAGATAGAGTTCCCATGGCGCTCCCGAAGGGTAGTGATTTTTTAAAATTAATTGATTCACAACTTCACTAACACCGGTAAACGGTAAGTGAGGCCGGCACTCATTTCAGTACCCCCCTTGTGGGGTGTAAGTGCCTTGTTGGTATATCCAACTTGCCAACATTAAACGAACTTTTCATTTTCTTGTTTTTTATGACAGCTTTTGAGGAGTAAGGCACTAAAAAGGTGAGTCATGATTTTTGTACAAAGTCTGTTTAAGCCACTATTATCAGCATTTCAATTAATTAAGAAAAATTGCTATGCAGGTGTTAGGGTTAATTACAAGTAGCAGCATCCTCCTGTAACAGCATTTCTTGTTTTTTGCTCAATTCTTCCATATTCTCATAAGCTGTTGCCTTAAGGAGTCTCAAAAATGCTTCTTCTGCCCCGGGATACCCATACTCAGCTGCCATTCCGAACCAGGCAAGAGCTGTATAAGGCGATAACTCCACTCCTTTGCCATGCTCATAGAGTGCTGCAAGAAAAAACTGCGCAGCAGGCCAATCCTGACGGGCAGCACAGGAATACCAGCATGCAGCTTTGCTTAAGTCCTTTGCAACCCTGTTTCCGTATTCATACTTCATGCCGAGATACAAACAGGCACCGGCGACAGCTTCATGTCCTGCCTTTTCCAACCAGAAGATCGACTGCTCAGGATTTCGAGTGAAAGTGTCACTGCCATACTCATAAAGTAGTGCCAAGGCAAACTGTGACTGAGAATCACCGGCAGAAGCAGATTTCAAGACATCTGCCTCATAACTTTCAGCAGCAGCAATCCCCTGAACAAACAAGACCAAAAGGAAGGCAAAACAAAAAAAGCCGTTACTCCTGCCAAGGCAGAAAGTAACGGCTGGTATAGACAAAACAAACTTTTCCAATGTATGCGTCTGTTGGTTTATCGAACAGGTTCTCCAAAGGCATTCAAATCTTTGGCTGCTGTTTCATCTATTGTGATATACATGGTAAGGGTGGTATCAGACATTGAGCCATGGGACTCTATAGTCATCATGCATGTCTTGCTGGGTTTGGTAAAGGCAAGAAGAACATTCCCACCTGCAACTTCACCAGCAAGTTTCCATTTGTGTTGCTTCATGGAGGCAATGATGAACTCTTTTAATGAATACATATCTACACGACCAGTATAGTACATAATGCCGCCACGAAATGAATCAGTACGAATGGACATACTTTTCTTATAGGAGAATCTCATCTCGGCAGGAAGTTCGATATCCTCAAAGTCTCCAGCAGTGCTGGCCATGGACGGCAGCCCATCCAAACTGTCACCTGCAGAGACATCACCTTTTGGGGCACAGCCACCAAAAGCAAAAAGCAGTACAGTGATCAAAGCAAAAATAAATCTTTTATGGTACATCATTTCATTTTTCATAGTTGTTTCTCCATCCTTTCGAGTTATTAATACTTATAAACTGCTTTCTTGTTTTGTAAATATTCGGCTTGCACCTGAAAACAGCCCAAACCACTAAATTGTAAATGTTTGGACATTCGAGCACACTTACACCGGTGATGAACGGTAAGCCGGCACTCAGTTCAGTACCGGTGTTACCGGCTTACTTCCCGTTTACCGGGCTCAGCATTGTGCCATATTAAAAAAAACAATATCTTTTTACTTGACAACCTCGTAAAAAGGTTGCATTTGCGATGGCTAAGTAAAGAACTTCATATGCGAGGCGCGCATTTTTTGTTTGATTTCGGCGTACTAAGGTACGTCGTAATTAAACACAAAATGCAGCAACGAAGCAGATGAAGAATTTTTACGACGCCATCTTTACTTCATAAAACTTTTAAAAGACATCAACATTACGAGTACATAGTGCAGACAGTACCTTTTGTCGAGTATTTTTTGGAATGGCCGGCACTATTCAAATTCTGATTATACTATTCCAGACCGCCAACGCACATGTATTTAATCTCCAGATATTCTTCTATACCGTACTTTGATCCTTCCCGACCAATCCCCGATTCTTTCATGCCGCCAAAGGGAGCAGCCTCAGAAGACAATATGCCTGTATTAACACCAACCATTCCATACTCCAGTGCCTCTGTAACTCTCCAGCAACGGGCCATATCACGACTAAAGAAATACGACGCAAGTCCATATTCGGAATCATTGGCCATGGCAACGCCTTCTTCTTCTTCTTTAAAAACAAAAAGTGGTGCCACAGGGCCAAAAGTTTCTTCCCTGGCGATTATCATCTCTGTTGTGACATCAACAAGGATAGTTGGTTCAAAAAAATACCCGCTTTCTCCTGAACGTTTTCCTCCGGCAAGAATTCTTGCTCCCTTATCACAGGCATC
Organism: Thermodesulfobacteriota bacterium; assembly: GCA_034722915.1. GTDB lineage: Bacteria > Desulfobacterota > Desulfobulbia > Desulfobulbales > Desulfocapsaceae > Desulfocapsa. Next base: position 5,136 of record JAYEOK010000254.1, on the reverse strand, counting down.
TTTAATCTGTTCCTCAACTTTGAGAACTGCATTCAGATCAATTAATGGCCCCTGATTTACATCCTCCTGAAATCCTGAGCCAACATGTAACTGTCCTTTTACGGCACGCGTCAGTTTTTCTGCAAAAATTTCATAGACTCCTTCCTGAACAATGAATCGATTTGCACACACACAGGTCTGCCCGGCGTTCCTGTATTTGGAAGCAACAGCATCAGCAACCGCAGCATCAATATCTGCATCATCAAAGACGATAAAAGGAGCATGGCCGCCAAGCTCCAGGGAAACCTTCTTCACAGTTTCACTGCACGCTGCCATTAACTGCTTACCCACCGGAGTCGATCCGGTAAAGCTGAGTTTCCGGACAATGGGACTGGATGTGAATTCTGCCCCAATTTCTCTGGCAGGGCCGGTAATTACATTAAAAACACCTTTCGGAATACCTGCACGATGGGCAAGTTCTGCCAGAGCAAGCGCAGAAAAAGGCGTTTGAGCCGCAGGTTTTACAATCACGCTGCAACCAGCAGCAAGGGCCGGAGCAGCCTTTCTTGTAATCATAGCTGAAGGAAAGTTCCATGGAGTAATCGCCGCACAGACCCCGACGGGTTCCTTGAGAACAACAATTCGTTTGCCTTTCTGAGACATGGGGATGGTATCGCCATAAACTCTTTTTGCCTCTTCAGCAAACCATTCCACATATGCCGCGCCGTACAGAATTTCTCCTTCGGCCTCTACCAGAGGTTTTCCCTGTTCACTGGTCATAATATACGCCAAATCGGCCTTATGACTCACAATCAAATCAAACCATTTTCTAAGATAGCCTGAACGCTGTTGAGCGGTCAGCTTTCTCCATAAAATATATGCGTCCTGACCAGCCTTAATAGCTTTTTGAGTTTCGTCACCCCCAAGCGATGGCACAGATCCTATGACACTGTTATCCGCTGGATTCAAAACTTCAATTCTATCCTTGCTATCCACCCATGTCCCGTTTATATAGCACTCCTGCCTGAATAAGGTAGGATCCTGTAACTTCATTTCACACCTCAAAAAACATTAATTTCATATGGTAAGGGCTTGTTCATAATTTTTTTATATTCCCCTTAGCTAAACTGTTTTGTATGTTACCATAAGTTATTTCAGAAATCATCCGCGTTGCTTGTCATACAGTAATATATCATTATTTTCCTGTTCATTCATACTCGACAAGAATATTTGTGTGGTTTAAAATGATTCTAACCTCTACCCTCTAACCTCGATGCTGAACGGTAAGTTGATACTATTTTTATTTATCGTCCAACAATGAACAAAGCTTAGGAACGGAGCGTAAATAACTTGAACATCTCGCATCTTGTCTTCAGGCCATCTTTGGCCGATCATCAATCACAAAGTCCTCAACGTAGCCCGCTACGCCTGCGGCTTTGTTCAATCAGATCGGTCAAACATGACCTAAATCCAAGCGCGATTTTGTTCAAGTTATTAACGCTCCGTTCCTTACCTGCAATACAGCAAAACAATCACAAAATGAACATAACAACTGCAATACCCATCAACAAAGAACCCATTCGATTAAGCCAGTTTCTAAAACTTGCCAATGTTGTCCAGGATGGATTGGAGGCAAAAATTAGAATTACGGAGGGCGAAGTTCTTGTTAATGGCAATCTGGAAATTCGTCGAGGCAGAAAACTGATGGTTAATGATCTGGTTCAAATAGATACTATTGTTCTTCAGGTCACAAAAAAAGAAAAATAAGGAGTTGTCCGGAAGACTGTCCCCTCTTAGGGTTCGGTAAAAAACAACTTGGCATTTTCCGGTCATAAATGTGCTACAGGTTCAGTCGATTTTATATATTCACAACCGCAGCGTAGCTGGCTACGTGAGGATTGTGAATATATAAAATCGGCTGAAGATGTGGTGCAGTTACGAATTGGAAAGTCCAAGTTATTTTTTACCGAGCCCTTACTGTCTGGCATACACGATATTATGGAAAACAGAAGACCTCTTGCCGAACGTATGCGCCCACAATCGCTTGACGAAATCGCAGGACAGGAAAATCTACTGGGAAAAGGGAAACTTCTGGAAAGTATGCTTGGATCAGATATTCTCCCTTCTCTTATTCTCTGGGGACCACCAGGCACCGGAAAAACAACACTCGCTCGAATCCTGGCACGTTCGACCTCTGCTGATTTTGTTTATTTTTCTGCTGTTCTCTCAGGGGTTAAAGAAGTGCGGAATGTTGTTGAGCAGGCAAAAAAAATCCGTGACAGCGAGCAACGAGGAACCATTTTTTTTATTGATGAAATCCATCGTTTCAACAAGAGTCAACAGGATGCCTTTCTTCCCCATGTAGAAAATGGTCTTTTTACGCTTATTGGGGCCACAACTGAGAATCCGTCTTTCCAGGTCATCGCGCCCCTCCTTTCACGATGCCGAATATTAGTTCTCAACTCTTTAAGCAAAAAACACTTGAGAATCATCTTCCAAAGAGCCCTTGACAATACAGAACAAGGCCTTGGTAACAATAAACTTACTTTTGATACAGACAGCCTGGAACTCCTGGCTGGACTGGCTGATGGTGATGCAAGAAAAGGGTTGAACACTCTGGAAATAGCTGCTGCTCTTGTCCTCCATCGCAACAAAACTGCTCCAGAACCCTCAGCTACCATCACACCTGAAGATATCAGTGAAGCTGCCCAACAGACAGCCCTTCGATATGACAAGGATGGTGAAGAACATTACAATCTTATTTCTGCCCTGCATAAAAGTCTTCGCGATTCTGATCCTGACGGAAGTTTATATTGGCTTTATCGAATGCTGGAATCAGGAGAAGATCCGCTTTATATTTGCAGACGCCTGATTCGCTTTGCTTCTGAAGATATTGGCCTGTCTGATCCCCAGGCCTTGATTCATACAATCTCCTGCAGAGATGCCTACCACACTCTTGGCCTTCCCGAAGGAAAATTGGCGCTCGCTCAGGCTGTCAGTTATCTGGCCACCGCACCCAAAAGTAACAGCATGTACAAGGCTGAATCAGAGGTACGAAAATGCATCCGTAGTTCCGGCACTCTTCCGGTACCTCTTCATTTGCGGAATGCTCCAACTCAATTAATGAAAGACCTTAACTATGGAAAGAACTATAAGTATGCTCATGATGCTGATGGCGCTCTTGTTGCCCAGGATCATCTGCCTCCGGAAATAAATAAAAAACAGTTTTATTTTCCTACAACCCGTGGCTATGAAGCCCTTGTCAAAGACAGGCTGAAAAAATGGCAAACGATCCTTAAACAGAAAAAAAACAATGCATAATCCAGAAAAACCATACGCAAAAACAATACTGTCACTCTTTGTTATCTTCTTTTTCTTTGTATCAGTGCCTTTCTCACAGGCTGGTTCAGCTTCACCTTTGCTCCTGTTCTTCTCAGGGAATATTCAGGGTGAAACAGAACCCTGTGGTTGAAAATCCAGCCAGTTGGGCGGTCTGTCCAAAAAAACATTTCAGATTCAAACTCTCAGCAAACAGAATGACAATCAAAAACTTCTCGTTGATTCCGGAAACCTTCTCTTTAAGCGAAATACACTTACAGATGGTGTAAATCAGGAACGACTCACTGCCGACAGCATCCTCAAAATCTATCAAAACCTTGGCTATGATGCAGTAGGAGTTGGCCCTCTGGACTTAAGCGGAGGTGTGGAATTTCTACGCAACAGTACGAATAACGGCTTCCCGTGGCTTTCAGCCAATATTATGGATGATAATGGAAAGCCAATTTTCAAACAGTGGATAGACAAAACAATACAAGCCACCGAGATAGTGATTACTGCACTTACGGCAGCCCCCCACCAGGTCCCAACCGGTATTCAAATAAATACATGGCAAACAGTACTTCCGGGTCTGCTTGCTCAGATAAACAAAGAAAAAAAAGATCCCTTCATCGTTCTGCTCTCCAGCCTCAGCCATAAAGAAAACAGTCTTATTGCAGAACAATACTCTGATATTCATCTCCTGATCAGTGCTGATCAACACAAAGGAAATGTTTCCCCACAATTAGTGAACGGTTGCCTTCTAACCCAGACTGCAAAACAGGGTAAATTTCAGGGAGTACTCGATATTACTCTAGGAAAAGAGCGACAATGGGGCCAAAACAGTGCCAAACAGATTGCCGACCTGCAGAATAAACTGGGTTCTATTAATTGGCAACTGAGTCGATTACAAAAAAAAGCAACGGTTGCCGAAAACGCTGAAAAATATAAAAACACTATCACCCGCTTAACTGGAGAGAAGGAAACACTCAATGGTCAAATAGCCTCTCTTAAAGAGACAAGCATTAAAGAAACAACAAATGGAATAACTGAAGATCAATACAAATACCGTTTTATAGGGTTGAAAAAAAACCTGCCTAACGACCCGACAACGGACGAACTATTAAATAACCTGAACCGTGAAATCAGGCAGTTACATAAAAAAGAAAATGCAACTGCCAGGCAAAAAGACAAAAACAACGCAATAACGCACGATGGTCGCATGACCGGGTTTCGTGTATGTGAAACCTGCCACCCTGTCCAGACAGACTTCTGGAAAACCACCAGGCATGCAACGGCTTACGCAACCCTTACCCAAAAAAATAAAAACCTTGATCTGGAATGTCTTCCCTGCCATCTAACGCTTGACATGCAAAATGCAACTATCAATAACCAACCCCGAAAACACCTCCTGTCTTTTCCTGAGGAGTTACAATCAGTGGGCTGTGAATCCTGCCACGGTGCTGGAAAAGACCATAGTGTCAGCCCTGAACAATTCAAATTAGTTCGGTTGCCAGACAAAAACCTTTGCCTCGCATGCCATACTTCTGATCACGATGATAATTTCGATTACGATGCAAAATTACGACAGATAAGCTGTCCTGCTGAATGAAAAGGCCGGAACACACTTTGCTTTTGTTCTTGTCTTTCAATGGTTGATAAGGTAATAAACTTATAAAATATTGCCCGAATGGCGGAACTGGTAGACGCAAGGGACTTAAAATCCCTCGGCCTTATGGCTGTAAGAGTTCGATTCTCTTTTCGGGCACCATTTATAAAACAAGGGGTTAAGCCAGTATTGGCTTAACCCCTTTTCTGTTATCACCTTCCTGTCTGTGTAAT